>JAPDPX010000008.1:0-300000 GCA_034506255.1 candidate division KSB1 bacterium | reverse complement strand
GTGCTGATTTTCTACCCATGTTGTGTCAAAATAGATGCTGTTACCGGCCAGCTTGGTTGGCGTTGAGTCCCAAATTTCATACTCGACACCGAAAAGTCCGGTGTTCGAGCCCCCGGGGCCGGAGATGATGTCGTTCGCCTTCACAAGGAAATCCACCCTGCCGGTAACATTGTATATTCCGGCATCATCTTTTGGCATTTGGCCATCGCAACCATACTGCCCCTCTTTGTGGACGCGAAAATTTGTAATTTGGGGTCTTGTCGTGTCGGAAAAGCTGCATAGGGACTCGTTGTCGCGTAGCGGGTGGACTTCTTGGTTGTCGTCACCTTCATTAAAATGAAGATGATTCCTGAAATTTGTAATGCCGATTTCATCACCTGCGGCGCCTAAAATTGAGTTGACATTCAGCCCTGTGGCTATTGATTGCAAGTGATCATAGAAAAACATCCTGTAAGGGGCATCCAATTCCTGAACAAATACTGCTTTATCTGGATGCCCCTGATAGGTATTAACCGTGTCAATACTTAGTACCATCATGTTGTCACTGCAGGTGATTACCGAGGTTCCGGAATCAGCCTGGATGTCGATGCCATCGTGAAAATGTCCGGCGCGATATTCCATAAAAGTGGAATTTAACCGTTACTGCGTATTTCCGCCGGGAACAACCGGCCATTGATACGACTGCGAAGGGCAGATCTGCGCTTGAGAAACTGCGCACATCGTGAGCGTCATCATGCAAAAAGCCAGCAGAAAGAATGTTCTGAAAACCGGCTGCGAGTAGTGAATTTGAATCATGCGTTTTAGCCTTTTTCAAAAGAGAGTCGCTTTTATCATTTTCTCTTCACTTCACTCGCCCTCATTCAGAATTAGAAAACGCTGATGGCTGCGAATGAGTACTCGATCCGCAGTTGATCCATCGTCAATTCGCAACCGATCTCGTGAAAGCCCCAAATGTCCGAAATCAATTTTTCCCACCATGGCACCACTCATGTCCAATTTGATTACTTCAGAATCTTGTAAAATATAGATCGTTCCGGCGTTGGAGAAAACAGTGTAGTCAATGATGTGCTTGGGCCAGAGAATTTCAAATTGCTTTGCGCCGGTTTGAATATCAAACAATACCAATTGTTGATCCGGCCGCTCCTTCTGATAGTTGCCTTGTGCCAGGGCATATCTCTCATCAACCGAAAAGAACGGGGACAATAATGCGGCGTGGCTCCAACCATGAACAAACGGGGGCAAAAGGCCGACATGACTCCAATCATGAACAATAGAACCATTAAGCGTCGTTAAAATTGCGTTTCCGGAAGTTCGATTGGAAAGATCATGATACCCTAAAAATATCCACTTCGACTGCGGAGAAAATTCAACTTCAACAACATATTTTTGCTCCAGGCTCCTGTTCCACAGTTTTGCGCCTCTTGCATCAAAAAGATGCAACTGCGTGATCCTCATGCCATGATAGGCAAGGAAATACTGCCCATCGGGCGACCACTCTCCTTCGAGAGTGCGAGACATTCCGTCGGTAATAGCGTATTCGGCCAGCACTGCGCCGTGCTGGCTATGGAAAATGATACTTCCTTTGTGTCGCAGCAGGGTGCACACATTGCCTTGAGAAGAAATTCTATACCCCCGCTCGGGCACATCTTCGCTGCCCTCCTCGGGTGGCGTATCTTGCCATAACAATTCTCCCGTGTCTTTGTACACAATAAAACGATCGAGATTATAAAAACCAATGAACTTGCCATTCGCGGCCATCATGGCGTAGCGCCCGGTGCGTGTGATGACACGATGCTGGAGCGCGCCCTCACGCGTCATGAAATCGACGCTTTCTTCTCTGATAATGATCTTGGGCCGCAGCGCTTGTGATAAAGAGTCAGAATAAAAAACCGCATCAATGTATTCGCCTTCGATGGGAACATCGACTTTTCGAAACGCGAGTTGTTTACCGCTTTGGGCTGAGTCTTGTGCAGCAAGCTCGATTGCCAAGCTGCACCACAACAAAACACGAATGGCATTGGCTAAAAAAGATGAGGGTTGATCATATTTGTTCTCCAATATAAATCAGATCACGAACCGCTTATCTCCCCTCCGCCAGCCGATCCGCCAAAAAGCCCGGCAGGCCTGCGGCGCGAATCTTCTTCTGGGTTTCGCTCACGGGATAAAGCGCGCGGCGCAGACTGTACTCTCTCTTGCCGGTGTCCAAAATGCCAAAGGCGGCCGCCGGGTTGGAGTCGCGCGGCTGGCCGACGCTGCCGACATTGACCAGATAGCGGTGCTGCTCCTCGAACTTCAGCGGATAGGTCTGCAGCAGTTGCATCGCGCCAAAACGGTCACGGCTGACCACCAGCGGGGAATGCGAATGTCCGACAAAACAAGCGCGCTGATGGAACGCTTGAAAGCTCTGCTCGGCACCCTCCCAGGAAGTGATGTAGTTCCACTCATGCGGCTCGAAGGGCGAGGCATGGACCAGCAGGTAATCTTCGAATTCATGGGTGTAGGGCAGGCGCCGCAAAAACTGCTTGGCCTCGGCGCTGAGCTGCGCGCTGGTCCATTCGATGGCCTCACGCGCCACGTAGTTGAAGAAGCTCAGGTCGGTGTCGTCCAGGCTGGCTTCATCATGATTGCCCTTCAGGCAGACCGCGGCGTGCGCTTGCACCAGCTTGACGCACTCATCGGGGTTGGGGCCGTAGCCCACGATGTCGCCGAGACACAGGATGGCATCGACCTTTTCCTGCTCGAGCTCCGCCAGCACGGTTTCCAGCGCTTCGAGATTGCCGTGAATGTCAGAGATCAAGCCATAGCGCATGCGCGTTTATCCACCAATCGTTGAAAGCGGACCTGGCAGGCGGCGCCAAGCCGGAACGGGTTGAAACAAAGGCCGGCCTTGTTTTGGTTGAAAAGTGTCGCAATATAACATTCCGCTTCAGCCGATACAAGTCCAATCTTTACATCAACGCGACCGGGTCGATGTCAACCTGGACCCGCATCCGCCGGCGCACCTGGGCTTTGTAGAAAAAGGTGTATACCCGGCTCAAAGTTGCCCGCAGCAGGCGTGCCCCCGGGTCGTGCACGAGATCACTCTTGATCATCACCTGCCAGCGGAATTCATCCTGCATTCGCCGCAGTGGCGCCGGGGTCGGGCCATAAACCAGCATCGGGGTTTTGGAGTGCCGCAGCAGGCCGGCAAAATCCTCCGCCACGCCCCGCACGCGTGTTTCATCCTTGTGGCGAAACACCACCACCGCCAGCCGCGAGAAGGGCGGATATTTCAGCGCCTGGCGGTGTTGCATCTCGCCGGCATAGAATTGATGGAAATCATGCTGCTGCGCGCAGAGCAGGCAGAAATCCGTGGGCGAATAGGTTTGAATGATGACTTCGCCGGGCAGATTGCGCCGGCCGGCGCGACCGGCCACCTGGGTGAGCAACTGGAAGGTGCGTTCTCCGGCGCGAAAATCCGGTCGCAGCAGCGTGGTGTCGGCGGAGATCACCCCCACGAGCGTGACCTTGTGAAAGTCCAGCCCCTTGGCGATCATCTGGGTGCCCAGTAAAACATCATGGCGATGTTCGCCGAATTCATGCAGAATACGGTCGTGCGCCAGCTTGCCGCGCGTGGTGTCCAGATCCATGCGCACCACCCGCGCCTGGGGCAGCAGGGTTTTGAGCGCCGCCTCGACCTTCTGCGTGCCGATGCCTTTGAAGAGCAGATCCAGCCCGCCGCACTGCGGGCAGGTGTCGGGTGCGCGCTCATGAGCATTGCAGTAGTGACAGCGCAACATATGCCCCATTTTGTGGTAGGTCATGGCGATGTCGCAGGCGTCACAGCGCCGCACGAAGCCGCAATTCACACATTTGATCATGGGCGCGAAGCCGCGGCGGTTTTGCAGCAAGATCACCTGCTCGCCGCGCGCGATCTTTTCCGCGATTTTTTCAAAGAGTGGCCGCGAGAAGATGCCGTCGTGATCCGGCGCCGTCTTGCGGAAGCGCGTCATGTCGATCACCCGCACGGCCGGCAGCGGCACATTGTCGATGCGGCTGGGCAATTGCAGCAGATGATACTTGCCGGTGCGTGCGTTATAGTAGGATTCGAGCGCGGGGGTTGCGGAACCGAGCAGCACCACGGCACCGGCCATTTTGGCGCGCATCACGGCCACGTCGCGGGCATGATAGCGCGGCGCCGGGTCCACCTGCTTGTAACTGGTGTCATGCTCTTCATCCACCACCATCAGGCCGAGCCGCGGCACGGGCGCAAACACCGCCGAGCGCGCGCCCACCACCACCCTGGCTTCACCGCGCTGCACCCGGCGCCAGGCATCGTAACGTTCGCCCGTGCTCAAGCGGCTGTGCAACACCGCGATATTGGCCCCGAAATTCGCCTGAAAACGCGCCACCGCCTGCGGCGTCAGGGAAATTTCCGGCACCAAAACGATGGCGCCCAATCCGGCGGCCAGGGCATGCCGGATGGTCTCGATGTAGACTTGCGTCTTGCCGCTGCCGGTGATGCCGTGCAGCAGAAACACGCCAAACCGTTTTTGATCGAGTGCCGCAACCACCTGCTGCACCGCCGCACTTTGCTCGGCATTCAACGTCACCGGTGCGGCGGGCGCCGGCAGCACGGCATACGGGTTGCGGTCGATTTCCTTGCGCTGCAGCTGCACCAGCGACTTTTTCACCAGGGCCTGCAATGTGGCCGCCGCCAGCCCGGTGCGTTTCAGAAAAAAAGGCCGGGAGGCCTCGCCTTGTTTATGCAGCCAGCGCAATGCCTGCCACTGCTTTTCGCTCACCCGCCCTTTGCCTGAGGGCGGCGCCGGCGTGTCCCCGGCAACCGCGGCGGGCTCGCCTCCCTGCTCTTCCAGCAACCGGCGGCCGGCGGCCGTCAATTCCACATACGTGAGGCGCAACGGCGCTGCCGCCGGCCGGCCCACTTCCTGCGATAATTCCACCCAGCCCTGACGCGCCAGGCTGCGCAGACTGGCGCGCACGCCCTGGTATTTCAAATTGCGCGCGAGGTGCGCGACTTTGTATCCGGTTTTACCGAGCAGCGCCTGCACGATTTCCGCCTGGCGCGGCGCACGAACGGCCAACTCCGTCAACTCATCCGCGCTGGGTGTGCGGCGCAAACGAACAGTCTGCCTGCTCTCTTTCTCCAAGCCCGGCGGCAGCATGGTGCGCAACACCTCGCCCAGGCTGGCAAGATAATACTCCGCCACCCACTGCGCCAGTGCCAGCCGCGTTTCGTCAAACAGCGGCGTCTCATCCAGCACATCCAAGATGTCTCTGAGTTTTTCTTCGGGAAAGTCGGTGCCGGCCACGTGCTTCACGATGAAGCCGGTGGCCACGCGCCTGCCCAGCGGCACCAGCGCGCGGCAGCCGACTTGTGCCAGCGTCTGCAGGGATTCCGGGATCCGGTAGGTGTAGCCCCGCGACATCGGCAGCGGAAAATGAATTTCAGCGTAGGGAGATTGCATGCCAGAGGATCATCCGCCGTGTGAGCCTGCAAGGTTGGCCGGAAAGTAAGCAAGTGCGGATAGAATTACAAGGCGGGAGCGCAATCTCCGCCGGCGCACAGCCACGCGGCCGTGCAGCCGCCTGCGCAGGAAGCGCCCGGCAGGCAGCCATGCTGCGCGCAGCACCACGAGCTTGGGCGGGCGTCACGCCGGGGATTTAAACGCCGGCTGGCCGCGCCGCACCAGCAGCACCACCACGCCGGCAAGGATGAGCAGCAGGCTGATCAGTTGCGCATCGGAAAGCAGACCGAAATGATGCTTGGGTGTCATGCGCCAAAATTCGGTGAAGAAGCGGCCGCTGCCGATCAACACGAGATAAAGCGCGAAGTGCCTGCCGCTGGGCCAGGGGCGCCGCCGCAGCCGCCACAAAATGGCAAAGCTGACGAGCAGAATCAGGAGATCATACAGCATGGTGGGATGCACGGCAATATCAGCCGGAATGGGGGCGCCCGGGTGCATTTGCGCATAGAGATTTTGCAGCTCGGGATTGTTGCGCGTGGGCACCACGCCGTTGCTGAAACGCATGGCCCAGGGCAGATCCGAGGGCGGGCCGTAATCACCGTCGCCCGAAAGAAAGCAGCCCATGCGGCCAAAGGCCTGGCCGAGCGCCAGCACCGGCGCGAACAGGTCGGCAACCTGCAACACGGGCAGTTTGCGCCGCCAGCTCAGCGCCACCCCGGCAACCAGACCGCCAAGGAACCCGCCATACCACACCAGGCCGGCGCCAGAAAAAACATTGCCCCAGAAATCTTCCTTGAGAAGATAGGGATGTTCGATCAGAAAATAGAGTTTGGCGCCGATCATGCCGCCCAGAAAAGCCGCCAGCACCAGCAGGCCGGCGTCGTCTTTCGGCAATTTCACGCGCACAAATTCCTTCTCCAGCAAATAACCGCCAACCAGAAAACCCAGCGCCGCCATCACGCCAAAGCTGTGAATCGTGAGCGGACCAAGTTTGAAAAGCTCGGGAAACATAAAAACCTTGCTTGATGGTGCACAGTCAGTTCACTGCCCGTCTCATCCGGCAAGGAGCCCGGAAAAATTCAGGCGCCCTGCCGGCGATTTCATGTCTGTTCGAAAACGTGGCAATCCCGGCTGGCTCGAGCTTGCCGCAAGCCCGGGATTGGGAAAAGGCGGAGGCTTTTTCTGCAACGGCCGGGCCGCAGCCGCAGACCCGGGAGCGGGTCAGTTCTTCTTCGGATACGGCGGCGGCGGCGGCAGGGTGACCCGCCGGGTCTTCAATTCTTCCAACACCTCCGCAATTGCGCGGTTCAGTTGCTCATCCTCGCCGGCGAATTCTTTGGCGGGGTCATTGTCGACGTAAATATCCGGCTCGACACCGCGGCCTTCGATGATCCACTCCCGGCCCTCGGTATCATAGCTCGCAAATTCCGGCTTGAAGAATTGCCCGCCATCCACCAGCGGCAACGGGCTGCGAATGCCGACCACGCCGCCCCAGGTGCGCTTGCCGATCAACTTGCCGAGCTGATACTTGCGAAAACGATAGGGAAACAAATCGCCGTCCGAAGCGGAGTATTCGTCGATCAAACACACCATCGGCCCGAGAAATGTGGCGGGGGGATCGGGAGTCGGACGGGAGTTGCGCGGCAAATCCACCATGGCGAGCTCGCGCCGCAGGCGCTCGATCAACATCGGCGAGACGTTGCCACCGCCGTTGCCGCGCACGTCGATGATCAGCGCCTGCTTGCGCAATTGCGGATAGAAATGTTTGACGAACTCGTTCAAGCCGCCTGGGCCCATGTCCGGCACATGCAGATAGCCCACCGCACCGTTGGTGGCCTCGCTCACTTTCCTGATGTTGTTCTGCACCCAGTTGTAGTAATACAAATCCACCTCATCGCCGATCGGCACCACCGTGGTTTCCCAACTGCCGGCCGTCTCCGGTTGGGTGTTCAAACGCAGCTTCACTTGCTTGTCCACGGTGTTGAGCAGGGCCTCGAAAATGTTGGTCATGATGTTGGTGGGCCGGCCGTCCACTGCCAGAATATAGTTGCCTTCCGCCGCTTTCACGCCGATTTCGGTGAGCGGCGAGCGCAGCTTCTTGTCCCAATTTTGGCCGCGCAAAATGCGTTTGATGCGGTAGTATTTCGACACGGGATCGCGCTCCAGCTCGGCGCCCAACAGCCCGGTTTGAATGCGGCGCACGCCCGGCCGGTCACCGCCGCCAACATAGGCATGACCGACATTGAGTTCGCCGATCAGCTCGCCGATGAGGTAGGTGAGATCGTTGCGGTGGCTCACGTGCGCCAACAAGGGGGCGTACTTGTCGCGTTGCGCCGCCCAGTCCACGCCGTGCATGCCGGGATCATAGAAGAATTCCCGCATCTGGCGCCAGCACTCGTTGTAGATCTGCCGCCACTCCTGCTGGCGGTTCAACCGCATCTCCATCCCGCCCAGGTTGAGTTTGTCCTTCAACTCGATTTTCGCTTTGGGCAGATCGATGATGGCATAACTCTTCTGCTGGGCCACCAGCATCTTCTTTTGATCGAAGGAAATTTCGAAACCGTCGATCTGGCCAAGCTCGGTTTCTTTCTGCTCCTTGAGGTCATACAGCAGCAGCAGCGGCTTTTCGTCCATGCTGCCTTTGCGCTGGTAGTAAACTTGATCGCCCACCATCACCAGATGCGAGTAGCTCGCCGGCTTGATCGGCAGCGACACGAGCCGGTCCATCAGGCCGTCGAAATCGATCTTGACCACCACCGGCTGCGGCTTGACGGCTTCTTTGCTGTCCTTCTTGGCGACCGCGGCCTTGCCGGTCTCGGCTTTGGCGGTGTCGGCTTTGATCTCGACTTCATCGCTGCGCGGCTTGAAAGGCGATTCCACCTCCTTGTTCAGCGTGAGCAGATAGATGCGCTCCATGTCCTGATAGGCGTGATTCCATTCCGTCCAACTGTAAATGGGATTGAAATCGCGATTCGAGGTAAACAGCAAAAACTTGCCGTCGCTGCTGAAGGCCGGCTCACCCGACCAATACCAGCCGGCGGTCACCGCCTGGCTGCGTTTGCTCTCCAGGCTGTACAGGAAAATGCGCGGCAGGTTTTCCTCCTCGGGTTTGACGTAGGCAATCCACCTGCTGTCCGGCGACCAGGCATACTCGCGAATCTCCCACAGCGGCGAGTGGTCGACTTCGGTGATGGTTTTGCTTTGCACCTCGACGAAGCGCAGACGTTGTTTGCGGTCGGACCACAGGATCTTCCTGCTGTCGGGCGACCACTCCAGGGCGTATTTGTAAGTCGTCTCGTTTTGGGTGAGGGCAATCGGGGTGCCGCCGGCCTGCGGCACGATGTAGATTTCATCCTCGCCGGACTGGTCGGAAATGAAGGCGATCCATTTGCCGTCCGGTGACCATTTCGCATCGCGCTCGTGCACGCCCGAGGTGTTGGTGAGATTGCGGGTGGGGCCGTATTTTGCCGGCACGGTGAACACTTCGCCGTGGGCACCAAACAGCGCGCGTTTGCCGTCCGGCGCGATTTCGGAGTTGGTCACTTCCTCGCTGACCGTGCGCAGCTCGTCCCGGCCGCTGAGACGGTCATCGGCAATTTGAATCGGGACTTTTTCAGCCCGCTGACTGGCAAGGTCGAACCTGTAGATGTAACCGGCATATTCGTAAACGATGGCGTTCGTGCCCAGCGAGGGAAATTTGATGTCGAAATCGCTGTAGTTGGTCAGCCGTTGTGTTTGCCGGGTGTCGAGATCGAAACTGAACAGGTTCATGCGCTGGTGGGGCTCGCGGTCGGAGAGAAAGTAGATCTTGTTGCCGGCCCACATGGGGAAGACATCTTGCGCGGGATGATTGGTGAGATTTTCGGTCTGTTTGGTGGCGAAGTCATAGACCCAGATGTCATCCGCCATGCCGCCGCGATATTTCTTCCAGGTGCGGAATTCGCGGAAGACGCGGTTGTAGGCCATTTTCCGGTCATCCGGGGAGAAGGAACAGAAGCCGCCGCGCGGCACCGGAAGCTGCTCCGCCGGCTCGCCCGCGGGCGTCACGGCAAACAATGCACCGATGAAACTGTTGAACGAGCGCATGCGCGAGCGAAACACGATGCTTTTGCCGTCGCGGCGCCAGGTCATCACGATGTTGTTGGGCCCCATGCGGTCAGCCACGTCATCGCGGCCGAGCGTGGCGGTGTAGGTCAAACGTTGCGGCACGCCGCCGGTGGCGGACACCAGAAAGACTTCGGTGTTGCCGTCGTACTGGCCGGTGAAGGCAATCCACCTGCCGTCGGGCGAGAAGCGGGCAAACATTTCGTAGCCCGGATGATTCGTGAGTTTGCGCGCCAGCCCGCCGGTGGCGGCGACGGTGTACAAATCCCCGGCATACGTGAATACAATCTGATTTTCGTGAATGGCTGGGAAACGCAGCAAACGCGCCTCTTCCTGCGACTGCACACCGGACACACACAGCGCCAGCCAGCAGACGGCAAACAGCAGGTGTCGAAACATGTCCTCCTCCGGCTCGTTGGGAAAAAGAATTTCGCGGTATCCCGATCTTATTTTTTCAGCTTCTTCTCGTGTCCGCGTTCGCACGTGCCTTCAAATAAACAGAAGAAATGCAAAACGCAAGCCCTGCCTGCTCAACCGTGAGGCCGGCACGCCAGGTTGCCGGACTTGTCCGAACACAGTTTCCGCCTTTGACGCCGCGGGCGGCTCCCTGTCCTTGGGCGGGCTGAAAATGCTTTTCAACCGCCCGCAGCTCCTCATCCTTCCAATACACCCGTTGCCAATGTTTTGGGCGGCAACTACCAACACCGGAGGTGCAGCAGTTGCCTGTTTGCAGGCAACAAAAACCACGTGCAAACACACAAAGCCGCAAAGAGCAGAGTTTGTGCCTTCTTTGCGGCTTCGCCGTTTGGCGGGAAGTTTTTCTTTTGGTTCAGGCGCGTCCGGTTTGCGACCGGTTAATTGACGATGCCCACCGGCACGTTGATGTCAATGTCGGATTCATCGCTGCGGTCCCGACCGTTCTTGGTATCCTTGTCGTAATGACTCAAGACCACATTCAACGAGTTGGTGGCAGACCCGGTCACCGGCGGGCCGGCGGTCACCGTCACATGGAAAACCAGCCCCAGCGGCAGGTTCTTGCTGTCCTTGTCGGTGATCGTCACCACCAGCCGGCCGGCAAGCTCACCCTGCGGGGTGTAGAAAAACTGGTGCGCATCCGCTTCCTCCTTGATCTCGTCCGTGAGGTTGACCGCCGGCGTCTTGGTTTCATCGAACACCTCGATGGTTCCCGCGTACGTGCTGCCGGCCTTCACGGTGAGCGAACCAATCGTGGGCGCCATGCCGCCCGGGCCGTCGGGATCGTTGTAGGTCGCCGTGACCGTGCTGCCGGAGCCGCTTTCCGTCAGCGTCAAAACCACTTTGGTGATCAATTCCTGTTCATTGTCTTCCTCGGGTGAGGCGGGATCTTTTTCGCAACCCCACCACATCAGCAACAACGGCAACATGAACAACAGCGCGGCAGGACGAAGAGGGATGAAAGATTGCATCGTGTGACTCCTTTTTAGTTTATGAGTTCAGAGGTGAACGGGGGCCTGTTTCCAAAATTTTCCCCGGCTGAGCCGGTGGGCACCACGCCGGTTTGAGGCAGATTGCGCGAATTCTGATGGCCAGACCGGAGCAGAAACCTTCTGGAATTTTCCTCATCCCGAACAAATCCGGATTGGAGAAAAGCCTCCTGGCTGTTGTCAAGATGATGGCTCGGGCGATGTGCTACTCCTGCGGCGGCAGGCCAAACGAGGTGTGCAGACGCAAAATCCAGCTCCGGCCGGGATCGTCGATGAAGTAACGATAGCGGCTCAGATAATCGCGATACGCGGTGTTGAGCAGATTTTGCACGGTGAGTTCGAAACTGACCGGCAGTGCGGCCACGGCGAAGTTGCCACCCAGGCTCAGGTCCAACAGCGCATAAGGAGCAGGCGGTGGCGCATAATCGGCATTTTTCGGCACGCGGGTTTGCCGGCGTACGAACGTGCCCGCCAGGTCGAGATGGGTTTCGCGCAGGAGAGCCGGCGCCGGCACCCGCCAGGAGGTGAACAAGCGCAGGCGGTCCGCCGGCATATGAAACAGCGGCTCCCTGGTTTCGAGGTTTTGGCCGCGCACGACGGCCGCACTCACGCCCAGTTCGAAGAAATCCGTCAATTGAAACTGGGCCATGCCGTCCGCGCCGGCGATGACGGCATCGGCCTGCTGAAAACGGAAGGTGGGAAAGGCGCCGCGAATGGTGAGCGTCGGCTCGGGTTGCGGAAACAGGAAAATGAAGTCATGCAGCCGGTTGCGGTAGGCACTGAACTCCAGACGACTGCGCTTGCCCTGCTGTTTGAGCGTGACATCGAAATTGAAGCTGCGCTCGCGGGTCAGGCCGGGATCGCCGATCTCGAATTGTGCGGTGCCGTGATGCACGCCATTGCTGTAAAGCTCATTAATGCCGGGTGGCCGCCAGGCGGTGCCGAGATTCGCGGCCAGCGCCCAGGAGGGCGCGAACTGATAAATTGCCCCCGCCACCGTGGTGAAGTTGTGATAACGATGCACGGTGGTAACGACTTCACGATTGATCCGGCGGTAAACCCGTTGTACGCGGGCATCGAAGCGGAAGCCGGCGTTGATGGTCCAGGCGCCGTGTGTCCAGGTCTCGAGAACATATGCGCCGCCGGTGTGGGCGCGAAAATTAGGGATCAACAGAATGGTTCCGGCTTGCACATTGCCCTGGCGCATGCCGCTCACGCCGAGCTTGCCGAAGAGATTGCGCCAGGGATGGTGAGCAAAGGTCAGGTCCACAGCGTGCGTGGTCAGCGTGAGATCGAGGGAGGCCCGGTTCAATGCCGCCAGCGAATCGTTGTACGGCTTGTGGGCGTCGAACTCCTGGCGATGGTTTTGTTGCCAGCCGTACTGCAAGTGCAGCCGGCCCAGTCGTCCCGCGGGCAGGCTGGAACGCACCGACAACAGATTGTGGCTGATGGTCTGCTTCGGCGGCCGGATTTCATAGCTGAAGTCGCTGTCTGTGGCGGGCCGGCCGCGTGCGATGGCGCGCAGCAAGTCCGTGAGGTTGCCGAGGTGTGAACCCGTGAAAATTCCCAGCTCGGTGCCGAAGTGGCTGAAATACACCTCGGTGGTGACGCCGCCTTTGTCATAGCCCAAACCGAGCGAACCGCTGCGTTCGGCAAAACCGGAGTTGCGGATGTTGAAATCCGGCGTGCGGGCGTCACCAGCGCGGCGCACACTGCCTTGCAGTCGCCAGGCCAGGCCCGGCATCTGCCGCGGCGCGCCTTCGAGCAAAAGCGAGCCCGCCGCTTGCAGATTGTTCGAGAAACCATTGAGCCAAAACTCGCCGCCCCAACCCGGGTGCTCGCGCAGCGGCCGCGGCTCGACGCGAATCACACCGCCGATGGCACCAACGCCGTATTGCACGCCGGCAGCGCCTTTCAACACTTCGATGCGTGCCGGTGCAAATGGATCGATTTCCGGGGCATGCTCCCCGCCCCATTGCTGGCCCTCCTGTGTCACGCCGGCATTCAAGACCAGCACGCGATCGCTGTGCAGACCGCGCACCACCGGCTTGACCACCGCCGGTCCGGTTTGTAAAACCGTCACGCCGGCGATCCCCTCGAGAGTTTCGCCCAATGACTGGCCGCGCGCCTTCTCCAGGCGCTCTCCGCGCAACACTGCCAGCGCGCGGTCGCTGCCGCCAGGCTTGTCCCGGGCAAAGCGTTCGGCAGTGACCGTCACGGCCGGCGCCGCCACAGGCTCTGCCTCGAGTTGAAAGATATGCTCTGTATCCTCCTGCAGCAGCAGATGCTCTTCACAATCTGCATAGCCCAGCAACTGGCAGCGCACGTGGTGCCTGCCCGTGGGGATGGCGGGGATGGTGAAACGGCCATGGTCATCCGTGACCGTGCCGCGCCGCAACTCGGGAAGATAAACCTGGGCACCGGGCAGCGGCTGCTTCGTTTGCTTGTCGATCACCCGTCCGAAAAATCGGACAACTGTCGGTTCCTGCCGGGCAACACCGTCTGGCAGGGCCAGCCCCAAATACAAAAACACGAGCCAATATCTCAGACTAGGCAATGACATTTTCCAACCTCGCAGATGGAAAAACCATGAGGCCTTTCCGCGGCGCATGGCCGGCAGACTCGTTTCAGACGGCAGTTCTGCCTGCGCTCCCACTGCCGAAGTGGTGCGGGCAGCGCATGCAGTGTGCAGGCGCACGGGCTGACCCTCGCCTTGCACGCACCCCGGCAGCAGCTTCAAACCGCCATGTGGCAAAACGGCTGCCGGCCAGTCACAGACCAGATGCCGGTACAATCAGAAAGGCGATGATTTGGCGCATTCCGGCCGGGATGAAGCACTGCGGCCCGCCCCGTCAAGCTGCCGGCTGCCTTGCAGGCACAGGCATGATCACACGACAGCAGATGACATCGTCTGCCCGGGACCAGGCAGCGCAGATGGCCTGCTGGCAACTCGCACGATGACGGAAAGCGGGAGGCGCTTCACGCCGCCGGAGAACACCGTAATTGTGGGGAAAATGCTTTCAGGCAGGGACAGCAGGAGGGGCACGCAGGGTGCAGAAGAGCGCCGGAGCGGCACTATGAAAAGCAGGTTCAGTGAGAGGCAGAAACGAAACGACAGACGGCAGGTCCATGCAAAGAAGGTTTGCTGCAACTGCAGACTGCGTCAGCGACAGCAGACAGGCAACGCAATCCTGGCTTTTGCCGGCCATGCCCGGGGATTTGCCCGTGGCATTGTCCGTTGCAAGCAGTCGCAATTCGGCCGGCTGACTGCCGTGCCGATGCGCCAGTTCCGCCGTCACTGTGAGCAGGAGAAAGACCGCGCTCATGAGTGCGGCGACCGGGGCTCGCCAGTTTTTCTTCATGACTCCATCTCTGATTTTTTGATGAGGCAAATCTCACTGCCTGTTGCAATGCCCACCTGCAACGGTTTATTCCGAGCAGGTGCGGCCAGTATAGGCAGGCTGGGCGAAGAAAGTCAAGCAAAATTTCGCGCGGGTTGCAGGCCCGCGGATCTTGGCGAAGCGCGCGGCACAAAGCTGTTGCCGGCAGGCAGGGAAGTCGGCGTTATGCCACATGTTGCTGGGAGATTGCTTCGACTATTGAGCAGCCCGGCTTTCGAAATTCGACCGTTTGCCAAAGGCGTCACGACTTTTCTCCCGCGAAAATGAACCCCACGAAATGGCTTTTTCCATGGGCGTGCTGCTTTCGCGGAGGGATTTTTGGAGTCTGATCCTGACACCGATGGCGGCTGTTCTTTGGGCTTGCTTGCCGGAATGGATTTCCTTATTTTCGGCTCCCTTTTCAAATCAAGCAACGAGCTGACGGAGGCCAGATGAAGCAAATCGATCCATTGGAACTGCACCAGCGCCGCCTGCGGGGTGAGGCCATCGTGCTGTTGGATGTCCGGGAGCAGTCCGAAGTGGACTATTGCAAAATCGACGGCGCCCTCCACATCCCCATGCGCGCCATACCGCATCGTCTGGGGGAAATGAATCCGGAAGACACCATCGTTGTCTACTGCCATCACGGCGGGCGCAGTATGCAAGTCTGCCGCTTTCTCGAGCAGCAGGGCTTCAGAAATGTCATGAATCTGCGCGGCGGCATTGCGCAGTGGTCACGAACGGTTGACCCGTCGGTGCCGGTCTATTAAAAACCACCCCGAGGAGGCCGTGCCTTTTCGTTTCACGCCCGCGATGCAAAAGCGCCTGAGCCGGCGGCTGGTGCAGATGCTGCACCATGCCCTGCACCATTTTCCCGAGCTGCAGGGGCAAACCATCACGGTGGGCTACACCCGCGTGCATCTCGGCGCCGCCATTCGCGAGCAAAACCTGATTCGCCTGCGCGCCCGCAAGGTGAGCTACAACACCATCGGCCATGAGTTGACACATTTGGTCCAGGGCCAAAATGGCATTCCCGGGGGCGAAAAACAATGCGACATCTGGACGCTGGCGCGCAGCCCGCTGTTCTGCGATGAGGCACCGGCCTATTTGCGCCTGCCCGCCGTCGTGCGGCAGCACTGGCCGGCCTTCGCACCGGCAGTGCGTGCGCTCTGCCTGCGCGCCCTCGAAATCAGAAAGACCCACCGGCAGTACATCCGCTGGCTGGAGCAGGAGCTGCACGCCTTGAGCCGCTGCCGCGCCGCTTCTGCCACGGGGCAGCTTTCGTTGTTCGAAACAGCCGGCCGGGAGAAACCGGAGGCCTGATGATCGCAAGCCTTCGCTGGAGGGTGCTGGTGGCGGCTGGCGCAGTGTTGTATCTGACGTCACGCACCGCCCACGCGCAAACTCCCCAATTCGGCAGCCGGATCGATTGCGGCGTGGTCGCCTGCCGGCTGCTCACCGAAGCCTCCGGACTCGCCGCCAGCCGGAAAAATACCGCCGTGTTGTGGACACACAACGACTCGGGCGATGACAGCCGGTTGTTCGCGCTCGACACCCACGGCAGACATCTCGGCACCTTCAGGCTCGCCGGCGTAACCGCGCGCGATTGGGAGGATCTCGCCCTGGGGCCGGGGCCGCTGCCGGGCGTGGATTATCTCTACATCGGTGATCTGGGCCACACCTCTTCCTCACCTTCCCTCAAAACCATCCATCGTGTCCCCGAGCCGCGCGTGCGGCCGCGACCATCTCCGCTCGACACCACGCTCACCGGCGTGGAAACGATCACGGTGCGCTATCCCGATGGCAGCCGTGACGCCGAAACACTCATGCTCGATCCACTGACCAGGGATCTTTACATCGTCAGCAAGCAGGACACCATTGCCCGCGTGTATCGTGCCGCGTATCCGCAGCCGACTTCGGGCACGCTCACACTCGAGCACGTCGCGACCTTGCGCTTGGGGGGTGTGGTTGCCGGCGACATTTCGCCGTCCGGTGACGGCATTCTGATCAAAACCTACGTCGCGATCTACTTTTGGCCGAGGCAGCCGGATCAGAATCTGTGGCAGGCCTTCGCTCAACCGGCCACGCCCGTGCCCTACATTCTCGAACCGCAAGGCGAGGCCGTGGCCTGGCAGGCGCAGGGCAAAGGCTACTATACGCTGAGTGAATCGCTGCGCGGCCTGCCGGTGCGGTTGTACTACTATCCCAGGCTCGAGGCTTCGCCGCGGCGATGAGCTGCCGTTTTTATGCCGGCGGCACGCTCCGGCAATCTGTTCTCATCTGACGGACTGGCCCGTGGGAATTTTTGCCTGTGTGCCAAAGGCTCAGTCAAAATCACGACACAACTTCTGACACCTGAATTTTGCATCTTCTTTTTGCCACCTTTCCCTCAACGCTGAAACCGCCTGAAGGCGGCTGCCCGCCAACCGGGTGACAAGCCGGCCTTCAGCCGGCTCGCGCTTCGAGCCTGCGATTGCAACCGCAGGTGGTGAGGGCAACATGACCCGTGCAAAATTTCAGGAGACAACTTTGCCCGCTGTCACTGCGCGCACACGTCAGTTTACACCTGAATTTTGCACCCAGATCGATCCCCTCCGCGAGAAACACCGCTTTGATCACGACGCCCAACCACCCAAGGGGTGGTACATAAAAAATTTTGCAGGCAAACACGCTGTCAACTCCGGTCGGAGTGAACTGTTTTTTAGTGAAGCGGCATCTCGCATTTCCCAAAACTCCGTCAGGAGTGACCTACTTGGCCCTCCTCGAAAAAACCGCGCCAGATTATGGGAAATTCGACAGGCCACTCCTGACCGAGTTTAAAGACACGCAAGATGCCCATGTCTACAAACAGTTCACTCCTGACGGAGTTTTGTGAACAGGCCGTTTCTTCCGAACAACGGCAAGCCCGCCTGCAAAATTTAGGTTACATGAAAAAAAGTGAGCGCAGGAACGTGCTTGCCGGCCACGCCACCCGCCACTGCCGGCTTCAGCCGGCGGGGCTTTCAGACGCTTTCTTCGCCACTCTCTCTCTGCGACGATCCCAAATCACCAGAAGCACGACCATTGCCATGGTCACGCCGGAGAGGCCGGGCACGGCCCAGCCGAGGCAGCCGAGCGCCTCCACGGCATCGATGGCGAAAGCCGCGAGCATGGGGCCAAACAGTGAAGCATAACCATAAAGCATCGAAAAACGCGCATTAGCCACCGCCATTTTTCCGGGCGGCGTGCGGTCGCCCAAAATCTTCAGACTGACGGGATAGACGCCGCCGACGCCCACACCAATGCCGACGAATGCCATCGTTGCCCAGATTTTACCTGCCGCCAAACCCTTTTGACTCATGACCCCGGCCGCCAGACAGCAGGCCACGCCGAACACCCCAATGCCCGCCATGGCGGGGCGCGCGCCGAATTTGTCCGCCAGCCAGCCGCAAATCGGCTGGGTGAGCACCATGCCGAACGCGGTGAAACCAACGATGTGCAAGGTTTCACTGCGGCTCAAACCCAGACGCTGGCCCTCGACCGGATAAGTGCCGGCGATGGCCATGTCCAATGCACCGAAGACGAGCGCACCAAACAGACCAAGCCACAGACTGCGCCAATCCATATCATCGGCCGGCGACAGCCTGCCAGGGGATTCCGGCTGTGAAGCGGGCTGGCCAATTTCACCGCGCAAGCCCCACCATGCCAGCGGCGCCATGATCAGCGCGGCGGCTGCAACCAGCCCGAAACACCACAAGCCGGCCCAATCATAAGCCCAGTCGCTCACAAAGACCCCGGCACTGAATCCGAAGGTCAATGCAGCGCCATAGGCCGCCATCACCCGGCCCCGCACGTGGGCGGCAACGCCACGCAGCAATGCCACCTCGGCGCCGACAAAAGTCATGGTGGCGGCAACACCGAGAGCAAAGCGGACGAGAAACAACGCCGGTTCATAAAACGCCAGCGCCACCCCCAGGCCGGCGAAGCCGAGAGCCTGGCCCACCAACCCCAGGAAGTTGATGCGCTGGGTGCCATGGCGCTCGACCAACCTGCCAACATGTGTGCTCAGCAGGGCGACCGCCACCGCCAGCATGGCGGAGACGCCGCCGGTGAAATACTCGCTGAAGCCGCGCTGCTCCAGCAACGCCGACACCAGAGGCGCCACCGCGCCGAAGCTGGTGCCGACGAGCAACATGGAGCTGATGAGAGCGATCACCTCGGCGGGACGAAGCGAGGGGGGTGAGACGGATGAAACATTTGACATGAGGCCATTTCGCAGTTGGAACAAGGAACGACGGATTAAATGCCGGCGCGTCTTGCGGAGTTTTCACGGGTCACCACCGGCGGTCAAACGGATTGGCAGCCGCAACTCATGCCGGATTACGATGCTGCAATGTTAGGCCTCTTTTGACTGGAAAGCAAGCCCAGCCTTGCTTTCCAGCCGGCAAATCGTTATTATGCCCGTCGTTTGCTCCAGAAATGACACCTGTGTTTCATTATTTTTTATTCGCATGAGTCAGCTTCGATATTTTACCGCCGGTGAGTCGCATGGCCAGGTGCTGGTGGGTATATTGGAGGGCATGCCCGCCGGCCTGGAGATCAGCGAGGCGGAGATTGCCGTGCAACTCCAGCGCCGCCAGCGCGGTCACGGCCGTGGTGGCCGCATGCGCCTCGAGCAGGATCACGCCCGCATACTCAGCGGCGTGCGCTTTGGCAAGACCCTTGGTTCGCCGATTGCCCTGCAAATTGAAAATCGCGACTGGCCCAACTGGCAAACCCGCATGGCAGTGGCACCGACCGCCGGGGAGGTCACGCCGGTGGAGATTCCGCGGCCCGGGCATGCGGATTTGGCGGGCGGCATCAAGTATCAAACCGATGATTTGCGCAACGTGCTGGAACGCGCGAGTGCCCGGGAAACGGCGATGCGGGTGGCGCTGGGCGCGGTCGCGAGAAAATTCCTGGCGTCGTTCCACCTCCGGCTGCTCAGTCACGTAGTGCAAATTCAACAGGCGCGCAGCCGTTATTCCTTTTTGCAAATTGGACAGCCGGCGTTCGACCTGCCCCTGGATGAAATCGAGGCCCGCAGCGAGGCCTCGCCGGTGCGCTGTTTGGACGAGGAGGCCGGCCGGGAAATGATCGCATGCATTGATCAGGCCAGGGCCGCGCGCGACACGGTGGGAGGCATTTTTGAAGTGGCGGCGCTCAATGTGCCGGTGGGGCTGGGCAGCCACGTGCAGTGGGACCGCCGCCTCGATGCCCGGCTGGCCGCGGCTTTCATGAGCATTCCGGCGATCAAGGGTGTCGAGATCGGCGACGCCTTCGCCGGCGCCGGGAGCCGGGGCAGCGCATTTCACGATCCGATCCATTACACCGCGCAACGCGGGTTTCATCGCCCTTCCAACCACGCCGGCGGCTTGGAGGGCGGCATCACCAACGGCGAGCCGCTGGTGGTGCGCGCAGCCAAGAAGCCGATTTCCACTTTGATGCGGCCGCTGGAATCGGTCAACCTGCGCACCAAGGCACCCGCCGCCGCGCACATCGAGCGCTCGGATGTCTGCGCCGTGCCGGCGGCGGCGGTGATCGGCGAGGCCATGATGGCGCTGGTGCTGGCCGACGCCCTGTTGGAAAAATTCGGCGGCGATAGCATGCAGGAAATCCTGGAACGATGGACAACCTGGTCACACTCAAACCGGTGAGGCATATTTTTCTGATTGGCTTCATGGGGTGCGGCAAAAGCACGATCGGCAGGCTGCTGGCGCACGAGCTGGGCTGGCAGTTCGTGGATTTGGACGAGGAGATCGTGCGACAGGAAAACATGTCGATCGAGCAGATTTTCGACCAGCATGGCGAACCCTATTTTCGCCGCGTGGAAGTGAACCTCCTGCAGCAGTTGCTCGGCCGCGAGCAGGTGGTGATTGCGCTGGGCGGCGGCACGCCCACCCAGGAGAGCGCCTGGCCGATTCTGGCACAGGGTCTGTTGATTTACCTGCGCTGCCATCCCGATGAACTCTACCGGCGCCTGAAGGATGGCACCGGCCGCCCGATGCTCAACCGCATCGCACCCGCCGAACGGCCGCTGTTCATCCGCACGCTGTTGAACGCACGCGAGCCGTACTACCGGCGCGCCACGCTCACCGTGGACAGCTTTGCGCAGCACACGCCGCAGGAAACCGCGGCGATCATTTCGCAGCTCATCCGGGCAAGCCTGTCGATCACCTGACCGCGCCGGGATCCGCAAACCATCTCATGTTTTCATCCGGTCTGACCGCATGAAGAAAATACTCGTTGTCCACGGCCCCAATCTCAATCTGCTGGGCGAGCGTGAGCCCGACATCTACGGCCGTATGACGCTGGCCGAGCTGAACGCCGAGCTGGCGCGCTTCGCCGCGGCGGCGCGGGCGGTGGTGGATTGCTTTCAATCGAATCACGAGGGCGCATTGATCGACTTTCTGCAGCGCGAGCGTCACGCGGCTGCCGGGGTGGTGATCAATCCCGGCGCGCTCGGGCATTACAGCTACGCACTGCGCGACGCGCTCGCCGCCGTGAAGCTGCCGGCAGTGGAGGTGCATCTCTCCGACATTCATCAGCGCGAAGCCTTTCGGCGTCAGTCGGTGCTGCGTGAAATCTGTCTCGATCAAATCAGCGGCCTGGGGGTGGAAAGTTACCGCCGCGGCCTCGAGGTGGTGTTGGGGGAAGCGGTCCGGCAGGAGCTGCGCGAGTTTCTCGCCCACACACCCGGCCTGGACGAGACTTACATTTTTTGCGTGCAAAAATTGAAGGCGCACTTCCCCAAATACGATTGGGTGGGAATCTATCTGCTGGCGGGCAACGAGCTGGTGGTGCACAATTACCTGGGCGCGCCCACGCCCCACACACGCATTGCGCTCGGCAGCGGCATCTGCGGCGCAGCCGCGGCTGAGGAAAAAACCATCGTGGTGCCGGATGTGAATGCCGATCCGCGCTACCTGGCGTGCAGCGTGGAAACCAAATCGGAGATCGTCGTGCCGATTAAGGGCCGCCGCATCTATGGCGAAATTGATATCGACAGCCACACGGCCGATGCTTTTTGGCACAATGACACTCGCCTGCTGGAAGCCATGGCCACGCAACTGGCAGCCCTGAACGACCAACTGACGTCTTGACTTCTCTGACAGTTTTACCGCCCCGACAGTCTGACATTTTGCCTGAGACCTGCTGCATGCCCGGAGATAACTCCCGGGAAGTCCGGCGGTTGAATCTTTTCACGCCGTAGTTTCTCATCTCACGCGGTACAGGGATAAAAACTTTTCGGCAACTGAGCTTTGGAGTGCAAGATTTTAATTTTCTGGCACTCAGTTCTTATTTGATCTTTAGAATCCACGCAAGCACTGCCTCATGCTACCATGCTGAGGCATGACACTCCGGTTCAAATTACTGAACTTGCACGCCCGGAGAGGGCGGCACAACGTTTGTAGAGTTTGTTCATCTTGAAAGCGGGACTGGTATCTTCCGACCAAATCTGGTGCGGGAAAATCACTTCCGCGTGTGAAGTCCTGCAACTCGAAAATTCATCTAAATTCATACAGGAATTTCCTATGAGCAAAGAACGAGATTCCGATGATCCGGGAATCGAGATTAGAATTCCGAAAGTCCTGCCGCTGCTGCCGCTGCGCAATACCGTCATCTTTCCGCAGCAGATTTTGCCTCTGTCCATCGGGCGTGAGAAATCCGTACGCTTGATCGAGGCCGCCATGCGCAGCGACCGCCTGATCATGGTGGTGGCGCAAAAGGATGGTGCGGTGGATGATCCCGGCCCGGAGGACCTGTATCGCTGGGGCACGATTGCCCAGGTGATGAAAATCTTCAAGATGCCGGATGGGACGCAAAGCGCGATGGTGCAGGGTGTGGCGCGCGCGCGATTGCTGGACTTTCTGCAAACCGACCCGTACCTGACGGTGGCGGTGCAGCCCTATCCCGAAGGCAAGGCCGAGGGCATGGACATCGACGCCATGGTGGTCAACCTGCGTGCGCAATTTCAAAAGGCAGTCGATCTCGCGCCCTACCTGACTCCCGAGCACACCATGATGGTGATGAACGCCGAAAGCCCGGGCCGGCTGGCGGATATCATCGTGTGGAACCTCAACATCCCGATGCAGGAGAAGCAGGACATTCTCGAAATCACCGACATCCGCCGGCGGCTGGAGCGCACGACTTTCCTGCTCAGCAAGGAGTTGCAGATTCTCGAACTGGGCAGCAAGATTCAAAGCGAAGTGCAGGGCGAGATTTCCAAAAACCAGCGCGAGTATTATCTGCGCGAACAACTGAAGGCGATCAAACGCGAGCTGGGCGAGGACGAGGACGAGCGCACCAGCGAGATCAACGAGCTGCGCCAGAAACTCGAAGAAGCCAAGCTGCCCGAGGAGGCCCGCAAGGTGGCGGAGAAGGAGCTGGACCGCCTGGCGCGCATCCCCCCGGCGGCCGCGGAATACACCGTCTCCCGCACATATCTGGACTGGCTGATCGAGCTGCCGTGGAGCAAGGAAACCGAGGACAACCTCGACGTGAACTATGCCCGCGTGGTGCTGGATGAGGATCACTACAACCTGGAGAAGGTGAAGCGGCGCATTTTGGAATATCTCGCGGTGCGGCAGTTGAAGCCGGACATGAAAGGCCCGATTCTCTGCTTCGTCGGGCCGCCGGGCGTCGGCAAAACCTCTCTGGGCCGCTCGATTGCGCGCGCCATGGGCCGCAAATTCGTGCGCATCTCCCTGGGCGGGGTGCACGATGAGGCCGAGATTCGCGGCCATCGCCGCACCTACATCGGCGCCCTGCCGGGCCGCATCATTCAGGGCTTGAAGAAAGCCGGGGTCAACAACCCGATCTTCATGCTCGATGAGATCGACAAGGTCGGCGCCGACTTCCGTGGCGACCCCTCCTCGGCGCTGCTGGAAGTGCTGGATCCGGAGCAGAACTTCTCCTTCAGCGATCATTACCTGGAGGTGCCCTTCGATCTCTCCAAGGTGATGTTCATCGCCACGGCCAATCTCGAAGACCCGATCCATCCCGCCCTCAAGGATCGCCTGGAGATCATCGAGCTGCCCGGTTACACTGCGGAAGACAAGATGCGCATCGCCGAGAAATTTCTGGTGCCCAAGCAGCTCGAGGCGCACGGTTTGAAGCCCGAAC
Organism: candidate division KSB1 bacterium; assembly: GCA_034506255.1. NCBI lineage: Bacteria > Pseudomonadati > Candidatus Zhuqueibacterales > Candidatus Zhuqueibacteraceae > Candidatus Coneutiohabitans > Candidatus Coneutiohabitans thermophilus. The sequence continues at coordinate 276,441 of JAPDPX010000008.1, read as the reverse complement.
AGGTCACCTTTGAACCGGAGGCGATCGAACATGTCATCTCCGCCTACACCCGCGAGGCGGGTGTGCGCAACCTGGAACGGGAGATTGCCAACATTTGCCGCGGCGTGGCGCGTGAAATCGTCGAGAGCAAGGGACAGGAAAACGCCGCCGAGATCAGGCGCGTCGTCACCCGCGACAGCGTGCAAAAGTATCTCGGCGTGATCAAGTATTTCTCCGACGCCAAGGAACGCACCAGCCGCACCGGCGTGGCCACCGGCCTGGCGTGGACTGCGGTGGGCGGCGACATTCTCTTTGTGGAAGCCACCAAAATGCGCGGCAAGGGCGGCTTGACCCTCACCGGCCATCTCGGTGACGTGATGAAGGAGTCGGCGATGGCGGCGCTCTCCTACATTCGCAGCAAGGCCAAGCAATACGAAATCGACGAGGATATCTTCGACAAGACCGACATTCACATCCACGTGCCGGCGGGCGCCATTCCCAAGGACGGACCAAGCGCGGGCGTGACCATGTTCGTCGCCCTGATGTCCCTGCTCACGGACCGCACGGTGGCGCATGATTACGCCATGACCGGCGAAATCACCCTGCGCGGGCTGGTGTTGCCGGTGGGCGGCATCAAAGAGAAGGCGCTGGCCGCCAAACGCGCCGGCATCAACAAGGTGATTCTGCCGGAAAAGAACCGCAAGGACATCGAGGAAATCCCGCAGCATGTGCGCGAACAGATGCAATTCTATTTCGTCAGCGAAATGGACGATGTGATCAAAATCGTGCTCGGCAAACGGCCGCGCAAGCCCAAGACGGAATCGGCGGGCGTGGCCGAACAGCACCCCGCCATCGCGTGACCCGCGCGGCGGGATTTCTCCACCCGCGCCATTCAGCCACAGGCCGTGAGTGCATTCACGGCCTGTGTGTTTTCCCCTCCCGGCGCCACGCATCCTCCAATCCTCCAATAACGTGTGGAGTGGCACGGATATCCCTGCCTGCAGACAAGATGTCTGCGCCACCTCGCCATGCGTAATTGAGGCATGACGCACCCCGCTAAAATCCATTTGACAAAGACTGCCGGTTTGGTTACCATAGCCGCATCCTTTTTCACACGCAACTCACGGGCCCATGGCGACGCGCAAAGAATTTCCGACCACCGCCACGCTTGCCGGCAGGGATGCAACCCTGAAGCACGCCGTCCCCAATTCACCCACGCCTTCTCACCGGGCAGCATTCCAGACCTTCATCGCGATCGGCGCGGCCGCCTTCCTGGATCTGCCGGTGTTTGCGCGGATCGACCAACTGGTCAAAATCACGGCGACGCGGGCGGGCAGCCGGTGGCGAGCGCGCAGCCGCCGGCCCTGCTGCCAGTCGTGCATTCAGCTCCCCGGCCCCGGGCGTTGGCCGCGCATGGCTTTGTATGGTTGACATGGGATGGCGCGCCGGCAACGCCGGTTGGCAGCCGGTGGTGGAGCTTGCCCGTTCTGGCGGGCAGCATCTTGATGAAAATATTCTTGCCAGGCAAAGCAGCGTCCGGCCGCGGGATCCCGCACGACTAAAATCCCGTGGCGGCTGACCTTGTTGATCCCGTCACATCCGGGCGCATGAAGCAAATGTGAGGGCCATTGATGATGGCGCAAGCGCATCGGAGTTCATGCTCATCGAGACCGCCGGCGGCTGCCATGCTGGGCGTTCTGTGTTTGCAGCTGCTGGCGCTAAGCCCGCCGTTGCCCGGCCAGCCGCCCTCACCGCAGCACGGCCGGCGGCCGGCAGTGTTGGTCATCACCGATGCCATGCTCATCGAGGGCAACGCCACGCCCGCCGAGGGGCCGGTGGATATCGTCATCCAGCACAACCGCATCGCGCGCATCACGCGCAGCCGGCCGGATGCCGGCTATCGCCACACGGCGGAGGCCGTGATCCAGGCGGCGGGCCAATACGTGCTGCCGGGCTTCATCAACATGCACGGCCATTTGCAGGATGAGCGTGCCGGCCTCCCCATGCCCTTCGACTATCAATACAAACTCTGGCTGGGCTGCGGCATCACCACCGTGCGCGACGTGGGCAGCGACTATGACAAAGCGCTGGCGGAGAAACGCAAGAGCGCGGCCAACACCATTGCGGCGCCGCGGCTGTGGCTTTATTTCTGGTGTCCGGGCGGCGACAGCGAGGCGGAGATCCGCGCCAAGGTGCGGGAGCTCAAAGCCAAAGGCGCGGAGGGTTTGAAGTGCCATCAGATGGACCGCGCCACCTATCTCATCGTCGCCGAGGAAGCGAAGAAACTCGGCCTCAAGCTGGCGCATCACGCCGGCGTGGAAGATCTCAATGCCTGGCACGATGCACAAGCCGGCACGAGCACAATCGAGCACTGGTATGGCGTACCCGAGGCCGCGCTCACGGGCGTGCAGCAGTTCCCGCCGGATTTCAATTACAACAACGAGCTGCACCGCTTTCGTTATGCCGGCCGCCTGTGGCGTGAAGTCGATCCCGCAAAACTGCGGCAAGTCTTGCAGGCCCTGGTGCAGGCGGGCGTGGCGTGGGATCCGACGCTGTGCATTTACGAAGCCTGCCGCGATTTGCAGCGCGCCTTGACCCAGCCCTGGTTCAAGGACTATCTCCATCCCGCGCTCGCCGCCTTTTTCCAGCCCAATCCTGATTTTCACGGCTCGTTCTTCCACGGCTGGACCAGCACCGATGAGGTGTATTGGAAGGAGAACTACCGCCTGTGGATGCAGGCCATCCGTGAGTTCAGCCGGCTGGGCGGCGTCGTCACCACCGGCGAGGATGCCGGCTTCATTTATCAAATCTACGGCTTCGGTTATTTGCGGGAATTGGAGCTGCACGCGGAAGCGGGCTTTCATCCGCTCGAGGTGATTCAGCATGCCACGAGCAACGGCGCGCTGGTGCTCGGTCAGGCGCATGAGCTGGGCCGCCTGAAGGCCGGTTATCTTGCCGATCTCATCGTGGTGGACGGCAACCCCCTGGAGAATTTGCGCATTCTCTATCCCGGCGGCAGCGAGGCCACTCTCGACCGCCAGCGCCGGGGCGGCGGCATCGTTTGGACCATCAAGGACGGCATTCCCTATCATGCGCCCACTTTGTTTGCCGAAGTGCGGGAGATGGTGAGAGTCGCGCGCCAGACTGCCGCGCCCTGACCGGATCTGCCGCACGCTGGCAGACCATGGCCGAGTCCCCTCTCCGGCAGCCCTGCCAGGCAACAGCCACAGCCGGTTTGCGCAGGAGGCATGTGGCAACCATTGCCGGCATGCCGGCAATGCAACAACGTTTTCACAGCGCGCTTCCCCGGAGGAAAGAAAATGAGAATACGCAGCCACAACATTCTTAAAATCCTGCCCGCCCTGCTCACACCATTGGCGCTGGCGGCACCGGCGCACAGCCAGTCGGTGAATTGGGATTTCACCTTCGGCGCGATTTATCCCGCTCACATGGCGGGTGGTGTTTACGGCGGCGCCTGGCTGGGCACCAGCATCGATCGCACCGGTGTGTGGCAGTGGGATTTCGCGGTGGGCGCCGGCGTGCATCGCCGGCACTATCGCGACCTGGCCTTCGTCGCCGGCGAGGCGGTGACAGGCGTGCGGCCAACTGCTGAAATCGATTTCACCCGCACCATGCTGCCGCTCATGGCCGGGCCGGTGCTCAAACTCTCCCTGCTCGAAATGAATCTGCCCAATCTGCCCGGCTTGGGCTGGGCCGCCAAAACCGGCATGGACAAAGTCACCTCGCTCGAAGACACCGGACTGTTGCTGCGGCCGGTGGTGTGTCACACCATTCTCTGGAGCCGGGAGGCGAACGCCAACGGCACGCCCAGCGAGAGGCGCCAGTATCGCGCCTGGGGTTGGGGGGCGGAGGCCGGCGTCTACTTTACCACCGATGACGGCATCACCTCCACCCTGTCGTTGTTGTATCACGACGTGCGCGTGACGCGCAAGCAGGGCAGCGTTGTCACCGGTCTGCCGCAAAATCGCCGGGTCGATCTCAATGGCGTGGCCTTTCTGCTGACCATGGGTTTTGGCATGTAAGCGTGATGCCTTATGCTCGAACAGCTTCTGCAAATCGACATTGCCCTGTTCTTCTTCGTCAATCACACGCTGCAATGCGGGGTGCTCGACTGGCTCATGCCGATCGTCACCAACCCGCGCAACTGGTTTCCGCTGTTTGCCGCGGTTTATGTCTGGCTGTGGTGGAAGGGCGGCCCGACCGGCCGCAGCGCCGCGCTGCTGATCATTCCGGTGATTCTGCTCAGCGATCAAATCGCCGCCTTCGTGCTCAAGCCCTGGTTTCAGCGGCTGCGGCCGTGCGTCGTGCTGGAGGGGGTCCACATGATTTTGGGCAAAAGCACCTCGTTCTCTTTCCCCTCCAACCACGCCGCCAACTCGTTTGCCGCGGCAGCACTGTTCACGCACTTTTATCCGCAGCAGCGCACGCCGCTTTATGCCTGTGCCTTTCTTTCCGGCTTCTCGCGCATCTATCTCGGCTTGCACTATCCCTCCGACGTTGCCGGGGGCGCGCTGTTCGGGATGACCTGTGCCTGGCTTGTACTCAAGGCGCATCAGTTCGCCCGGCAACACTGCGTTCCCGGACGGCCGCAGCCGGCGGCTGAACAACCATCACAGAAGCAATGAAGAATGACGGAGGAGATCCTCAGCTTGCCCGCCCTGGATGCCATCCCTCTCAACTTCAACCCCGCCACGCTGACGCTGCTCAATGTGATTCTCGGCGTGGTGATGTTCGGCATTGCGCTGGATTTGCAACTCGGTGATTTCAAACTGGTGCTGCAGTTTCCCCGGTCCATTTTGATCGGCATGCTCGGCCAGTTCATCCTGCTGCCGGCCCTGTCCTTTGTGCTGGTGTGCCTTCTGGCGCCGGCCGCGAGCATGGCGTTGGGCATGCTGTTGGTGGCCGCCTGCCCGGGCGGCAACCTTTCGAACTTTCTCACCTATTTCGCCCGCGGCAACACCCCGCTGTCTGTGTGCATGACGGCCTGTTCCACCGCCGCCGCGCTGGTCCTGACACCGCTCAACTTCACCTTCTGGGGCTCGCTTTATCCGCCGGCGCACGCGCTCTTGCGCAAAATCGCGCTGGATCCGGTGGATCTCATGACCGCGGTGTTGTTGCTGCTGGGCCTGCCGTTGGCGCTCGGCCTGCTGCTGGCGTATCGCCGGCCACGGCTGGCCACGGCGCTCAAACGACCGATGAAAATCCTCTCGCTGCTCTTTTTCGGCGGCTTTGTGCTGGCCGCGCTGCTGGCGAATTGGGACAACTTTGTGAATCATGTCGGCCGGGTGGCGTTTGCAGTAATGGTGCAGAACGGCCTGGCACTGGCGGGTGGTTATGCTGTTGCCCGCGCAGCCCGGCTGCCCGAGCCTGATTGCCGTGCCATCGCCATCGAGATCGGCATCCAAAACTCCGGCTTGGGATTGCTGTTGATCTTCAATTTCTTTGGCGGCCTGGGCGGGATGGCGCTGGTGGCGGCATGGTGGGGAATTTGGCACATCATCAGCGGGACAACACTGGCATGGTTGTGGTCGCTGCGCCCACCGGCAGCCGGTAACACTCGTGGAATTTCGCAGGGATAAAAATGGCACATGCGTCGTCGTTCGCAGTGACCTTATGGAGTGACGCGGGCATCCCTGCCTGCCAACAAGATGATGTCCAATGCTGCTATCTGATTTTGCATGCCGGCTTGCTGTTGCTCAGAATAAATGGCGGGTTCACAAAACGCCGTCAGTTATTCCAGGTCGAAGTCACACGAGACTTTTTTCGAATGTCGAGCGGCCTGACTGCGAAATTCGCCCGTTTGCCGAGGGGGTCACGGCTTCTCTCCCACGAAATGGCTTTTTCCGTGGGAGCGCTGCTTGCGTGGGAGAATTTTTGTGTTTGATCCTGATAGCTTATGATTGAGTCGCTGTCGTGCTATAAACAGAGCGTCCCGGGCGGGGCTGCTGGGCGTGCGCCCTCTCAGCAGCGCCGGGAAACAGCTCCAGCGGGTCGAACTGTTTATACCTGAATTTTGCATGTTAGCTTGCTGTTGACCGAAAGAAATGTCTCGTTCCCCAAACTCCGTCAGGAGTGCACTGTTTGTAGACATTCGAAGCTTGCGCGTCTTTAAACTCCGCGAGGAGTGGCCTGTAGAATTTCCCGTGATCTGACGCGGTTTTTTGAGCAGAGCCGGTCAGGTCACTCCTGACGGAGTTTGGGGAAATGCGATATGCCGCTTGACTAAAAACAGTTCACTCCTGCCGGAGTTGACCGCACGTTGGCCTGCCAAATTCCTCATGCCCCATCCCCCGGATGGTTGGGCGTCGCGATCAAATCGGCGTTGCTTGCGGAGCCCGGCTCGCGCGAGTCGATGCAACGGCCAAGCCGTTGCAGAAACAGTCTCACAACCTCCTGAAATGGCGCGTTCTTTCACCCTGCCAATGAGCAGGACGCGATACGCATGAAAAACATTTTGATCACCGGCGCGGCCGGCTACCTCGGCAAAATCGTGCTGGCGGATCTGGTGACACAACAACGTGCCGGCGCCCTGCCGGCCTGCACGCTGGTCGCACTCGACGTGCGCGCCACCCCACCCGAACAACAGCTTGCTGGCGTGCAGTACGGGCAGCTCGACATTCGTTCCCCGCAACTGGTGGAGCTTTTCCGGCGGCATGGCATCACCACAGTGGTGCATCTGGCGGCGATTTTGGTGCCGCGTGATCGCGCCCTGGCCGAGGCCGTCGAAATCGGCGGTTTGCAAAATGTGCTGCACGCCTGCCTCGCCACCGGGGTCGAAAAAATCATCGTGACTTCCAGCGGCGCCGCCTATGGCTATCACGCGGACAATCCCCCGCTGCTCACCGAGCAACATCCGCTGCGCGGCAATGACGAGATTCCCTACGCGCGTCATAAACGACTGATCGAAGAGCTGCTGGCGCGTCACCGCCGCGAACACCCCGAATTGCAACAGGTCATCTTCCGGGTGAGCACGATTCTGGGGGAAACCACGCACAACCCGATCACCGCCTACTTCGAAATGCCCTGGTTGCTGGCGGTCAAGGGCAGTGACAGTCCGTTCGTTTTCATTTGGGATCAGGACGCGGCCGCCTGTATACGCCAGGCCATCTTCACGGACAAAACCGGCATCTACAATCTCGCCGGCGACGGCACACTCACGCTGGCAGAGCTTGCCCACATGCTGGGCAGGAAAACGTTGACTTTGCCGGCAGGTTTGTTAAGATGGGGATTGGCGCTGCTGCACAAACTGCGGCTGACGCCCTACGGCCCGGCCCAACTCGATTTTCTGCGCTACCGGCCGGTGCTGGACAATACGAAACTCAAACGCGAGTTCGGCTACACGCCGGTGCTGACCTCCCGCGAGGTGTTCGCCCGTTATGCCAAAGCGCGATTTCAAAGATAAGGTCGTGATCATCACCGGTGCCGCCGGCGGTCTGGGCCGTGCGCTCTGCCGCTGCTTTGGCGAGGCCGGCGCCCTGGTGGTCGGCATCGACCGGGCGGCTCAGGAATTGGAATGCCTCGCCCGCGCCTTTCAAGCCACGCCCGTCCGTTTCACCGGCCATGCCGGCGACGTGACCGATTGGGAAGTCACCCAAAAACTCGTGCAAAAAATTCTGCAGGACTTCGGCCGCATCGATGTGCTGATCAACAATGCCGGCCTCAGCCATCGCAGCCGCTTCGCGCACACCAATATTGAAGTGATTCGCCGCGTGCTGGCGGTGAATTTTTTCGGCGCGCTCAACTGGACCGCGGCGGCGCTGCCGGCGTTGCAGCAAAGCCGGGGCATGATCATCACCCTTTCCAGCGTGGCCGGCTTCTCGCCGCTGCTCGGCCGCACCGGCTATGCCGCCAGCAAGCACGCGTTGCATGGCTTCTTCGAAAGCCTGCGGCCGGAACTCGAAGCCGAAGGCGTTGCCATCATGCTGGTGTGCCCCTCCTTCATCGACACGGCCATCAACAAAAACGCGCTGGGCGCCGATGGCAATCCGGTGCGGCACGAGCAGGTGGTGGTGGGCAGGAAGATGGCACCGCTGGCCGCCGCGCAGCGCATTTTGCAGGGCGCGCGCCGCGAAAAACAACTGTTGCTGGTGGGCAACATCAGCCGGCTGGCTTACTGGCTGAACCGGCTGGCGCCGCGCTTTTACGCCCGTGGCATGGCCAGGCGCTTGCGCGCGGAAATCGAATGAGACCTTGCAGGGTTTTCATCCAACGGCCAGGCCGTTGCAGAGCCAGGCTCGCGGGGGTCTGCCGGTGCAGAGTAATGCCTCAGTTACATGTGGAGACGCAGCGCAGACTCATTGACTGCAGGCAGCGATGCCTGCGTTACTCAAAAAGTTTCCGAAGGATGACGGTGCGGGGAAGTGGCCGGCACTCTGACCAAGCAGGCAATGACGCATGATTCAGACAACAAATGCGACGAGATGCTGCAAGGAGTTTTCCATGCGACGTTTTCTTCTTATTGTGGCGTTCTGCCTGGCGCCCGCGTTGCAGGCGGCGCCCGACGAGGGCATGTGGCCGATCAGCGACATTCACAAATTGCCGCTCAAAGACCGGGGTCTGCTGATCGATCCCACTGCCATTTACAATCCCAACGGCGTGAGTCTGATCGACGCCATCGTCATGGTGGGTGGCTGTACCGGCTCGTTTGTTTCCCCGGAGGGCTTGATTCTGACGAATCATCATTGCGCTTTCGGCGCGGTGGCGGCCGCCAGCACCGCGGAGAAGGATTATGTGAAGCGTGGCTTTCTCGCCGCCACGCGGAACGAGGAAATTCCGGCCAGGGGGCTCACCGTGCGCCTGATCGAATCGTATCGGGACGTGTCCGCGGAAGTGTTGAGCGCCGTCAGCGGGGAAATGGACTACAGTGAGCGCGCCAGGGCCCTCGAGCGCAAGATCAAGGAGATGGTGCAGGCCGCCGAGCAGGCACAGCCGGGCCGGCGTGCGGAAATCGCGGAGATGTTCATCGGCAAAACCTACGTGCTGTTCCTCTACACCCATCTCAAAGACGTGCGACTGGTGTATGTGCCGCCGCGCAGCATCGGCGAATTTGGCGGCGAGGAGGACAACTGGGTGTGGCCGCGCCACACCGGCGATTTCTCCTTTCTGCGCGCCTATGTGGCGCCGGATGGCTCGCCGGCAGAGTATTCCCCCGACAACGTGCCCTATCATCCCAAGGCCGTGCTGCGCGTGGCGCCCGAAGGCGTGAACGAAGACGACTTTGTCTTTCTGCTCGGTTATCCCGGCCGCACCTACCGCCACCAGACCGCGGCCTATCTCGCCTTCGAGCAAGAGGTCCGCATGCCCTATGTCGCCGATCTCTATGAGTGGCAAATCAAAACGATGGAGGAGCAGGGACGCGCCGACCGCAGCGTCGCGCTCAAACACGCCAGCCGCATCAAGAGCCTGGCCAACACCATGAAAAATTATCGCGGCAAACTCAAAGGTTTGCAGCGCCTCGCTCTGGTCGAGCAAAAGCGGGCGCAGGAGCAGGCGCTGCAGGCATTCATCGCGGCGGATCCCGGCCGCCGGCAGAAATATGGCACGCTGCTCGCGGAAATCGCGCAGGTCTATGATGACATGCGGGCGACGGCCGAACGCGATCTGCTGCTGCAACATCTCGGCAGTGTCACGCTGTTCCGCTTCGGCTTTTCCGTCTACGAAGCCAGCCGGGAGTTGCAGAAGCCCGACCTGGAACGCCTGCCCGCCTACATGGAGCGCAACTTCAACACCACCAAACAAAGCCTGCAGCAGGCCGTCGCCGATTTTCATGAGCCGACCGACAGGATTTTTTTGAAAGAGCTGCTGTTGCGCGCCGCCCGGCTGCCGGCCAAGCAACGACTCGCGGCGCTGGCGGATATCGTGGCAGGCGATGACCCGCAGAAAACCATCGACAAATTCATCCGGCAGGCGTATGCGCGCAGCAAACTCAAAGACGGACGTTTTTTGATGGCCTGCCTGGAAAAACCACCCCGGGAATTGCAGAAATTGAAAGATCCGTTCCTCACTCTGGCACAGTCGCTTTATCCGGCCTATGAAGAAATGCGACGGCAGACGCAACGCCGCAACGGTGCCCTGGAAAAACTGTATGGCCAGCTCATTGAAGTGAAAAAGGAATTCCGCCAGGCCGATTTCATTCCCGATGCCAATCGCACACTGCGCTTCACCTATGGCCGCGTTCGCGGCTATTCGCCGGCGGATGCCGTCTACTACCGGCCGATCACCACGCTCTCCGGTGTCATCGCCAAGACCACCGGCCGGGAGCCGTTCGATACACCGGAAAAACTCATCCAACTGCATCGCGCGAAAGACTACGGCCGCTTCGCCCACCCGCAATTGCACGACGTGCCGGTGGCGGTGCTCTACAATCTCGACACCACCGGCGGCAATTCCGGCAGCCCGCTGCTCAACGCCCGCGGCGAACTGGTGGGCGTGAATTTCGACCGTGCCTTCGAGGCCACAATCAACGACTATGCCTGGAGCGAAGACTATAGCCGCTCGATCGCAGTGGACATTCGCTACGTGCTGTGGGTGACGCAGAAGTTTGCCGGCGCCGATTATCTCCTGCAGGAAATGGGCATCACCCCGTCGGCCGGCAATGAGTGAGCGGCGTTCACACTCAGCTCCTGGAGGATGAAGCCATGGCTGCCCTTGTGACCGGCCTGTTGCTGCTTCTGTGGCTGATGCCGGCGGTGGCGCAAAACCTGGCGCGACCGGCGGTGCGCGTCAACCGCAGCGCTCGCAATCCCAATGAGGTGGCGATCGCCATCAATCCGCTGCATCCGCACAACCTGGTGGCGGTGTCGCATGCCAGCGGCCGCCATCTCGGCACGCGCGTCACCAACTATGCCTACACCTCCTTCGATGGCGGCCGCACCTTTTTCGAACAGCCGCTGCCCAACCCCGAAAAACGGGTGCAGGGTGATTGCTCGGTGCGTTGTGATGCCGGGGGCAACTGCTACAGCGTGTACATTTCCTTCACCGGCTTCCGGCGGGAAAATGTTTCCGGCATTTTTTGCATCAAGTCCGTGGATGGCGGCCATTCCTGGCTGGAGCCGGTGGCCGTCTACGATCTCAACACCGCCACGCCCTTTCAGGACAAGCCCTATTTCGCCATCGACAACACCGGCAGCGCCTGGCACGGCAATATCTACATCGCGTGGACGGAGTTCACGACCTACGGCAGCGCCGCACCGGAGGACAGCAGCTTCATCTTGTTCTCGCGCTCCATCGACGGCGGCCGCTCCTTCCAGGCGCCGCAGCGCGTCAATGAGCTGGCCGGCGATGCCCGTGATGATGACAACACCGTGGAGGGCTGCGTGCCGGCGGTCGGGCCTGACGGTGAAGTTTATCTGGCGTGGGCGGGCCCTGACGGCATTTATTTCGACAAATCACGCGATGGGGGCGTGACCTTCGGGCAGGATGTGGTGGTCAGTCCCATGCCCGGAGGGTGGAATTTCGACGTCGACGGCATTTACCGCTGCAACGGCATGCCGGTCACTGCTTGTGATGTGAGCCACGGCCCCTATCGCGGGACGATCTATCTCAACTGGATCGACCAGCGTCACGGCGATCCCGATGTTTTTCTGGCATGGTCCCGCGATGGCGGCGCAAGCTGGAGCACACCGCGGCGCGTCAATGATGATTCCGTGGGGAACGGCAGGGAACAATTTTTGACCTGGCTGGCGGTCGATCCGCAGGACGGTGCGATTTATATTTTGTTTTATGATCGCCGCGCGGCGGGCAGCGATGCCACGGCCACGCACGTGTACCTGGCCGCCTCTTTCGATGGCGGCGAAACGTTCCGCAATTACCGTCTCTCACCGCAGCCTTTCACCACCAAAAAGTCGGTGTTCTTCGGCGATTATACCGGTATCGCCGCACAAGCTGGCTATATTCTGCCGATATGGACGGCGTTCACCACCGCCGATTCGTTGGAGCTGCGCACACTGCCCCTGCGCAAGGATGATTTGCTGCCGGGCCGGTGAGGCCGCCGCACCGCAAGCATAAAATCTCCGGCCGCTTCCGCGCTGGCGCCTCGACAGGAACAGGAACCTGTTTTTTCGACTGGTGAGGCGCCGGAGCCGGATGCCCGGCGGGTATCTTCGTTGGCGGGCAGGAACGATCGCGTCTCTTTGTCATCCTGACGAGTTCCTGACGCCGGTTTGCGCCTGTCTGCAGGCGGGATGCCCTGTGCTGAGCTGTGGCCTCCCGTGCAGCGCGGAGATCCCGTCCCAAATGCAAGCTGCGGCGTTGTCGTGGGATGCAATACAAACTCAAGGGAGCCCATTGTGAAAAGTAACCATGGCTGGTCGGTGCCGGCCGGATCGAGCCGGCGCCTGCGGAAGGTCACAAGCTGCTGCCTGCTGTTGGCCTGCTGGTTTGCCACGGGCGCGACGCAAAGCAACGGGAGCAGCGATTCGCTGCGCTACACCGGCGAGGTGCATCTGCGCAACGTACGGCAACTGACTTTTGGCGGAAATAATGCCGAGGCCTACTGGAGTTATGATGACAAGCAGCTCATCTTTCAGAGTGACTGGGCGCAGATCAATCCGCAGGGTTGCGATCAGATCTTCGTGATGAATGTGAACGGCAAGCCTCTGAAGAGCGGCAAACAATACGAGCTGCTTTCCACGGGGAAGGGGCGCACGACGTGCAGTTACTTTTTCAAGGATGGCCGCTGGCTCTATGCCTCGACGCATGCCGCCAGCCCGGATTGCCCGAAAGGCATGATGTTCGCCCAGGGCCGTTACGTCTGGGCGTTGTTGCAGGACTACGAAATCTATGTCGCTGGCCCCCAAGATCACACCCCCAGACTGTTGCTTGGCGGGCCGGGCTATGACGCCGAGGCCACCCTCTCACCCAACGGCCGTTATCTCGTCTACACCTCGACTCGCTCCGGCGATCTTGAACTTTGGCGTTTTGATTTGAAAACCGGCGAAAATTTGCAATTGACTTCCGAGCTGGGGTATGACGGCGGCGCCTTCTTTTCGCGCGATTCGAAACAGATCGTCTGGCGTGCCAGCCGGCCCACCGGTGAAGAGGCCATCGCCTATCGTGAGTTGCTCGCCCAAGGGCTGGTCGAACCCAAGGCGCTCAACGTTTTCATTGCCGACGCCGACGGCAAAAACGTGCGCCAGGTCACCCATCTCCCCGGCGCGAATTGGGCGCCGTTTTTTCACCCCGATGGCAAACGGGTGCTGTTCTGCTCCAATCACCATTCGCTCGACAAGGGCGGCCGCAACTTCGATATTTTCATGATCAAGACCGACGGCACCGGCCTGGAGCAGATCACCCATACCGACACCTTCGATGCTTTTCCCATGTTTTCCTACAGTGGCCGGCAGCTCGCCTTCTGCTCGAACCGCAACACGCAACGCACGCCCACGCGCGACACCAATGTCTTTGTTGCCGACTGGGTGGAAAAGCCCGCGCGCGCGGATTCGAACTTTGTGAGTTGGAAATAAGCGGGCCCGGCGCGTTTGGCCTCGCGCTCCGGCCGGCGGCCTGCTCCAACCGAAAAAAATCCCACGGCAGCAGCATTCTAATAAAACTGCTGGCGTGGGATTTTGCATTGGCGGCAGGAGGGCAGGCTGGCGAAGGCTTCACCTGTGCCGTGCAGCTTCCAGCCGCCACGTCATGAGCGGCGCCACCAGGTGAAGCGCCGGGCGCTCTCCGGTTTCTCATAGCCCCATTCCCTGGCCAGGGCATCCGCGGCATCTTCCGGATCTTCATCCGTGGTGCGGCCGCGATTGCGCAGCCAGGCATGCGCGAATTCATGCGCGATGACGTAGTTGGCAAACTCCAGCGGCGCGGTGCTGAGCGAGGACTTCCAGGCGATCATGCGGCTGCCGTTGTTGCCCACGCCCGGTGGCGCAAAATGCAATGAGTTGCCGGCCGGATCGCGAACATCGTACACCGCCATGCGAAAGCGGTCGTCGTTCACGATATCGGACACCACTTCCGGCGGCAAACTGGCGAGCACGGCGCTGATGCGCTGGCGCAAATCCGGCGCGTCAATGAAACGGCTCACGAAAGCCACTGCCAAGCGCCGGCGTTCGTCGTTCTCCGGGTGTGGCATCAGCGCAGCAGCACCAGTTTGCGCGTTTGTATGAAGCTGCCGGCAGTGAGACGGTAAAAGTAAATGCCATTCGGCACCAACCCGCCGGCGGCGCTGCGGCCGTCCCACATGACCCGGTGAAAACCGGCAGCGCGCCGCTCGTGCACCAGCGTGCGGACTTTTTGTCCGAGCACATCATAAAGCTCGAGGGTCACCGTTTCCGCCACCGGCAATTGAAACGCAATCGTGGTGCGGGCGCCGCGCGCCTCCCTGACCTGAAAAGGATTGGGAAAATTCTGCGCCAGGCCAAAGGCGGTGGGCAGTCCGGGCGTGCGCGGCTCAGACACCTGCGTCGCGAACAGGCTGCGCCACAAGGCCTGCGCCGCATCGGCATTGGCCTGCAAATCGGCGAGATTTTCGCCGGCGAGCAGCGCAAAACCCACCGTGACGACGCCATGAGGCGCAAGGTCGAAAGGGCCGGCGGCCACCACGAAGGAAACATCCGCCGGGCCGGCGCGTTCGAGGCCGATGCCGCCGCTGATCGACTGCCATTTTTCCGTGTCGGTGAAGCCGTCATGCAGCCCGATGCCGGTGAAGCCGGGCGCATTGGGATCGTTGTAGATGGCCTCGTAGTTGAAGGGGCTCTCACTCACCAGCGACATGCCGACGTAGGTTTTGGGCCCGCTGCCGCTGTCGAAGGCGTAGCCCAGCCGGCGGGAGGCATCATGGTCGGTTTTGTTGGTGGCAAAGGTGCCGCCGTCAATATCCCAGTCGAAAAAAACACCGAAATGAAAATTGTTCAGCGGCGTGTCCTTTTGATTTTCGATGCTGTAGCGCAGCAGGATGAAGTCATCGTGGGGCGCGTCCTTCATGGCGAAGCTTTCCTGGGTGATGCGGATGTTCATCGGATTGTTGGCGGCGCCGTCTTCGAAAATACCGAGACTTTCCTGATCGCTGCGGGTGCCGGGCGCGAGCACGCGCAGATCGCCGTTCGGGGCAATGGTGAAGTCCTGATCATTGAGTTGCTGGCTGCCGGACAACAGGCCGCGCACGGCATTCGAAATTTGCGCGGGGCCGGTGCCGGCAATGATGCCGCCTTCAAACAGCAAACTGGGGCCGTTTTTGAAGCGAAAGCCCACACCGCTGGCGGCATCCGCGGGGTCGAGATTGCCGAGGCGGCCGATGTTGGTCACTGTGGTGGCAATGTTGTTGATGTTGATGGCGCCGGCGGTTGGCAAAATCGTCAGGGTGAAATAATCGCGATCTTCATACTCGTTGGTCACGAGACGCAGGGTGAAGTCCACGGGATGGCCGCTGGGCGCATTGCCGGCCACGGTGAAGCGCAACGGCGTGGTGAGCTCGGCCCGCTCCTGCGTGCCGAGCGCCGCCAGCCTGGCCGTGGCGGAGGTGAGCGTGATGTAGGCATCGCTTTCCAGCAGGCTCACACTGATGCCGCTGGCAGCGGCAAGATAGTTGTGCAGCGTGATCCAGACATCGACGGTTTCACCCGGTTCAATTACGCCATCGCCATCACTCTCCACGACACGAACGCCGGTCAGGCGCAGGGAGGGCAGGCTCTCGGTGACGGCGCGCTGCGCATTGATGCGGCCGAAACCCAGCAGGCCCGCATAACCGGGATTTTTGCTGTCGATGTTGTCGGCCGTGACGCGCACCTGCTCCGCCGCCTGCAAGCCATTCCAATCTGGATGCCGGGTGCGCACCAGCGCCACCAGGCCCGCCACCAGCGGGCAGGACATGGACGTACCGCTGAATGTGGCATACTGGCCGTGGTTGACAGTGCTCAAAATGGCGGTGCCGGGTGCCGCAACATCCACCCAGGTGCCGTAATTCGAAGCGGGATTGCGCGTGTCACTGTTGGTGGTGTTGGCCACCGCCAGGACATGGCGGTAAGCGGAGGGATAATGCAGCGCGCGGGAATTGTTGTTGCCCGCCGCCGCCACGATCGCCACCCCCAAATCGGCGGCATAATCGATCACTTCCTGCTCGAAGGCGGAATTGCTGTACCCGCCCCAGCTCAGACTGATGATGTCGGCGCCGTTGTTTACGGCATACAGGATGCCTTCGAAGCCATAGGTGATATAGCGGTCGGTTGCCGAATCACTGGCGCACACCGCCATCAACTTCGCGTTCCAGCTCATGCCCGCCACGCCAGTGTTGTTGTCGGTAACCGCGGTGGCGAGGCCCGCGGTATGCGTGCCGTGATTGGCATTGTCCGGTGTGCCCGCCAGGCCGGTGGGATCCGGTGTGTTGTTCGCGAAGTTCCAGCCGTGCACATCGTCGATGAAGCCGTTGTGGTCGTCGTCCACGCCGTTGCCGGCAATCTCGCCGGGATTGCGCCAGAGATTCGCCGCGAGATCCGGATGGCCGATGTCTGTGCCGCCGTCAACGATGGCAATCACCACACTGCCCTGCTCGCCCTTCACCGCGTCCCACGCCTGCGGGGCGCGCACGAGATTATAAAAGGTCTGGTTGGGAAACGAGGGGTCATTGGGGATGGCGATGATGGTGTGTCGGTATTTCGGCTCGGCATAGATCACCAACGGACTTTGGCGCAGTGCGGCCGCCACCTGTTCCGGCGCCGCACCGCCGTGGAAGTGGGCGAAATAAACGTTGTCGAGCCGCCGCGCCGCGCGCGCCTGCCGCCGCTGCCGTGCCGGCAGAACTTGTTGCAATCGCTGAATGCGCTGCGCGCGCAACAAACTGTCAAGTGCCGGCCGGCCGGTGGCAGTGAGAGTTTCCGCAAGCAACTGCTCGCCTGCGAATTTGACCACCACCACGCCGGGCACGGCAACCTGGGGATTCGTTTGTCGCGATCCTGCGCCTCCCGCCAGGGTGTCGGCGGCTCTTGCAGGAAACGCCGCCATCAAACTGACCCACATCCCGCTCACGGCCGCGACGGCTGCAATTCGAGTCCGAAACATGCGAAGTCCTTTGTCTTGGGGGTTGAAAGTGAATTGGGGTACGGCTGTCTTCGCGCCTTAAGAAATGTGCAACAATAGCGTCCCGCCCCCGGAAAAGCAAGGGCTTTTTGCAACCGGTCACCGGCTGTTCGCACATCTCAAACCCAATCATCACGCCTTCGGCTTCAAACAAAACGCGCACCGGGAAGACAGGCAGAAACGGCGGGCAGGGAGTTTTGCGATACATGCGGCGACTGTGCTTTTCCGTTGCCGACCCAGGACAAAAACACAAAGGGAAGACCATGCCAACAACAGGCAAACTCGAACGAATCTGGATCAAACGCGCCAGGCGTGGCCCGATGGACCCGCAGCCAGCCGCACGACTGGTGGCGGGCCGGGGGCTGGTGGGCAATGCCAATCAGGGCGGCAAGCGCCAGGTGACGATCATCGCGGCGGAACGCTGGGCGGAGATGATGCAGCAACTGGGCGCACAGCTCGATCCCGCTGCCCGGCGTGCCAATTTGATGATCAGCGGCTTGCCATTGCAGGACAGCCGCGGCCGCCTGCTGCAAATCGGCCACTGCCGGCTGCGCATTCTCGGCGAAACCCGGCCGTGCGAACGCATGGACGAGGCCCTGTCCGGGCTGCGCGCCTGCATGGAACACCACTGGGGGGGCGGCGTGTTTGCGGAAGTTTTGGATGATGGGGAGATCGTGGTGGGTGATGCGGTGAGCTGGATCACCGCCACAAGCTGAGACCGCTGCTGCCGGACACACCCCGCTCAGGCGGCCGGCTTGGGTGCGGCGCAAATGAAAAGAATCGCGGCCGGCGCGAGAGTGTGCGGATGCAGGGGCTCCCGGCATTCCACCAGGCGCAGGCCGCAGCGCGTGAAGAGATTGAGCCACGAACGGACGGTGCGAAAATACCACGGCGCGGGCCGGGTGAACCCCGGGCCGCATCCCTGCCATGAGCCGGGCCGCCAGCCATCGCAATCAGGCTCACGGCCGCAAGCCACCCGCGGAGGCAGCGTTTGCACAAACAAGCGGCCGCGGTGACTCCGCAGCGCCGGCACAGCACGCAACCGTTTCTCCACCGATTTCTCACCCAACAGGGAAAAATTGCAGACGACCGCATCGAAACGGCCGTGCGGGGCCAGCGCGCCCGCGGCAATTTCTTCATCCGAACACACGGCAAACGCCGCCCGACCGCGCTGCCGCGCCGCTGCAATCAACGCCGGTATGGCATCGACACCCAGCACTTTCCGGCCCGGCTGCGCCAGACAGCGGGCCAGCCAGCCTTCTCCACAACCGAGATCGAGCACACGCCGTGGTTGATGATGTCGCACGGCCGCGAGAATCGCCTGATCCGCAACCAGCTTGCGGCTGGCGAGTGTTGGTTTTTCATGAAAGTGAAGCGCCTCGCAAAAGCAGGGGCACGGCCCTTCCGCCATGCCCCTGCCATTCGCTTCAGATGGTGGGATCCGCCGGGGTGTTGGGATTGTTCAGCCGTTCCTGGTCGGGATAGGGATAGAAATTGCGGTTGCGCTCGGGGTTGGGATCGAGCGGACCGGGACGGCCCAGCCGGCGGCTGTCTTCAAGATGCAAGCCGGTCATGAACAACTCGGCAGTGCGCTGGCGGTAAATTTCTTCCAACAACGCCGCTTCGGTCACCGCGCCACTGTAAGCCGGCAAGCCGGCCGCGACGCCGAAGGGATCGCTGGTTTTGGTGCGCACCGCGTTGATCTCATTCACCGCTTCGGGCAGGCGGCCGAGCCGCACCAGCGCCTCGGCTTTGATCAAATTCATCTCGCCGGGCAGATACACCGGAATCGCCTTGTTGGCGGCATCGAAGAAACCCTTAAGGTCATCGATGGGCAGATTGTAGGGCGAGGGATTGGTTTTGTCTGCCGGATTGAGATAGAACGCCAGCCGGCCGTCACCCGGTTCAGTCAGCCGGCTGCCGAAGTTGTCGCGCGGGGCATAGTTGCGGTTGATGAACACGAGCTGGTAAATGGGATTGGGATTGCGATCATCGTAGGTGAAAACCGATTTGGCGGCGGGGTTGACACTGCCCGCGATGTCGAGCGCGGCTTGATAACGGCCGGCCATCAGGTTGTAGCGCGCCCGCATGGCATTGATCGTGTTGAGCAGATCGAAATTTCGCGCCAGGATCTGCGTATTGAATTCGTTGCTCACCGGCGTCGCAGCCAGCAACTGCGTGGCGGCATCAAGCAGACGGATGGCGGCAAGCAACACCTCCTGCCGCGGTTGGAACACCGCCCGGCCGTTCTTGTCCAAATCGACCGGCGCCTGCTCGAACGACTGCGCCAAAAAGCCCATCGCCATGGCCTTGTAGAGATGCGCCAGAGCGATAATGCCGCTGCGCGTGCCGCCCTCCAGTTGCACTTTGGGCGCGCTGGCAATCAAGTCATTCGCCATGCCGATCACCCGGATCGGCCGCGCCCACAGCGCCAGCACGTTGCCGTTGCCGGTGGTGACCTGGTTGCCGCCGTCCTGCAGTTCCAGCAGGTTGGTGAAGGTGGAATTGATCGCGATTTCGCCGCTGGTGACACCCGGCGTCAGAATCACCGGTTCCATCACGCTCACGGCGAAATTTTGCTGCATGCCCACGGCCAGCGCGATCACGCCGGCGCGCGTGGTCAACACCTGATCTTCCGAGGCGCTGTTGGGGTTGGTGACATCCAGCGAGCAGGCGGTGAGCACCACCAGCAGCATGCCTGACAATAGCAGCGCCACTTTCGGGGTATGAAGAAAACGCTTCATCAGTTGGATTCTCCCAAATGAGGGTTTGCGGCAAAAACGTCCTGCCGGCCAGCCGGAAAGAGCGGAGCGTCACGCCCCGTGTTGCACAAAACGCGTCGCACGGACGGGCGCCCGCCGCCGCGCTCCACCCGCGGGCAAGACGACCAAGCAAGACAGCAGCACGCTAGTAATTCAATGTCACGCCGAAGGAAAACGTGCGCGGAATCGGCACTTCGACGAAGTCAAAGCCCCGCACGCCCGTGCTCTGGCCGGCGGTGTTGATTTCCGGATCATAGCCGCTGTAGTCATCGATCGACAGCAGATTGCGGCCGATCAGACTCAGCCGCAGGCTGCGCAGACCGAGCATTCTGGGATGCAGGTCATACGACACCGCCACTTCACGCAGTTTGATGAACGAACCGTCTTCGATCCAGGCGCCCAAAATCGAAAACAACGCGGTGTTGTAGCCCGCCGGGACTTTGCCCTCCAACTCGCGCTGGTAGTCGACCAGATTGCCGTAAAGCGGCCCGCGTGCGCCCACCCGCCGCGTGAAGTTGAACACGTCGAAGCCCTGCACCGCATCGACCTGGGCCCGCACCGACCAATTGCGGCCGATCTCCAGCTCATTGAGCCACGAGAAGGTGAAATCGGGATTGGGGTCGCCGGTGACGGTGCGAATGGTGCCGCCGGTGGGCTGGCCGGTTTGCGGATGGCGGCTGCGCTGCTCGGGTTGCGGCAGGCCCGCCGGCGTCAGCAGCAAGCTGCCGTCGGGATTGCGCGCATAGAAGGTGGTGTAGAACACGCCCAGCGGCTTGCCATTCACCGCCGCCGATTGGCCGAAAGAATCGGCCAGCAGCAGGATACCGCTTTCGATGCCGTTGACCTCGTTCTTGTTGGTGGCGTAGGTGAAGGTCGTGCTCCAGCGCAGACTGCGGCTTTGCAGCGGCAGGGCGCGCAACAGCACCTCCCAACCCTTGTTGTCCAGCGTGCCAATGTTTTCCAGACGGCTCGAGAAGCCGGTGGAGGGTGCGAGCGAACGGAACAACAGCAGGTCGGTCACGTGCTGATTGTAATAAGACAGCTCGACGGCGAGTTTGTCGCGCCACAGGCTGAAGTCCACGCCCACTTCATATTCGCGCTGGCGCTCGGGCTTGATGTCGGCGGTGCCGAGCTGCGTGCTGGGCACCAGGCCGGATTTGCCGTCATAGGACACCGGGCTGTAGTTCGTGAAACGGTCAAAGGGGCCGATGGCAGTGAGATTGCCGGATTCGCCCCACGAAGCGCGCAGCTTGAAGCTGGGAAACACGCCCGCCAGGCCGCCATTGCGCCAAAAACTTTCATCGGAGAGCAAATACGAAGCACTGGCTTTGGGATAAAACTGCCAGCGTTCCTCCTTGCCGAACACCGAGGAGGCATCGACGCGGCCGGCAACCGTGACAAACAGCCGGTTGGACAGCCCGAAGGTCTGCTGGACAAACGCGCCATAGATGACATTGCGGCTGCGGAATTCGCTGACCGTGAGTGTCGCGCCGCTCGGCACGATTTGCGACACCGGGCTCAACTGCGTCGCTTGTGCGGCAAAGTTGCTCGCCCTCTCGTATTGCAGCGTGCCGCCCACCACCGTGGTGGACTGCAGCGAAGCGGACAGTTCGGTTTGATAACGCACGTTGACATCGTTGTTCAACTGCAGAAAATCGCGCTCGCCGCGCCGCGAGAAACCGAGCGGATAGAGCGCCGCCGTGGTGCCCGAGGGGATGTAACCCGTGCCGATCTGATTGTAGGTGTCATAGCCCAGCGTGTAATCCACGCTCAGGCCGCGCCAGGGCGTGAGGCCGAGCTGCAGATCACCAATGAAGCGGCTGCTTTGCTGGCCGAATTTGAACAGATCGATGGCCTGCACCGGGTTGGTGCGGTTGATGGCAGCCGTGTTGGGATAAACACCATTGACCGGCCGCGGGTCGGTGATATTGGGCGAAAAGATAAACCCGGTGAGGGCGCCATAGGCCTCGTTGATGCCGCCGTTGGGCACCTCATCGCTCTGGCTGTAGGTGTAATTCGCGCCGGCCGAGAGCCGCGCCCAGCTCGACAGGGTTTGATCGATGCGCGCCCGGCCGCCGGTGCGATGATAGGAGGTCTTGTTGACGATGCCCTCGTTGCCGAGGTAGGAGCCGGAGAAATAGTATTGCGTGTTGGCGCTGCCGCCGGTGATCGAGAAATTGTTCTCCGTGCCGTAGGCGCGCCGGAAAATGAAATCCTGGTAATCGTAGCGCGTCACCGGCTTGGCGGTGGGGTCGCTTTGCGGCTTGTCGAACGGATACCTGTTGACCTCCAGGGTCTTGCGAATCGCGCTGGTCATGAAACGCGAGGTGAGGCTGATGCGCGGTTCCCCGATGCTGCCGCGTTTGGTGAAGATTTGCACCACGCCATTGTTGGCACGCGAGCCGTAGATCGCCGCCGCCGCCGCGCCCTTGATCACCTCGATGCGCTCGATGTCCTGCGGATTGAGATCCACCAGCCGGTTTTGCCGGTAGCCGCCAAGATCGATCAACTGTGGCGAATCGTTGCTCACAATCACGCCATCGACGATATAAAGCGGGTCGGCATTGCCCAGCACCGTGCTGGTGCCGCGCAGCCGCACCGTGACACCGCCCGCCGGGTTGCCCGAGTTCTGGCTGATTTGTGCGCCGGCAATCTTGCCGGTGAGCGCGGCGTCGATCGCCGTGGCACCGGTCGCCTCCACCGCGCGGAGGTTCACCGTGGAAATGGCATTGCCAAGCTGCCGCTTCGCCGTGGCCACGGAAGTGCCGGTGACCACGACTTCATCCATTTGCAGCGCATCAACAGTCAGCGAGAAGTTGACCTCGGCAATCCCGCTGGTTTGCGTGACACGCTGCCGCGCGGTTTTGTAGCCGATCAGGCGCGCTTCCACCACCGTTTCCGCGCCCGGCGACGGCACCAAAATGGTGAATTTGCCGTTCACGTCGGACGCGGCGCCGCGCGTGGTGCCGGGAATCAGCACGTTGGCACCGACCAGGGGCTCGCCGCGATCATCCGTGACCGTGCCCTGAATCGTCAACTGGCCGTGGGCAGCCAGCGGCATCACAGCGAGCAACAGCAGCATCGACAAACAACGTCGCAGATTGAACATGAAATTCCTCCCTGACGGATTTTTGAGTAACCAAGTGATACGACCTGCCGCCGTGGCAACAGCATGAAATTCCGCCCGCTGGTACCTCCTTTCTGCAGAATCCGGCGTTTCGCTGCCGCACCGGGCCGGTCAGCGCTCCCTCACTTGTTGCCGCGCTGGCCCATCTGACGGTCCAGCATCAGCAGAGCCGGCATGTGATTGCCAATCATCTTGAGTTGTTGTACGATTTCCTGCGCCGTCTTTTCCTCCTCCACCTGCTCGGTGAGAAACCACTGCAGATGCGCCTGGGTGGGATAGTCGCTTTCCGCAAGCGCCAGCTCATAGAGGCGGTGGATCATCCCGCTCACTTTTTGTTCGTGACTGAGGGCATGCTCCATCATGTCGAGCACCGATTGGTAATCCACCGGTGGCTGGGCCAAAGCCTGCAACACCACCCGGCCGCCACGATCGTTGACGTAGTCGAACAGCTTGAGCGCGTGCCCGACTTCCTCCCGGCTTTGCACCCGCATCCAATGTGCGAAGCCGCGCAGGCTGAGCGACTCGCAGCAGGCCGACATGGCGAGATAAATGTAGGCTGATTCCAGCTCGGCTTTGACTTGCTCATTCAGGGCATCTTGTACCGTTTTCTGCAACATAGGGCTCTCCTTGTCAATCAAACGTGCGACTGCGGGAAAACACCTGCCTGGTTTTGGTTAAATTGTACTGAATATGTCTTTTTTGGCACAAAAGCGCAAGGGGCGACCCGGGAAACACTCCCGGCACGCAGGCGGCGCCTGGTGCTCACACCGCAGCCTGCCGGAGTTGGCCCGGCGGTCTCTCCACTTGTGCCGCCGGACAAAAATGATTAGATTGACACGCCTTCACAACAAGTGTGAACAAAACGATCTCATTTCGAAAGCTCACCGCATGGTTGTCCATCCCACCCGGCGCAACCTGCTGCAATTGCAGCAGGAAATCATCACCTGCCGGCGCTGTCCCCGGCTGGTGGCCTGGCGGGAACGTCTCGCCCGCGAAAAAACCAAACGTTTCGCCGACGAAGAATATTGGGGCAAACCCGTGCCCTCCTTCGGCGACTGGCGGGCGTGCCTGTTGATCATCGGTCTGGCGCCCGCGGCTCACGGCGGCAACCGCACCGGTCGCACCTTCACCGGCGACCGCAGTGGCGACTGGCTTTACCGCGCCTTGTACAAAGCCGGTTTTGCCAATCAACCCGTCTCCCTCCATCGCCATGACGGGTTGAAGTTGAAAGATTGCCTGATCACCGCGCCCTGTCGCTGTGCCCCGCCAGCCAACAAACCGACGCCCGAGGAGCTGGCGAATTGCCGCCCTTTCATTCTCACCGAAGCAGCCTTGCTGAAGCAAATCAAAGTGGTGATCGCACTCGGCCGAATAGCATTCAACACCGCGCTTTCCGTTTTCGGGGAAGTCTATGGTATGACTCATTCCCCCAGGCCCAAATTCGCGCATCGCGCCGAGGTGAAGCTGACCGACAAAATCACGCTGCTGGCCTCCTTTCATCCCAGCCAGCAAAACACCTTCACCGGCAGACTGACCGAGGCGATGTTTGACGCCGTGTTTCGCCGCGCACGGCAGTTGCTGGATTCGGATCGAGGCCGGCGTCAACCTTGCTGAGCGGGCAACGCCCTGGTATTCACCCGGAAGGTTCCACCCCCGGCTTGGCCGGCGTTGCCAAAGTGTTAAAGTTGGGAAAACTCGGGGGACTTTTCAGCGCCGTCCCGGCCAGCACCGTGCTCCGGGCTAAAGACCCAACGCCACGGCCAAATCGTGGCGCAACGCTCCTGATCAATTCCTCATGACCATCCACATTCTCGGCATTGATGCGGCCTGGACTGCACAACAACCTTCCGGCGTGGCGCTGCTGGGTGCACGCAAAAATGCCAAACCGGAATTGCTCGCGCTCGGCCGATCCTACGAAGAATTTCTCGCTGCCGGCCTGCACAGGCAAAGCGATTGGCGCAACCGGGTTCACGGCTCTCCCCCTGCCATCAACGCCCTGCTGGCGCATTGCCGCAAACTCAGCGGCGCCCTGCCGCGCATCATCGCGCTCGATATTCCGCTCTCGCCACAACCGCTCGCTGGCCGCCGGATGTGCGACAATGCCGTGACTTCAGCCTACGTGAGCCGCGGCGCTGGCACGCATACGCCCACCGCCCGGCGTCCCGGCCCGCTGGCATACGCCCTCTTCCAGCAGCTTTGCGCCGCCGGCTATCACTGGCATACCCACGGCGTGCTGCCGCGGCAAAAACGCGTCTTTCTCGAAACCTATCCCCATCCTGCCATCATCGAGCTGATGCAACTGCCAAGGCGCCTGGCTTACAAAACCTCGCGTCGCGCGCAATACTGGCCGGAAGCCTCACCCGCCCTGCGCTGGCGCCGCCTCTGCCGCAATCTCGAGGCTTTGCGCGACGCGCTCGCCGGCGAGATCAAGGGCGTGACCAGCCTGGTGCCGGCCGCAACTGCGGTGCGCCGTCGCGGCGGCGCTGTGCTCCTCAAGGGCCTGGAGGACATGCTCGACGCCGTGGTTTGCGCCTGGGTCGGATATCAATTCTGGCGCGGCTGCGCCCGGGCATACGGCAATGCCGAGGCCGCCATCTGGATCCCTGTGCCGGATTTCCGTTCCAAAAAATTGGTGAAGCCTTCAAAAAATTGATCGCAGCCAGCAACAGTGTTCTCGACGCGCAAGCTTTGCTTTCTCTGCTCTCCACCCGGTCGCCATAACATCATCTTTTTCAGACGCAAAAA
Organism: candidate division KSB1 bacterium; assembly: GCA_034506255.1. Taxonomy (NCBI): domain Bacteria; kingdom Pseudomonadati; order Candidatus Zhuqueibacterales; family Candidatus Zhuqueibacteraceae; genus Candidatus Coneutiohabitans; species Candidatus Coneutiohabitans thermophilus. Next base: position 250,791 of record JAPDPX010000008.1, on the reverse strand, counting down.
TCGCGGCACCTCCGCGACAGCGGCAAGCAAACCCGACGGTTGCCCAACCAGCCATTGGCACTACTTTTGAACAAAACAACAGGCGATGCCAAAAACAATACCGGCCATCCAGCCGCCTCCAATCTGTCTTTGCCGGCGGCATATGCGGACATAGCAACGGCACTCCACAAGCCGACACTGCCAGCGCTGAGACACGGGTGAAATCACAACCGGAGACGCGGTGCCCGGCGATCTCGTTTGGTGCATGATCCCGCGGTGCGTCATCCCGGCAATTCTGGTGAAAGACCTGACAGCGGGCCCGAATTTTCACAGGCCCCGGCAGGATGACAATGAGAGAGTGGATGTGCTCTGCGAGACAACCGACCGCGCGTCAGCGCTGATCATCATGTTGTTGTGCAACGGCAAAAGCGGTGAGAACCTCCTGCGCGCCGACCGCTCGAGGCCCGCCGCGCACGATCAAATCAGTACTCCTCCGAAATCGCTGACTTTTCCACGACTGTTCCGGCAACGGATTGGCCGTTGCCTCAATATCTCGGCGTCTCAACGACCGCCGGTTGTGAGAGACCCGGCTCCGCCGAGGTTGAAACTTTTTGAGACAAACACGATGCCGAGACAAAAAATGATGAAGTCCCTTGCCACCTTGCTGGCAGGCCTGGCTGCCGGCTTGCTCAGCAACCCATCGATCGCACAACCGGCAGCCACCGGCAAGCTCGAGGCCTTTGGCCTGCAAGGCAAGCGAGTGACTGCCCTGGCAGTGGTTTATAATACCCTGCCCTTGCCGGCTCTGCTCTATGCCGCCACCGAGAAGGAGGGCGTTTATCGCCGCAATCTGGCAGCGCCGGATTCCGGCTGGGTTGAGTTGGGCTTGCAAGGCAAGAAGCTCACCGCGCTCGATATTCAAATCTGGGGCGCCGGACCTGCTGATTTTCATGCGCCGGTCGTCGGCCTGCTGCCCAATTATGAGGCGGGTGATTCCACCCGCCTTTACCGCCTGGAACACGGCGTGTGGGTGCCAGCCGATTCCGGCCTGCCCCAGCCGGATTTTTATCTCGTTACAGCGCTTGCGAGTTTTCGCTCCACCGGCCATGCGCCGCTGGGCGCTGCCTTTGCCGGCGGCAACGGCATGATCTATCGCTCTCAAACTTTCAGACGCTGGTGGCAGCCGGCCTTCAGCATTGGTATTGGCACCACCAACGTGCTGGCGGTGCACCAGCGTGATTATTTCACCAGCACGATTTGGGCCGGCGGCGAAACCGGCATCTTTGCGCCCTGGCTCGCGAAGTCGCAGGATGACGGTCAGACGTGGGAGATATTTTACCCGGATCTCCGCGGCGATAATGCCTGCACTGCGATTGCCATTCATCCGCTGCATCCCGACACCGTCTATGCCGGCATGGAGGGCGCAGTGATCAAGACGGTTGACGGTGGCAAAAGGTGGGATTATACCGGCCTGCGTGACACCCCGGTTTATTTCCACGGCCTGGCGCTAGATTCCGCGAATCCCGGGCACATTTACGCCGGCGGTCTGATCGCGAATCCCGATAGCTGGGCGCTGTGGGAAAGTTTTGATGGCGGGGAGAGGTGGCAGGAGATCCCGCCGCCGGTGTTGCCCACGCCGGTGGTGATCGCGGGCATCACCAGCATTGTCGCGGATCAAAGGACGCCGCGCCTGATTTACATTGCGACCCATGGTCACGGCGTCTGGCGCTATCACAGCGGCCCGAGCGCGATTGTTGACCACAGAGCGGGGATGCCAGTGCATGGTTTCTGGCTGGCGCAGAATGTTCCCAATCCCTTCCATGCTGAAACGGTGTTGCGGTATCGTCTTGCCGCCGCCCGCCACGTGAAATTGGAGGTATTCGATGTGCTCGGGAATCACCTTGCCACGCTGATTGACCAACGCCAGCCCGCCGGCGAATACCAGGCGCGCTGGCTGGGGACAACTGCCGCGGGAAAACGGGTGGCCGCCGGCGTTTACTTTTATCGTCTGTCTTTGGATGCCCGTGTCGTGGCCATGCGCAAGATGCTGCGGGCAAACATCCCGTAATGGCCGCCCGGGAAGCTCCTGCCCTTACTCTTTGCCATACTCTTGCTCCGCATCACACTGCAAGGCTCGGGAGCAGAAATAAAACAAGGCAACCTCTGATGCGAATCAGCCAATCCCAATCTGTTGCTTCGGAGGGTCACTCATGAAACGGCTTTTGCTGCTTGCCGCCGCCCTGCTCAGCCCGCTGGCCGCACCGGCACAATACTGGAACGATTATCTGCTGGAGAAGGGCTTCGACGAGCGCGGCTATTTCCTGCGGCCGCACCGCCTTCTCTCGCTCAATCTGAAAAACCTCGACAGCGGCCTGCTCGGCGTGCTGCCGGACTACCTGGGCGAGATCTCCTTTCAACCGGCAAGGCTTTCCTCGCGGAAGGGCAGCCAGCTTTACCTGGACTTGAAAGGCAGTGCGGAAAAACCCAAGGCCCCGAAGGATCACATCTATCCGCTGTACAACCATGTCAACTCCTACTTCCTCCCGCCCTTTTACGCCCGGCCCGCGCAACGCCAGCTCGAGCCGTTGCTCTCGGCGATTTATCTCGGCAAGGTTGCCGCGAAATATCTGCCGGAGTTGAAGTATGCCCTCAGCTATGAATTGATCCATCATTCCGGGACTTTTTACGAGTACGTTCCCTACTGGTACTCCGGCGCCTATGATGCCTTCGGCATGCGCACGGAAGAAAGCAGCCGCTTTCCGGAAATCGAACCGAACCTCAAACAGGACGGGCTCGACGAGAAAACTGAAACTGCACACATGATGACCGTCCATCTTTCGGTAAAGCCCGCCGAATTCTTCTCTGCCGGCGCCAAACTGAGCCGCACCGTGATGGATATCACCGGCGATTATGTGCGCTTCAATGACTACAGCCAGAATTTCACGCATGCTTATCAGGCACGCTACCGCAACGAGAAAAATGCCGGCGCGGCGCTGCGGCAAAATGAAGTCAGTGCCGGCATGCTGTTCACCCTGCCGGGGGCGCGGCAAATCGGTTTCTTTGGCGGCGGGGTCACCGGACACCACAACCAAACCGGTGGCGATCGCGACAGCAGCTTTTACAGCTATGGCGCCGAGACCGATCCCGAGTATTTCAGCCGTTCCTATTATTCCCACCGGAGTAACAGCCGCTGGCGGCACGCCGGGACAACGCATTTCGCCGGTGTCCATGGCGAATGGCCCCTGCCGAACCATATTGTTTTCCGCTTCCGCCTGGAGTATCATGAAGCAGACCTCGATCTGGCCAACAGCGGCGCGATGCGGGACACCAGTTATCATCGCTATCGCTATTACCCCGGGAATGTGCTATACGAGTCCATCTACAATTCGAAATTCACGGATGACCGCCTTGGCACGGGCACGGAAACCCGCCGGCGCAAAAGCAGCAGCGCCGGCCTGGTGATCCCGATGTACAAAAACAGTGAAGCCACCGTGGCCGTGCACTTCGAGCAGGACGACAGCAGGACCCTGATGTATGAGGATGCACAAGTCTACCGCGCCAGCCGGCAATTGGTGCCCGCACCGTGGTCGCCGGCACAAACCACCATCGGCATCGAGGACAAAACGTTGCACCTGGACAAGCACGGCACAACCACGCGCGTCACGCTGCCGGTGGCCATGACCTTTGGCCTGGGATCACGCTGGTCCCTGCACCTGGCGGCGATCAAACAGTATCTCCGCGTGGCGGTCGACGAAGTGGTCGACATTTGGTATCGCACCGATTCCCTGATTGTGATCGGACCGGAGGACGACACCCGGCAAAATTCGCCGGAGCGGGGGGATCGCTATCGCGCCGTGCCGGTGCGCCGCAGCGAAACGTCGCTGCACTTTCGTGCCGGCGTGAGCTTTCAACCCGCCGGGCCGGTGCGCATCGATGTGGGGCTGGGCGCTTCCCCCGCGGATTTGGAAACCTGGCAGTTTGCCGTGTTGTTCAACCTGTAAAAAAAAAGGAGCATCGTCATGAAAACCAAACGGCACGTGCTTGCGGCGCTGTGCGGGCTCAGCCTGCTGCTGCTGCAATGCGAGCACCGCCTCGCCGCGCCGGACAACCGCATTTTTCGCGAGCTGACTCCGCTCGAGAAACAACTGGTCACGTCGGACAATCGCTTCGGCTTGCAGCTCTTTCGCGAAGTGGTGCGGCAGGAGCCGGACGGGAACATTTTTCTCTCCCCGTTGAGTGTGGCCATGGCGCTGGGCATGGCGTTGAACGGCGCCGGCGGTGAAACCTTTGAGGCCATGAAAAATACTTTGGCACTGGACGGTCTCTCGCTGGAGGAGATCAATCAATCCTGCCAAAGCCTGATCGCACTGCTCATGCAGCTCGACCCGCAGGTGCAGTTCCAAATTGCCAACTCAATCTGGCACCGCCAGGAGATGACCTTCGCACAGGATTTCATCCATCGCAACAAAACCTATTTCAATGCGCGCGTCAGCGGCGTCGACTTCAATGCGCCTGCCACCCTCGACCTCATCAACGCCTGGGTGCGGGAGAACACCCACGGCCGTATTTCACAAATCGTCGAGAAAATCCGGCCGGAAGAAGTGATGTTCCTGATCAATGCGATATACTTCAAGGGCGCATGGACCTATCGCTTCGACCCGGCCAACACGCAGGCGGACTGGTTCACCACCGGCAACGGTGAGAAGCGGGCCTGCCGGATGATGAATCATTACAAAATCGTTCTCCCGCATCTGCGCACGGATCTTTTTCAGGCGGTGGATCTGCCCTATGGCGATGCCGGCTTCCGCATGACCATTCTGCTCCCCCACCCGGGCGTTCCCGTCGCTTCCCTGTGCGCCGCCCTGACCGCGGAAAACTGGGCCCGCTGGCAGGCCGGTTTCACACCACGCGAGCTGATGCTGGCCCTGCCCAAATTCAGCATGACCTGCGAAATGAGCCTGAACGAGGTTTTGCAGCAACTCGGAATGGCAATTGCCTTCAACGAGCACGCCGATTTCAGCAGAATCTCCGCCACCGAACGTTTGTACATCACCGAAGTCAAGCACAAAACTTTCGTGGAAGTGGACGAAAACGGCACCACCGCGGCGGCCGCAACCTCGGTGGGGATCGGCGTGGTTTCAGCCCCTCCCGCCTTCCGCGTCGACCGGCCGTTTCTCTTTCTTATTCGTGACCGTCACTCGCAAACGATCTTGTTCATCGGCAAAATCGAGTATCCGCAATAACGCACCCAATCGGAGAGTTTATGCCTGCAAGAGTATTGGCCGGGATTGCCGCATTTGCCGCCTTGCTGCTCCTTTACACCCGGGAGGTGCCGGCCTGCTCCTGTGTGCCACCGCCACCGCCGGCGCGCGCCTTTGCTGAAGCAGATGCCGTTTTCCTGGGCACGGTTCTCTCGTTTGAAGCATTGCCGGCAATCCACCAGCGCCGCGCCCATCTTGAAATCTTGAAAATTTGGAAAGGCAACAAAGACGAAGTGGACACGCTTTATACGCCCTTCGATGAAGCGGGCTGCGGCTACCCTTTCCGCATCGGGGTCACTTATCTCGTCTATGCTTACCAGGATGGTATTGATCGCTTGAGTACGAATCTTTGCACGCGCACCCGGCCGGCGGAGCAGGCGGCCCAGGATCTGGCGCATCTCGATTCCCTCTCTTACTTCCCCCTGGCAATTGGCAACTGGTGGCGCTGGCGCTCGACCTTTCAGCATGTCATGCGGGAGACGGTGATCGACAGCTTGCGCGCCGGTGGCCATCTCTATCACCGCTTCGATCAATTCCGGGAATTCAGCGGGGCGGGACTGCGCTGGAGCAATGACCGCGAGCTGATTGTGCGCGAGGATACGAGCGAGCAGGTGTGGCTCAAATTTGGCGCAAAAATCGGCGAGAGTTGGCGGGTGTACGGACCGCAACGCCTGGCGGAGTGGAGCGTGACACTCGAAAGCACCACGGACACCGTGACGACCGAAGCCGGACGCTTTTTCCCGTGCCATCGCTTCTCCTTCAAATTTGCCGGTGCGGACAATGACTGGGTGGAGTGGTATGCGCTCAACGTCGGCCCGGTCAAACGTGTGCTGTTCGGCTTTGCAGTGATTGAATATGTCCTGATTGGTGCCCATCTCAACGGCAAAAATCTCCCAACCCTGGTCACCGAGACGCCCGCTGCCCCCCGGACACTCGAACTGGGGCAGAGCTTTCCCAATCCGTTTGCGCCGGATCGTGCCGCCTCGCACTTGCGCGCGACGACCATTTCCTATCGTTTGCTGCGGCCGGCGCAAGTGACATTGACGATTCACGATCTCCTCGGCCGGACGATCAACACGCTGGTGCAGCGCCGGCAAGCCCCGGGCGATTATGTTGTCACCTGGGATGGCCGGGATCAGCACGGCGCACGCGTGCCCGGCGGCATTTATTTCTGCAGATTGCAGGCGGGCGGCTCGGTGCAGACGCGCAAGCTGGCGGTCATTCACTGATCCATTGCAAATCAAGGCTGTGTCGTATTGGCACCGGGCAGGCTTGCTATTTTTGTTTCTGTCCGAAAACCTTCCCACGCCGGCTGAGCCGGAGATCTGAAACATCTGGCCACGGGAAAATCCCTGGGAACTTGCCAGGTGGGTTTGCACACTCATTACGATGGAAATGTCGCGCAGACTTCCTGTCTGCAGGCAGGCTGGAAGCCCAATGCTGCCAACTTTTTCGAAGCGATAAAATTCAAAAGCCAGAACACGCAAGGACGGGAAGTTACTGGGGTTTTGCAAAGGATCACCATTCCGCCACGGTTTGACCGTGGCCTTCTCTTGCGATCCTGCGGATGCTCTCTGCAGGAATGCCACGGCCAAGCCGTGGCAGATCAAACGTGAAGATCAAGCCCTCAAAATCCGCCCACGAAAGCAAAGTCCCGCGGAAAAGTCATTTTCACGGGAGGAAAACTGCTGCGGTAGGACCTGAATTTTGCATGCTGGCTTGCTGTTGACCGGAAGAAATGCCTTGTTCACAAAACTCCGTCAGGAGTGAACTGTTTATAGACATGGGAAGCTTGCGTGTCTTTAAACCCCGTCGGGAGTGGCCTGTCGAATTTCCCATGAGCTGGCGCGGTTTTTTCGAGGAGAATCAAACCGGTCACTCCTCACGGAGTTTTGGGAAATGCAAGAAGCAGCCTCACTAAAAACAGTTCTCTCCTACCGGAGTTGACGGCACGTTGGCCTGCAAAATTTTTTATGCACCAGCCTTTGGGTGGTTGGGAGTCGCGATCAAAGCGGCGTCTCACGCGAAGGAGATCAATCTGGATGCAAAATTCAGGCAGGAAAATGATTCTCCCACGAAAGCGGCATTCCGCGGAAAAAGCCGTGTGGGATACTGTTTGAATTGTGAAAAATTATCTGCTATCTTCCGCGCGCTGTTGCGGGTTTATGCCGCAAACGACTGCAGGCATGTGGGGCGGGTGATTGCGGGGGCTTTGTGACCGCGGAGACCCGGGTCATGCGATCCTGCGTCACGTGAACTGGATTTCGGCGAGAGCCGGGCATGCAGGTGGAAGCCACTCCTCGCCGAAGAGGCACGGCGCCCACCTGCCGGCAGGCTGGCGGCCAGTGTTACCGAAGAGGCATAACCGGCGACATCGCGTTTTTTCATCCGGCACCAGGCCAACGAGGACTTTTGCGACACTTATCCCGACCACACGCTGCGCGCCAAGCTCGTGCTCTGGTTGGCGCGCGACATAATTGTCCAGCTCGTGCTTCTCACTCCGCCGGGCAGTGGGATTCGGCTGCGCGGAGCAGGCACGCCGCCGTTCTGATGCTTTTCCTCGCCGGTGTTGTTGCGGCGCAGCCCCTGCGCACCGGTGCCGGCGGGGCGAGTGAAACCGCGGCACGCCTCCATGCGCAAGCGCTGGTGATCGACGCACACCTCGACGTTCTCTATCACCTGAGCAGAACCGGCTCGCGCGCCGATCTCTCGCAACGGCGAGCGAGCGGGCATTTCGATTTCGTACGCGCCCGGGAGGGCGGGTTGGATGCCTCCTTCTTCGCGATTTTTGTCTCCAATCGCTTCAACGCCACGCCGGATGGTGCCTTCCGCGAGGCGCAGCGCCTGCTCGAGATGCTGCAACGCCTGCTGGCTGCCAATGCCTGCAGCGCCGGCCTGGCCGGCACTCCCGAGGAGGTGAGGCGCCTGGTTCAGGCCGGCAAACACGCCGTGATTCTCAGCCTGGAAAACGGCACGCCCATCGGCCGTGATCTCAGCCGGCTGCAACACTTCTATCAACAAGGCATTCGTTACCTCACCCTCTGCCACAATCAGGACAATCAAATCTGCGATTCCTCCTATGACAACCGCCGCACCCATCGCGGCTTGAGCGCTTTCGGCAAACAGGTGGTGGCGGAGATGAACCGTCTCGGGATGATGATTGACGTATCGCATGTTTCGGACGAAGCGTTCTGGCAGGTGCTGCAGCTCTCGCAATCGCCGGTGATTGCCTCGCACTCGGGCCTGCGAAAATTCCGCTCCTTTCAACGCAACCTGTCGGACGAGATGCTGCTCGCCTTGAAAAAAAATGGCGGGGTGGTTTGCCTCAATTTCGGTGCGATGTTCCTGAGCGAGGATTACCGCCGCCGTCGGCAAACGCTGCAGGACGTCGTCAAACACATCGATCATGCCGTGCGACTGATCGGCGCCGATCATGTTGGTTTGGGCAGCGACTTTGACGGCGTGGATGAAATGCCGGCCGGCCTGGAGGATGTGAGCTGTTATCCCCGGCTGACAGCCGCGCTGTTGCAGCACGGCTACACCGCGGAAGAGATCGAGAAGATCACCGGCGGCAACCTGCTGCGTGTCTGGCAGGCCAATCTTGACCGCCGCCAGCCTTGAATGCCCCGGCGTTCGCAGCCTGCCCGGGCTGCGGGTATAATCACACCGTCCTGTTGCCCGCCGGACGCCGGGAGGCGGCCGCGGGCCATTTTCACCATTCTTCGCCCACCTCCTGCAATTCCCAAAGCAAACAGTTTTGGTTGTTCAAATCCTGATCATCACCCGAGTCGCGAACATGAATCGTTACACCGGCATGCTGCTTCTTCCCGTGTTGCTGTTTACCAGTCTGGCGGCACAGTCTTCGCGGTTTGGCCGTGCTCCTGCGCAAGCAGTCACGGCTGCGAGTTTCAGCAAACAGAAGTTGAGCAGCGGATCGTCCATTGCCGCAGCCAGCGCAGCAACCAGCAGCGCGGATTCCGGCATCGTCAAGGGCGCGGACTGGCTCAAAGCGCAACAAACCGCCGACGGCAGATTTCCCTGGGAAATCAACGGCCGGCTGCAGCCCGATATTCAGGGCACAATTGCGCGCGGGGAGCTGGTGGCGTATGACGTCACGCGCGACACCAGTTATCTCAACGCGGCCGTCAAAACCGGTAATTATCTCGTCAACAGTTATCCCCGCAGCTTCAGCGACGGTGATCCGGAATTTGCCGCGCATGATGTCATGTTTCTGGAGGAGCTCACCACGCTGACCAACGATGCCAGGTATGCGCAATTCGTGCAGACACATTTTTGGGACAAATTGAACGCCGGGACATACGGCGAAAACAACGACAAGGATGCGGGCGAGTGGGCCGCCGGCTATGTCGGGTATGCCGATTATCATCACTGGGTGGCGCTGCGGCCCTGGTTCATGGCCTCCCCGGCAATTGCCGCGCACTACAAGGGGCAATATGCCATTCGTGACAGCCTGATGAACTCGATTCTCAAAAAATTGGAAGCCACGACCAGTTCAGACAAGGACGGTGATTTGACGGGATTGGCGGGCGCGATTTGGGCCTCGGCGCACACCGGCATCGATCTCGATCCCACCGCCGGGCGCTGGGCCGGCAGCAACTCGACCGCGGATTTGGTCGCAACATTGGTGAGCTACCAACGCAGTGGCGGTGACTGGCCTTATGATACCGGTTCGCGCGCGGCGAAACATGTGGGCGATGTCAGCACCACCACCTGGGCGGTGATGGCATTGAAAGCCTGGGACCCGGTGACGTATGCCGCGAATATTGCCAGCGGCCTGAGTTTCATCGAGAGCAACCAGCAACCGAATGGCCAGATTCTCACCAATCCCGGTTATGCGCCGGAAACCGAGACGGGCGTGGAAGTGCATGCGGAGGCGCTGCAGGTGCTCGGCACGGATGGCGGCATGCTGCCGGTGCCGGAGACGGCGGTGGCGGTGAAGGTCTTGCTTGAGGGTCCGTATGATCCGAGCGCGCACGCCATGACCACTGCTTTGCGGGGCTCGTTGCCGTTGACTTCGCCTTATTCGCAGAATCCGGTAACAGTTGACAGTATCGGCAGGGAGGTGGTGGACTGGGTGCTGGTGCAATTACGCAATACCGCCGATGGCACCGTCGCGACCTCCCGGAGCGCATTTTTGCACAAAGACGGCCGCATCGTGGCGGAGGATGGCCGCACCAACAAAATCTTCCTTCCGGCGAAAACCGGCACTTACTCACTGGTGGTGCAGCACCGCAATCATCTCGCCATCATGACCGCCGGCGCGATCACCACCCGCCGTGATTTGCCCGCGCTGTATGATTTCACCACGGCGCAAACCCAGGCCTACGGCACCAACCCCATGAAACAGGTCGAAGCGAATGTCTTTGCCATGCTGGCGGGTGATGGCAACGGCGACGGCAGAGTGGACGACGCCGACCGCAACAGCATCTGGCGGCCGCAGAATGGCACGAGCTGGAGTTATGACAAGGGCGGGGATTTCAATCTCGATGGCGGAATCGATGCCATCGACCGCAACCGCTTCTGGCGGGCGAACAGCGGCAGCAGGAGCAGCGTGCCGTGAGCCGATGCGCGACGATGCGCTGAGGTAATCCCGCAGTGCTTGAATTTTGCATGCTGGCTTGCTGTTGACCGGGAGAAATGACGTGTTTACAAAACTCGGTCAGGAGTGAACTGTTTGTTTGTAGACACGGGAATCTTTCGTGTCTTTAAAAACTCCTTTGGGAGTGGCCTGAAGAATTTCTCATGATCCGGCGCGGTTTTTTGAGGAGGGCCAGGCAGGTCACTCCTGACGGAGTTTTGGGCAATGCGATATGCCGCTTCACTAAAAACAGTGCACTCCTGCCGGAGTTGACCGCAGGCTGGCCTGCAAAATTTTTCATGCACCACCCCTTGGGTGGTTGGCTGTCGCGATCAAAGCGACATTTCTCGCGGAGGGAATCAATCTGGGTGTAAAATTCAGGTGGTAAAAAGAAGATGCCCAATTCCGGCAGTAACGTGTGGAGCAGTGCAGGCCTCCCTGCCGGCAGACAGATGTCTGCGCTACGTCTTCACACGCAACTGAGGCAGTACCGCTCCGCCGCCCATGTGCAAAAGCCGCGCGGCCGGCAAGAAGAATTGCCGCCGGCCGGCGCAAGTTTCAGTGAAAATCAGCCGGCTTGAATCCCGCCAGGCGCATGGCGTTGCCGATCACCGCCAGTGTCGCGCCCATGTCGCCACACAGCACCGCAATGACCAGCGTCGTCCACCCCGGAAACACTGCCAGTCCAAGCGCCAGCTTGAGCACCAGCGAAGTCCACACGTTTTGTTTGATGATTCGGCGCGCCCGCCGGCTCAGTGTGATGAGATAAGGCAGCCTGCCCAGGTCATCGCCCATCAGCGCGATGTCCGCGGTTTCGAGCGCGGCATCGCTGCCGGCGGCGCCCATGGCAATGCCGACTTCCGCCGTCGCCAGTGCCGGCGCATCGTTGATGCCATCGCCCACCATGGCCACTTTGCCGAATTGCGCCTGCAGTTTCCTGATCTCATCAACCTTGGCTTCGGGCAGCAACTCGGCACGCGACTCTGCCAGACCGGCCGCCCGCGCAATCGCGCGCGCGGTGAGGGCATTGTCGCCCGACAGCATGATCGTCTCGAGGCCGAGCCGGTGAATCTCCGCCACCACGGCGCCGGCATTTTCCCGCAGCCGGTCCGCCACCGCGATGATGCCGGCTATTTCATAATCGCTGCCAATCAGCATGGTGGATTTGCCCTGGGCGTGCAGCTCCTGCAATTGCGCCAGCGTCAGCGCGTCCGGCTCACCGGCGAACATTTCGGCCGCGCCGATGCGATATTGCGCGCCATTGATGCGGCCCTGCAAACCCCGGCCCGCCGTGTTTTTGAATTCTGACACCAAATGACGCGGCAGGCCGGCGGCAGCCTGCAGAATGGCCTGTGCGATGGGATGCTCGCTGCGCTGCTCGAGTGAAGCGGCAAGCTGCAACAGCTCCGCCCGGGAGAGGCCGTTGCGGGGCAGCACGTCGGTCACCACCAGCCGGCCGCTGGTGAGCGTGCCGGTTTTGTCGAAAGCCATGACCCGCACCTGTGCCATGTTCTCCAGGTGGATGCCACCCTTGATCAACACGCCGTTGCGTGCCGCGCCGGTGATCGCCGAAATCACCGCCACCGGGGTGGAGATCACCAGCGCACAGGGACAGGAAATCACCAGCAGGGTCAGCGCCTTTTCAAACCACAGCTTGAAATCGCCGTGGAAAAACAGCGGCGGCACGATGGCAATCCCCACAGCCAGCAGCACCACTGCGGGCGTGTAAACGCGGGCGAACCGGTCGATGAACTTGGCACTCGGCGCCTTTTGGTTCTCCGCTTCCTCGACCATTTCGATGATGCGCGACAGCGTGGTGTCCTGCGCCGGCCGGGTGATGCGAATTTCGAGATACCCCTGCTCGTTGAGGCTGCCGGCATAGACTTCATCGCCCGGCCGCTTGTCGAGCGGCATGGATTCGCCGGTGATCGGCGACTGGTTGACACTGGAGGCCCCGGCCACCACCACACCATCGAGCGCAATGCGCTCGCCCGGCCGCGCAATGATGGTCTCCCCCACCCTGACTTCATGCACGTCAACCGTCTGCTCGCGGCCCTCGCGCATGACCGCCGCCTGCGCCGGGGCAATTTGCGTGAGGTATCTGAGCGAGCGGCGCGCACGTTCCACCGCGTAACCCTCCAGGAGCTCCGCCAGCGAATACAAAAAGGCCAGGCTGGCAGCTTCGACGTACTCCCCGATCAAAATGGCGCCGGCGATGGCCAGCGTCATGAGAAAGTTGATGTCCAGCGCCAGCAGGCGCACCGCCCGCAGCCCCTTGGGCGCAAAATGCCAGGCGCCGGCAAGCAGGGCCAGCAGCAAAACCGGCGTGGCAACATGAAATGTGAGACCGAAAATATCCAGGAAGGCTGCGCGGGCGAAAAAATCGACCAGCAAACCGATCCCCAGCAGCACACCGGAAAGGGCCACCGCCGCAACCTCGGGTGTTTGCCAGAAGGGGGCACGCGCTTCGTGTTGGACGCGGCGGTGTTCATGTTTGACCTGAAAACCGGCGCTTTCAATGCGCTCTTTGATGCGCGCCAGGTTTTGCCGGCTTTTGTCGAAACTGACTTTGACCCTGCCGTTCGCAAAATTGACGGCAACGGAATCGACCCCCGGCATCTGCGTGACCGCGGATTCGATCGTGCGGGCACAGCCGGCGCAATGCACGCCGGCCACCGTGATCTCTTCGTGCGTGAGTGTGTCGGTCGCTTTGTCCATCGCTTCACACCTTTGCAGCTTTGACACGCGGCTGCCGGCCCCGGGCCTGAACCCGCCGGCTTTCCGCCACATGCGCGGCGGCAACTTTGATCAGGCGCTCGATGTGCTCGTCATCCAGGGAGTAATATGCCATCTTGCCGGCGCGGCGATATTTCACCAAACGCACCGCGCGCAGAAAACGCAGATGATGGGAAACCGCCGGCCGGGTGACGCCCAGCAGGCTGGCAAGATCGCAGACGCACAACTCGGTGCGTTGCAGCGCCAGAATGATCTTGAGACGCATGGGATCGCTCAAGACCTTGAAAATCTCCGCGAGCCGGGTGATGCGGTGATGACCGGCAATTTTGGCGGCGGCTTTTTGCACCCGCGCCTGATCGACATATTCGATCTCGCAAACCGCGTGGCGGTCTTCGGAAAACATGCGCCGCTCCAATGATTAAACGAACGTTGAATCGTAAAATAGCCGTTTAATCGAATTTCGCAAGCACTTTTTGGCGGCAGGGCGGCATGGTGCGGCGCAAACACCCCGTTCCACTCGCGGGCGCACCGGCGGGAGATCACACGCCGCCGCGGACAGGGACAGCATTTCCCCGCACGCCGGCCGGGCGCTCGCACTCTGCCGGCGGCTCAAAGTTCTCCCTCCGGCACGATGCCCGCGCGGAATTTGGCCACCTGCTCCGCCGTAAACGGCCGCGCAAACAATACACGCTCCTGCGCAGAGGCACGGAACAAATGCAAAATGTAATGCATGCGCTGCTGCAGGTCGCACCAATCGCCCGCAGCACAATTGCTGCTGCCCGGTGTGCAGGGATCATATTGCCGCACGAATTCCGCAAGCGGTGTATGGGGGTTGTCGATGAAGACGGGCGGCACCGGCGCCTCCAAATTGTCTCCCAACGACAGCACGACATGAGGCAGCGCCAAAACCATCATCGCTTTGGTGACGGCTTCGCGGGTGAGAGCGGCCGCGGCGTCATGCACCCGCTTCGCCAGCCAGCCAACCAGCAGGACGAGCGGCCGGTGCGTACAGCCTCGCCACTGGTGCGCGCGTGGAAAAAACGCACGCAGCAGTCGAACGCCCAGCTCCGCCGCCGTGACCAGCGGCGCCTCCACGGCGGCGACGATTTGCGGCTGCAGGCGGATTTGCTCATGCAAACCGATTTTTAAATTGGCGAGTAAAATCCAGGCAGCCTGCGCCGCCTTGTCCGTCTCCTGGCGCTGCTGTTGATAGTGCGTGAAGGCCTGTTTCAAATAATCCTGCCCGTCCGGCGGCGGGCCGGCGCGAAGCGCATTGACGAACGCGAGCAACGCCGGGGAATCGGGGTGGGCATCGGCGGGCACAGTCGTGAGGAAGCGTGCGAACTCCCGGCCGATCTCGGCAAAGACCTTTAAATTGCCCGTGGCAACGGCCGCGCTCGCCCGCTCGAAAGCGTCAAAGGGCTTGTGAATCGCGGCAACGGCCCTGCCCAGTCTGGTGTCGGGCTCGAACAGACCCTTGCGCAACAGCATGCGATAACAGGCTTGCAAGGGCGCCAGCCAGCGCGCCGGCTCGCCGAGCTTCCTGTGGAAGTGTGCGAACAGGTCTTCGCCGCGTATCGTGCTGCCGGCCTGGCGCGAAGCCCAGGTTGCGAACGTGCACCAGTTGGCCGCGTCGCCGGTGCGGTCGCGCATCGCCTGCGACAGGTCCGCATAGCATTCGGTGATTTCCAGATTGCGGATCACGCGATTGCGGATCGCGACGATGCGGTCTACTTCGGCGGGACGGACAGACGACTGAGCGATGGCTGCCTGCATTGCGCCTCCCTGTCTTCGTGGCCTGGAGCGATTGCCCGCGGTGGCTGGGCGGGCCTTCAAGCAAGCCCGATCAACTGCCAACTGTCGCGGCCCTGCTGACGACACGCCGCCTGACGTGGGCACGCTCCGGCGGGTCGGCCTCGCCGCCGCGCGCGATCACCGCAACAACAGCAGCCTTCCCACGCGGCTGTGCGCCCCGGCTTGCAAGCGGTACACAGAGATGCCCGAGGGCAGTGCTTCGCCATGATCGTCCCTGCCCTGCCATTGCACCACATGCCTGCCCGGTGCTTGCATGCCGCGAACCAGCTCTTTAACGGGCTGACCCAGCACATCGTAAATGGTCAACACCACTGCCACGCGCTCGGGCAAATCGTAGGTAATCCGGGTGGCGGGCTTGAAAGGATTGGGATGATTGGGATAAAGGCGAAATGCGGCCGGCAGCGCGCCGGGATTTTCCGCACCCGCCACTGCTGGCGAGACAGTGAAGCGCAATGGCCGCAGGTTCCGTGTCGCGACCCTGCCATCGCTCACGGTCACCTGCCAGGCATAGGAACGGCCGGGCTTGAAAAACTTGCTGCCGTCGAAATCGAGGAACGTCGTGTTGATCGTGGTGAATGTGGTGTCGACGCCACCGGCGCCACTGATGATCAGTGAATAAATGAGCGTATCGTCATCGACATCGTGCGCGACCTGCCACGGAAAGTGGATCGGCGCGTGCAGCGACGTCAGCGTGTCACGATCCGCCGGCGTCAACAGCGCGAAGGCACCCGCTGCATCATTGATCAGAACCACGGACACGTTGAACGCCAGTGAGTCACTGCCGAGCGCATTGCCGGCGTGCACACGCACGAGATGGCTGCCATTGTCGGGATCATCCGGCAGCCAGGTGATGACACCGGTCTCGGCGTTGATTGCCATGCCGGGCGGTGCCGCACGCAGTGAAAACACGGGGACGGGATTTCCCAGGGCATGCACCTGAAGTTGATATGCCTTTTCTTCAAAAATGACATGATCGCGCACTGCGCTCAGGAGTGGTGCCGCATCTCCGACTGTGAAGCGATGCCTGTGCTCCACCCCGGCATATTCTGCGATAAATTGCCAGACGCCGGCCGGGGCCGATGCCGGCAGAGTGTAAGACCAGTATCAATACGAGGCGGCATGAAATGGCGCGGGAGAAATGTGCTGCCACTGCAGGAGGGTCGAGCCATCCGGCCGTGTCACCCGAAAATGACTGGTCGCGCTATTGACCCGATCACGATAGTAGATGACAAAGTAAATCGTTTGCCCGGGCAGAAAACTGCTGCTGGCGTTGGTCACCTCCGGATTGGGGCAGCCTCTGAAATCCGGCGGGGCCGAGTGCGTCATCAGCGCATTGATGGCCGTGTGTGTCATAGTAGAGCCGCTATTCCAGCCACCAGGAAGTCGTGGTGGTCGGGTTGCAAGGTCCGGCGCAGGGATCAATCAGTTGACCGCTGGCGTCATGCAACTCGAAGTGCAGATGCGGGCCGGTGGAATTGCCCGAGCTGCCGACCAGACCCACATATTCGCCCGCCCCCACCCGCTCGCCCACGCTCCTGGGCGTGAGCGAGTTGCTCTTCATGTTCCCGTACCAGGCAATTGAACCGTCACCGCGCTCGACATACACCGCCTTCCATGCCCCGCCGCCGAAGCTGCAATTGCGGTCGAACTGCCCGTCTTGCTTGAGGACGATCACGTCCTCGGCGGCGGCCACGATTGCCACCGCATTCTCATCCATCTTCTTCCACATGAACGGCCACAGGAAATAATCGATCCCCTGATGGTTGGACCCGCTCGCCAGATCGTAGCTGCGCGTGCCGCAGTTGTAATCCCGCAACTGATTGGGAAAGGCGGAATCGAGATCGACGAAATTCGAGACGCCGTGATAGCCGTAATCGATCAATGTCGGCGCCGCCTGCAACGGCCACGCCCGCTTCACCATTTGTTGTGAACGCTTCGGCAAGTTGAGCCGGGCGCGGCTGCGCGCGATCTCCGCCTGAATCTCCCGGCGCTGTGCCTCAGTCAGGCACGGTTGCTCGCGTGCGGGGAATACACGCCGAAGCCCATGTCGCCCATTTGTGCGAAAAGCGGCGCGGCGGACAAGAGGCACAACGGCAGCGATGACAGAATCCGCGTCAGAATCAAACCTCGCATGTAGTGGCTGAAAGATCACATCGATCCGCGCCACAAGCATTGGACCGCAGGTTTGCAGCTATCACACCAGCCACCTGCCGGTGCCGGCACGCCGGAGGCTGCGGCCGGCCACCGCTCAACAGGATGGGCCTGCCCGTCGGCAGCCTGTTCCGGCACGGCCGCGGCAAAATCGGGCACAAGGCTGGCATGTGCCCCGGCGGATGGCCCTGGCGGGTGGCACCCGCCAGAGCGCGCCCGGTGGTGGCATTATTTATCCACAACAAGCGGTGTGTGCTACTTGGCGAGCAACATCTTCCTGGTCAGCACCACTTTATCCGCCTGGAGGCGATAAAGATACACCCCACTCGCAACCTGCCCGCCCTCGCTGTCGCGGCCATCCCAAACCACCGTGTGCGCGCCGGCAGCGACTTCCGCATCAACCAGCGTCCGCACCACCTGCCCGAGCATGTTGAAAATCTGCAGCGTGACACGACCGGGTTGTGGAATTTGGTAAGTGATCGTCGTCGTCGGATTGAATGGGTTCGGATAGTTGGCCAGCAATTCATAAGCCGTCACGGGTGCCGTCGCGACCTCTGCATCAGCCGGCGCTGCCTGCTTCACCACGCCGAGTGCGCCGTAATAGGCAATTTGCGTTTTGTCGCCGCCGGAAGCAGCGGAGGAAGTTTCGGCATCCAAAGAGTAGAGACGGCTGTTGCTCGGCAGATTGACCGTCATCGCGGTGACCACGTCCGAAGCCGCCGAGCTGGTCATCACACCGGTGCGGTAGATGCGTGGCACATACGAGCCGCTCGAGCCGGTGAAGCCGGCGAGATAAAGCCGCTGCGTGTTTGCATTCCACGACACGTCCCAAACCGACATGCCGCTCGGCAGGCCGCTGCTCGCGACCGATGAGAAGGTTGTGCCATTGGTGGTTTGATAATATTTCGAGGAGCTGCCGACCGCATAGCCCCAGGTGCTGTTGATCATTGTGATGCTGTAAAAAGGCGAGGCGGTCGCAGTACCGCTCCAGGTCGGCGAGGCGCTGGTGCCGTTGCTGGTGAAGTAGATGCTGTTGCCGCCGGTGGCATACGTGCCGCAAATGTAGACGATATCCGCCGTCACAACATCGATGCCGTAAAACGCCGTCGATGATGACGTACTGGTGCTGCCCATCGTGCCGCCGTCAATGCGCGTCCAGGTCGCACCGCCATCGGTGGAGCGCACCACGCGCACGCGTCGCGAGCCGGAAGTGACGTAACCGACGGCATAGAGCGTGTTGCCGATGCCATCGACTTTGCGCCAAATCGGCGTTGGTGACATGCTCGGCGCCACCGAAACCCACGAACTGCCGCCATTTGTCGTGCGGCGAATGGTGTTGCTCGCGCCGACCACCACCACCGTATTGGCATCGACTGCCTTGACGCCGTACAAAGCGTTCGACGTGCCGCTCGTCACTGCACTCCAGTTGAGACCGCCGTTGGTGGTTTTTGCAATCTTGCCGCTCGTCGCCACCGCCCAACCCGTGTCTTTGTCGAGCATGTCAACTTCGTTGAACGTGTAAGTTGAACCCAAACCACTGACCCCGGCTTGCGCCCAACTGCCGCCATCCTCCACCCACACCGCATAGCTGCGCGCCGGCAGTTCGAGATACACCTGACTGCTGACATTAACGGTCAACACAGCGGTGGTGGAATTGCCTACAACATCGACCAGCGTCGCGCCAACCGGCAAGCTCGTAGTGTTGACGCCATGCGTGACTTTGAGCTGCTCGCCGGCAAAGTTGATGGCGACGATCACATCGCGTCCGGAAACCGCGCCGCGCAATTGATAAAGCAGCGTCGTGTTGGGATAGCCGCCGGTGTAGGTGGCGCTGTAGGGTGTGCCGATGCGGCTGAGATAATCGCGGCTGCTCGCGCCATAGATGTAATTCCTGTGAATCTCGATGAGCTGGTCGATTTTGCCTTTGAGACTGCTGTAGTAATCCGGATAGAACACACTGGCCACGCCGAGCTGGTTGTTGGTGAGCGTGTAGGCGTAGGCGAGAATCGGATCGTTGTCCACCGGCTGGCCGGGATCGCGAAAGTCGTGATTGTTGACGAAGGTCACCGCATAATCGCCGCTCACGCCCTGGGCATCGACAATGCTGGAGGTGAACACATGGCGCGCATCATAGCCATAAAGATCACAGGCCTTCTCCAGGGCATCGCGCAGCGCGAAATCGAACACCCGCGGCTTGATCGCAGCCTGCGTGCCGGCATCCATGTAACTCTTCACATCATCCACCCAGTCTTTGAGGATGTAGGAGTTCGAATCGAACCATTCACCCACCACCATGCCGGGATCCATGCCATTCGCGTGCAAATTATCGAGCAGGTCGCCGACGAATTGCGGCGTGAAATGCTTGACCGCATCCATGCGCAAACCGCGAATGCCGACGTTGCTCCACATCCAGCGCGTCCACGCAAACAACGTATCGCGCGTGCTCGGCACGGTTTGATCATAATCGTAGAAAAAGTACATGTAATCCCAATCGCCGCAGAGACAGGTGGGATTGCCGTTGGGTTTGAAATTGGTGTGATTCATGTCGCCGCGGCCGCTGGGCATGCTGGTGAAATCGGTGTAGGTTTGATACTTGATCGCGCTTTGATGATTGCTGCCGTTGTACCAAACTTCATACACGTAATGATCGGTGTAGCCGCTGGAGTTGCTGGTGTAGATCCAAATCGTGTCGCCGGCGGCGTTGAAATCGCTGCTGCCGAGCGTGAGCGCGAACTCGTCGATTTTGCAGCCGAGCGCGTCGATGTTGGCCTGCATGTCGATGCCCAACGCGATCACATTGTTCGGCTCACCGCAGCCGCCGCCGCCGTTCGGCTCGGATTCATTTTGCGGCGGCTGGCCCTGATAGCCGACGACATTGGTTTGCATGTAAATCTTGTAGGGCTTGTTGTAAAAATTGGAATGCTCGGAGGCGGATTTGAATTTGAAATAATATGTGCCCGTGCCGCGGCCGGTGGCGCCGCCGATGGGCAAAATGCAGCGATAGCGATCCGAAGGATAGGGTTGATCGCCGGCATTCACTTTCGCGGCAGTGTAGTTTTCAATCCAGCCTTCGACAGAAGGATTGTTTTCCGCCTTGCCGCCGTCACGGTGGTTGTAAATCATGTCCGCGACAGCCTTGATGCCATAGGTGTTGAAAGTGGCGAGGAGATCGTTGACGTCAGTGCGCGTGCCGAAGCGTGTCGGGCCGCCGCCAAATTCACCGAGATCGAATAAATCTTTCGGATCATAGCCGTTGCTGGTCTGGCCAAAACTGGCGCGAGAGAGCGGCGGCAGCCAAACGTAAGTAAATCCCGCGTTCGCCAGCGCCTGTGCTTTGGCGCTGAGCGTGTCCGCCCACACGTAGCCATCGGCCGTGCCGGGATAATTCCAATACCAGCCCTGCAGCATGAAGTCTTGTGGCAGTGCCGCTTGCTGCCAACTCAACAACAAACCCACCCCGACGCCCAACACGAGTCTTCTCATGGTCGCGCTCCTTGTCTGTGAGAGGTCAGACTTGTATCTCTTCTGAACGTCTGAAAAATGGGCAAAGGATAAACAGAAGCGGAGGAAATGTCAAGGTCGATCTGCAAAGCGGCAGTTTCTCGGGCGGCTTTGCCAGGAGGCAAAAACGACGGCGGGAAATTCGCAGATGGCGGCCAGTCGCTGCCGCGAGATGCGGCAGGGCGGGCGGCAATCGCGCTGGTGCCGGCCTGATCTTGAGCGGCTCAGGTATTCGGCTGCCGCAACTGCAACTCCGACAGGATCCGCGCCACGATGGCCGCGGGAGGTTGTGCAATATCGACGGCGCGCGCGTCGGCCGGCTCTTCCAACGCTTCAAACTGGCTGGCGAGCAGATTGGGATTCATGTAATGATTCGTGCGTGCGGCCAGCCGCCGGGCGATGGTGTCGAAATCGCCCCGCAAAAAAACGAAGCGCACCTGCACCGGATCGACCCGCAAGCAGTCGCGGTATTTTTGTTTCAGCGCCGAACATGCCAGGACGCCGGACTGACCGGCGTTCAACTTTTCGCGAATCAAATTTTGCAGCGTCAGCAGCCAGGGTTCACGATCTTCATCCGTCAGAGGAATGCCGGCGCGCATTTTTTCCACATTGGCGGCCGGATGAAAATCGTCAGCATCGTAAAACGGCCAGTTCAGCTCCTGCGCCAGTTGCCGGCCGATCGTGGTCTTGCCGCAACCAGTGACGCCCATCAGAATAATGATCATCGATAATTACCAATCGAGCTTTAGAGTCTATCCGAAAACCAGAAAGTTCGTAATATCAACAACTAAAAGTGCGGCAAAAATACATGCCAGATTTTTATATTTATTTTCCCAGCTTTCATTGGCATGAATACCACTCATGCTAATGAATTCGACGTGAATCCCGGGTTCTTACCCAGCGAAGAACTCTGGCAGCTCGTTGAAATGTTGCTGCCACCTTGGCCAGACAAACCAAAAGGTGGCAGACCACCGATGCCGGACAAACAAGCCTTCCTTGCCATCCACTATATCTTTATATCTTGGTGACCGGTATCCAGTGGAAGGCCTTGCCGCGCTCGTTCGGTGCGCCCAGCACCGTTCATGATCGTTTCCCAAAATGAGTGCGGTTGGGCCTGTTTTTGGATCTTTGGCGTCTGGGCGTGCATACTTATGACCATGTCCTCCCTCTGATGTGGGAGTGGCAAGTTATGGATGGTACCATCACGAAAGCCCCTCTGGGGGGCGAAAACACTGGCCCCAATCCCACCGATCGCGCCAGGCGAGGTACCAAACGGCATCTTCTGACCGATGGCCGGGGCATTCCGCTGGCACTGGTGGTGAGCGGAGCCAATCGTAATGATTTCAAAGAAACCAAAGCAGTGTTGGACAATCTCGTGATGGCACGCCCCCAACCGACCACACGCAAGCAACAAAACCTGTAGGCTGTGATTATCCGGAAGTGGCGAAAATCGTGGCAGCATACGGTTACACCGCACACCTGCGGCGCCGCGGTGAAGAGCACGCACAGGAAAAGAACATTCCGGGTTATCGCGCGCGGCCCTGGGTGGTGGAACGCACACACAGTTGGATGAATGGAAATCGCCGGCTGCTCATTCGTTGGGAAAAGAAGACGGCCAATTATGAAGCCTTTCTCCCTCTGACGTGTGCGATCATTGCCGTTCGCCGTACCCTCGCGGTTTTCGGATAGGCTCTTAGCAAGAGTGTCCGACTTTAGGGGTGCACTTCAGATGCCACCAGAGTAACACGTTCGGACAGTTGGACAAGTTGTTATGCATGCTGCTTGAAAGGATCATCCCGCAAACGATAAAGAATCTCACCGGCTTTGGGAACGAAGAGAATGCCTTCGTCTTCGCGATCCTGCCATTCTTCGATTTTGATCGCAGCCGGATCGCGATAGCCGAGATTGATGCTGCGGCACACCTCCGCGGGAATCTGCGTGGCGAGCACGACGTTTATGCGCGGTTTTTCGATGCCGTTCTCGAACGTTCCCACTCCCTTCACATGCGTGGCGTGCGCCAGTATGCCACCGGGCACGTCGCGAAACTTGTCCATCTGCTTCAAAAAATAATCGCGCACGTGATAGCCGATACGCCGGATCTCATCGCCGTGTGACACGGAAATCTCCCTGATGTGCGGCGCATAAATGATCAGCTCGCCGCCGTCGGTGACCACGGGTTCCAGTTTGTAAGTGCATTTGCCGCCCACCCACAAGTCGTTGTACATCGCCGGCGCGCAGGAGAGAACTTTTGCAAAAGGCCGCTCTTTGTAAATGATGTGAATCTCCCGCGACAGATCGGCCGCCGCGCTCCACGCTTCCTCCGGTGTGCCGATGTACAAACCGGCGAGATCACTGCCTTTCACCACCAGGGCCAGACACATCCGCTCAACCGGCACGAATGCCGCGGCGCGATCGACGACCCGCCGCACCGGCGTGTGCTTTGTCCCAATGATCACCGGACTGGTGATGAGCGCGCCCAGCCAGTGAAACATGTCGATGATTTCCCTGCCCGCGATGCCGGGAAAGAGATATTTGTTGCCGCCGGAAAAACCCACCACCTCGTGCGGAAAAGTCGGCCCGATGATCATCAGCAGATCATAATCGAAAATCATTTTGTTGATGGTGATCGTGACCGGCTCGTGCATCATGCCGTTGGAAATCTCCGCTACTGTGTCCGCGGCAATCGTGCCGAGGCGGGCAAGTTGCTGCGCATCATTCCAGGCGTGGTTGAAGATGCGCGCTTTGGCATATCGGGTGCGCAATTCCCCGTTGCCCAGGCCGAGCCGCTGGCTGATGCCGGCCTCGGACAACGGCGGATGGGTGCCGAGCGCGATGAGAAAATCCAAACGCGCGACGCGATCGGCGAGCAACTGATAAACGGTGCGGAACATCAGGTCGATGGGCGCGCTGCGCGTGTTGTCGGGAATGATCGCGAGAATGCGCTTGCCGGTGAGACTGCGGCTTTCAAATGCCTGCGCGCATAATTCCAAAACCTGCGCCGCCCGGAGCAGTTCGTGTGGCGAGCCTTTGCCGATGAGCATGCTGGTCTCAGTTGTTGTACTTGCCTGCGGTCACGTCACCACCGCGGCCGGTCCAATTGGTGTGAAAGAACTGACCGCGCGGTTTGTCAATGCGCTCGTAGGTGTGCGCGCCGAAATAATCGCGCTGCGCCTGCAGCAAATTCGCTGGCAGGCGTTCCTGGCGGTAGCCGTCGAAAAAGCTCAACGCCGAGGCCATGGCCGGAATCGGAATGCCCAGCGCGGTGGCCTGCATCACCACGCGGCGCCACGCCGCCTGCGCCGCCATCACCTGTTCGCGGAAGAAGGGATCCAGCAACAAATTGGTGAGATGGGGATCGCGCTGAAAGGCGTTGCGAATGTCGCCGAGAAAAACCGAGCGGATGATGCAGCCGCCGCGCCACATCAGGGCGATGCCGCCGTAATTGAGATTCCAGTTGTATTCTTGGGCGGCGGCCCGCAACAGCATGTAGCCCTGCGCATACGAGATGATTTTGGCCGCGTACATCGCCTGTTCGAGATCAGCAATGAACTCGTTCCTGTTGCCGTCGAATTTCGTCTGTGGCCCTTTGAGCAGCCTTGCCGCCTGCACCCGTTCCTCCTTCATCGCGGACAACGCGCGCGCGTACACCGCTTCGCTGACCAGCGTGATCGGAGTGCCCAGGTCCAACGAGGAAACGACGGTCCACTTCCCGGTGCCTTTTTGTCCGGCCGCGTCGAGAATGAGATCGAGCACCGCCGCGCCGCTCTCGTCGCGATAACCCAAAATGTCGCGCGTGATCTCGATGAGATAGGAATCGAGCCTGCCCCGGTTGAAGCGTGCAAAAACCTCGTGCATCTCATCATTACTCATGCCCAGGCCGCGCTTCATCAGATCGTAGGCCTCGCCGATGAGCTGCATGTCGCCGTATTCGATGCCGTTGTGCACCATTTTGACGTAATGGCCGGCGCCGTTCTCGCCCACCCAGTCGCAGCACGGCTCGCCATTCACTTTCGCGGCAATGGCTTGAAAAATGGGCTTCACGAATTCCCAGGCTTGGGGGCTGCCGCCCGGCATGATCGAAGGTCCGTGGCGCGCGCCCTCCTCCCCGCCGGAAACGCCGGTGCCGATGTACAGCAGGCCCCTGCTCTCGACATATTGCGTGCGGCGAATGGTGTCTTGATAATTGGAATTGCCGCCGTCAATGATAATGTCGTCCGCTTCGAGATGCGGCAGCAACAGCTCGATAAAATCATCCACCGCCTGTCCGGCCTTCACCATCAGCATCACCCGGCGGGGTTTTTTCAAAAGGGCGGTCAACTCGGCGATCGAGTGCGTGCCGATCACATTGGTGCCCCGGGCAGCACCATTGATGAACTCGTCGACCCTGGAAGTCGTGCGGTTGTAAACGGCAACCGTAAAGCCGTGGTCGTTCATATTCAAAACCAGATTTTGGCCCATCACGGCCAGACCAATCAAGCCGATGTCGGCTTTTCCGTTCATGCGCATCATTCTCCTGAAAGAAGTTCATAAAAAGACGGTTCGGCGTGCGCAATCGCAGTGGGCGGGACACAATCTTTGCACTCCGGTTATACGCCGCTGAACGCCGAAAACCCGCCGTCTACCGGCACCACGACGCCGGTAACGAATGCCGAAGCCGGCGAGAGCAGCCAGAGCGTGGTACCGAGCAGATCCTGCGGTTTTCCAAATCGCCCCATCGGCGTGTGCTCAATGATTTTTTTCCCACGCGGCGTCAATTCACCCGTTTCTTTGTCTGTGAGCAGGAAACGATTCTGCTCAGTTAGAAAAAATCCCGGGGCGATGGCATTGACGCGGATGTTCGGGGAATATTCCTGCGCCATGTGAACCGCCAGCCATTGCGTGAAATTGCTCACCGCCGCTTTTGCCGCCGAGTATGCCGGAATGCGGGTCAAGGGCCGAATGGCGTTCATCGATGACACATTCAAAATCACGCCCTCTTTTTGTTCGGCCATATACTTCCCGAAAATTTGGCTCGGCAAAATGGTACCCATCAAGTTCAAATTGATCACCCATTCCAGCGCTTCCTTCGACAACTGAAAAAAAGATTGCTGGGGACTCGTGGTGGCGCGGGGATTGTTGCCGCCGGCGCCGTTGACCAAACCGTCAATGCGTCCGAATGTTTTGATAATTTCATCCGCCGCCTTCCTCAGCGTGCCAGCCTCACACACGTCGCCGTGGACGACGATTGCCCGGCCGCTGCAGTTCGCGATGCGCGCGAGCAGCGGCGCAGCAGTTTCGGGTGTGCGGGTGAGGAGGGCGACATTCGCGCGGCAGCCGGCAATGGCACACGTCATCTCCCTTCCCAAGACGCCGGTGCCACCGGTGATCACGAACGTGCGACCGGAGAGATCATATAGCGTGTTCAGTTGTTCGAGGGTCATCAGATAAACTCATTGCAGGAAAAAATTGGCAAAACCATATTGAACAAACTTTTTAAAAGAGCGCCGCGGCGACTTTGACAGACTTGACATTTTTTAAATGAAACAAAATTGCCTTTAAAATCAATACCTTTTCATCTCTTCCGGCCTTTTTATTTCAACCGGTTCGATGCTTGATAAAACGTTTTCTTCCGCACCTCGCGATCGATCACAAAGGCATTTTGCGCCATCGCCAAATCGCTGTTCATCACGGCAACGTTTTGCGTGTCCCTGCCTGTGAGATGGAGAAAAACGTGCGTGCCGGCCTCGGCACGGCAGGCGTTGAAAAAAACATTGCGCGCCTGTTCGAGATGAATCGTCGCCAGCGTGCTGTTCAAGCCCGCGGCGCGGCCCGCAAATTCCATGATCGTCACCGCTTGCACGTGCGCGCCCCAAATCGCATGTCGCTGCCGCTCGGCGCTTTCATGCTCGACTTCGATTTGAAGATTTTTGATCGTCAAGCCGTTGATGTGCGCAAACGTCCAATGCGCAGGCACGCCGGCGAAATCGGTTCCGGGAGGCGGCGCAGCCAGATTGCGAACGCCGCGCGGCTTGGATTTGCCCTGCACCTCGTCGCACGACGGCACGACCATGCGAATGTTTTCGAGCGCAATGTCTTCGAGGGGCTGCTCGCGGATGCCCGCAATCAGGCAATGCCCGCCGGTGGTGATCGTCAAATTGCGCAAACTCATCCAGCTGATTTTTCCCAGCGCGGAAGCCGGCGTGCGTTTTTCAATGTCCATGAAAATCGGATAAACCGTTCGGCGGCTTTCCGACCACGACGCATTTTCCAAAATGACGTCGGAAATCCGGATGTTGTTGTAATGGCCGCCATCCTTCATGAAAAACGCGATGCCGTAGGTGCTGTTGCGGATGATGCAATTCGCGATCGTGATGAATTTCATGTCGCCGTGCGAGCGCGTGCCGAATTTGATCGCCGAATCGTCGCTGATCAAAATGCAATTGGAGACCGTCACGCTTTGCACCGGCTCGTTCGGGAAATGCGATTTGAAGCAGATCGCGTCGTCGCCGGTGTCGATGAAAGCGTTGGTGATCTGCACGTTCGATGAAGAGTTGACATCGATGCCGTCGGTGTTCGGGCCTTGGCGATAATTGAGAATCTTGATGCCGTCGATGCGCGCGCGGTTGCTGCTCAAAATGTGCAGCGCCCAAAACGGGCTGTTTTGCAGCGTCACGTTTTCGATCGTCACGTCCTCACAAGTTTCGAACTCGATCATCTGCGCTGGACGAGGCCGCGGCAGAAAATTTTCATCCCAAAACGCACGGCCGTTGCCGTCGATTCTGCCCTTGCCGGTGATGCCGACATGGCTTGCCTTCTGCGCATAGATTAAGTGCAAATTGCCGGTGTCTTGATTGCTCGTGCCCAAAAGCTGCGCCTCCAAATCCGGCCTCAGCGCGTACGGTTTGTAATCCGCGAGATTGGCGCTGCCAAGAAGTGTCGCGCCGGCTTCGAGATGCAGCGTGACATTGCTCTTCAACACCAGCGTGCCGGAGAGATAAGTGCCGTTGGGAAAATAAACCGTGCCGCCACCCTGCGCGTGGCAGGCGTCGATGGCCTTTTGTATCGCCTCGGTGTCGAGTTTCTCGCCGCTGCCGCTCGCGCCGTGGGCTTTGACGTTGACAACGGCCTCGAGGCTCTGCGCGATGACGAGACTCGGATCAAGCCTGAGCAACGGCATGAAGATGAATAGAGTCATGCATTTAAAATTGAAAAGCATAATGTTTACTCCATCTCTATTTTTCAGTCCAAACATTTTTCCGCCATCGCTTTCATTCAAATCAATTAGTTCCTACTTCACGTAATTCACCAGCTCGCCGATATGCTCGATTTCGATTTTCACCACGTCGCCGGGTTTCATCGCCGCCGAACCTGCGGGCGTGCCGGTGGCGATGACGTCGCCGGGGTTGAGCGTCATCACTTGCGAGATGTAACTGATGAGAAACGGAATGCCGTAGCTCATCTGCGAGGTGCGCGCGTCCTGCTTTTTTTCACCGTTCAAAGTCGTCGTGAGGCGCAAATCACGCGGGTCGATCTCGGTGACGATCCACGGGCCGAGCGGGCCGAAGGTGTCGAAGCCCTTGCCGCGCGTAAATTCCGGATCGCTTTGGGTGAGATCGCGTGCAGTCACGTCGTTGAAGCAGGTGTAGCCCAGCACGCAATCCAGCGCGTTTTCCGGCGTGAGATTTTTCGCGTGCTTGCCGATGATGATGGCGAGCTCGCCTTCGAATTCCACCTGCCTGGACAAGCCGTGCGGGTAGCGAATGGTGTCGCGATGCGCGATGATCACCGTCGGCGGCTTCAGAAACACCAGCGGATCGTTGCGTTGCACCTGGCCGCCGACTTCCTGCGCATGCTGCGGGTACGTCCAGCCGAAGTTGATCACCTTCGACGGTTCGGCCGGCGCGAGAATTTTGAGGTGCGCCAGCGGGAGGATTTTGCCGTCAAGCTCATACTTGCCGCGCGCGAACGCCTCGATGCCGCCTTTCAATTGATGCACTTTGTCTTCTTTGACGAGGCCGTAATGCACCGCGCCGGCCTGATCCTGATAGCGCACGATCTTTTTGGATTCGGCGGAAGCCAGCGCACAATTCAGCGCCACGGCGACAAATACAAGGTTGATCAAAGTACGAAAAATATTCATAACTCAGTATGAATTTAGCCAAGCGAACTCGGAGTGCAAAACTTTAGTTTTGCAATGCTAAAGCATTGCACTCCGGTTCAGATCGCTAAATTCATGCATAACTCATGACTTTGTTTTTGGGGACGCAGATTGGCGCCGATGCCCGCAGATTGTAAATCTGCGGGCATCGGCGTTTTGCTTTTTGTTATTCGCTTCAAGCCCCAATTCGCGCCAGTAAAACGGCAACCAGGATAATCCCCGCTACCAAACCCCACGCCGCCATGAATCCCAAAATATCGATGCGATAGCGTTTGAAGCTGAAGGTTTTGGGCAGGTCCAGCAAATCCACCAAGAGCAGGGCGTGCCCTTTCTCTTCGAGAGATTCCGTTGGCGCGGGCGCGAAACCGGATGGGCGCGGCACCGGCCCGGCGTAGCTGCCGCCTTGATGAATGATCTCAATGCCGGCGTTGCGGAGTTTATATTCTTCACCCACCGGCGTGTGGAGCAAGGTGTAAAAGGCGCGCAGTTTTTCTTCCGGCTCCGGTTTGGTAAGCAGGCTGGCGATGATAAAAGCCAGCACCCCGGCGGGAAGATAAAGCGCAATCTGATTTTCAATCGGCCAGTCGCGTGATTGTGTGTAAAAGGAAAGCGTCGAAGTCACCATGACGCTCACCCAAAGTCCGTAGCGATTCCCCCGCCGCCAGAAAATGGCCATCCAAAACGGAATGCCCATAAAGGCCATGATTTTCCAAATGAACTTCAAGCCGGAGACGACGTCGGACAAAACCAGAGCGAACAGAATGCCGGCGCCGACGACGAGAATGGAGGACCAGCGCGCCACTTTCATCTCGTGCTCTTCGCGGGAGCTTGACGCAAAAAACTTTCGATAAAAGTTGCGGGTGAATAGAGCCGAGCCATCGATCATGTAGGCATCGCAAACTGCCATCAATGAGGCAACCATCGCCGCGATCATCAGTCCTACTAATCCGGCGGGCAGCAAATTTAAAATCATCATCCCGAAAGCTTGCTCGCGTTCGGCCTCGGCCAGCCCGGGATAGAGCGCCAAAGCAAACAAGCCGGTAAAAGCCCAGCAGAGAGTAACGAAGCGCTTGACAATATTGCCGTACGTCCATCCGGTGCGGCAACTGATTTCACTCTTTCCGGCGCCGCCGATGGCTGTATGATGCGGCATCGCCACGACGCCCACCAAGGCATTGATGGTGACCATTGTGATGAAGAATAACGTGACTTCGAATTTCGCCACCAGGGAGAACATCTCCGGCGCCAGCTTTTGGTGCAATCCCGCAAAGCCGCCGGCCTCGCTGAAAGCAAATGGCAGGAGCAAAAGCGAAAGGATGACGAGCATGGCGCCTTGTAGGAGCTTGGTTTTTACGGCGGCAACCAAGCCTCCTGCCGCGCTGTAGGAGACGAAGACCGCGGTGGCGACAAAAATCGTGAGATTGGCCGGAATCTGCCCTTTGGTCAGTGCTTCGACCGTGGTTCCGGTGCCCCGCAACACCATGCCGATCTCGACCGAAAAAAAGAGCAGCGCGACGAAGGTGTAAAGTGCACCCGCAGCTTTGCCATAACGCTGTTCAAAGAAATCGCCGGTGGTGAGATAACGCAGCCGGCGGTAGATCGGCGCAATGATCCAATAAAACGGCGTGCTGAAAATGTAGAGCCATTGATACCACACGCCGGACAGGCCGACTTGATAGGACGCGCCGGTCACCGCCACGGCTTGATCGGCGCGCGTGCCGACACTGAACGCTTTGACCATCATCAACAGCTTGCCAAAGCGCCGCCCACCCATGAAAAAATCGCCGACGTCTTTCACCGATTTCGAGGCGCGCAGGCCGATGCAGGTGATGCCGGCGAGGTAAAACAGAATAACCGCAAAGTCGAGTGGAGTCAGGCCGGCCATGGTTGATGCAGAACAGTGATCAGTTCATGTCAATCTGTTACAAGTCAAATCTTTGCAAAAAAATTTTCCAACGGATAGAAAAACCCAGCGGATAAGGCTTTGACAGTTGGGTTCTTCTATCCATTAGAGATTTTCTTTTGGGTTGCGGCTTGTCCGCATTGGGTTAAGCGCGAAATGGGCTGAGATAAATTTTGTCCCGAAGAATTCAAAAATCCCAAGTCCAGAAAGGACCTTTGAAAACAACATTTGTAATATCATGAGCATTCGGTTTTCAATCGTCTCTTCGAGACTTTGCCGCACGCGGCTTTTTATCAAATGAGAGCCAATGTTGGCGAATCGCAAAGGCCGCCGCCTTCGGCTCCCGTTGCCGATTGAATACGCCTTTTTTGTTCAACACTACGCGGCGGAAATGTTGCGCGGTGCGGAAATCGGCGAAATTCCAAATATGCTCGCCGATGGCAAACGGCAGCGATTCGATGATTTCAAAATATTTCTGAATCAACTGAGTTTGGTATTCCTCGGTAAACAGTTGCGGATAGGTGGCATGCAACCCGTCGATGGTATCGGCGCCAAATTCGGAGACGAGAATCGGCTTCTGATACTTTTCGTGGAGCAATTCCATTTCCGCTTTGAGCGTGGCGCCGGCTTCCTCGATCTCGCCGGGAATCTCGTACCATCCCCAATAGCGGTTGATGGAAATGAAGTCGGAATATTTGTAGGCAGGATCCCGCTCTTTCCAAAAGGCGAAAGCCGGCAGGGTGATCGGCCGGGTCGAATCGAGCGATTTGACATGCCGGCAAATCTCCGCCCAATAGTTCTCGGCCTTTTCGGAAATCGCTTCCTCCTCTCCCCAGATGCCGGGTTCATTGGCGATGCTCCAACTGATCACCGCCGGATGGTTCCGGTCTCTCGCGATCAGCTCGGTTAACGCCCGTTTGTGATTCTCCAGGGTTTTGGAGGTGACGTGGCGAAAGTTCAAACTGACCGCCGGCACTTCATCGATAATCAAAAATCCCATGCGGTCGGCCATCTGCATGATTTCTTCGGCGTAGGGATAATGCGAGGTCCGAAATGAATTGGCGCCAATCCATTTCATTAATTGAAAATCCTTGACGATCAGGGGGTGGGATAAACCTTTTCCCAGAACGGCGAAGTCCTCGTGCTTGCCGAAGCCTTTCAGAAAAATGGGCGCGCCATTCAACAGCAGCTTCGCGCCGGCCACGGTGATTTCGCGAACGCCGACTTCAACCTGATACTCATCCACCGGCGTACCATTCTCCTGCACTGAAAACCGGAGCTGGTAGAGATGGGGATTCTCGGGACACCAAAATTGGCAGCGCGAAATGGCAAATTCACCGGCGACGGTTGAATAGTTGCAGGGTTTTATTTTTTTCTCCAGCTTCTGCCTGCCATCCCAAAGAGAGATTTCCACGCTTGCTGCCTCGGAAAGCCGGCTGAATGTTGCCTCGAATTTTAAATGGCCGGTTGTGCCCGCGATGGCGGTGTCGACCTTCACCTCGGAAAGATGGAGAGGATGAAGCGCGACAAGCTTCACCGGACGATGCAGACCACCGTAGGCAAAAAAGTCAAACGCCGTCGGAGGAAAAGAGGCGTCACGATTTTTGCGGAATGAGGCAAAATCCTCTTTGGTGAGGCCCTGGGGAATGGTGTCATAGGTCAGCGTGTTGTCCACGCAAACGACGAGTAGGTTCTCGGCATCATGGTTGATAAAAGAAGTGATGTCGAATTCAAAGGGCAAAAATCCACCCTCGTGCTCTCCGACAAACTCCCCATTGACCCAAACCCGGGCATGAAAATCAGCAGAGCCAAATCGCAGCAGCAATGTTTTCTCGGATAAAGCGGACGGAACATGGAAGCGCGTTTGGTGCCACAGCGGCCCGACATAATTCATCAGCCCGATTTCGGCGAGCTGCTCATTCCAACTGCCGGGCACACCAATATAAGCATCTGCTTCGAATCCATCGTTCCAATTTTTTTCAACACCAAAGCGATCCGGATCGGCTTTGATTTCCCAAAAGCCGGAGAGATCGAGAACGGTACGGCAGCGATTGTTTTGGGGATAGAGCATAAGTTGTCGTATGACCTTTCACAATTCCCAGCGGAGAGTTCACTTGCGGTTATTGGTCCTGGTCGCGAATTCAAAATACAACTTTACCCGGTCACTCACAGTGACCTCGTCCTTTCTGGCCCTGGCAAACAGTTCGTTTTCTCCCTCATGGAATGCCACTTCCCACACGAAATCCTCTTCTTTGGCGCCAAGCGGTTGTCCATTGAGAAACAGCTCCACGACGTCGCAATTGCTCAAAATGCGAATACGCTTCTTCTCGCCATTGTTGCCACTGCGATGGCGCCACGTGTGCGAGACGATGTAAACCATCGGCTCTTGTGACCATTGGCTCTGATAAAAATAGTAGGCATCCTTCGGCCGGCGTCTGTAATCGACCAGACCTTTCTGATTGAGGCGGGGAATGTTGCCAATTTTATGCTCGGAGGCAAAATCGCAGCCATTCCAAACCGCGCTGCCACCAAGCCACGGCCGCTCGTTGATTTGCCGGAGATAGCCTTCGTGAAACCGCAGTTGATAGTCTTCGCTGAAATCGAAGCGTTCGGGGTTTTCGACATGGTAACCGCGTTTGGCATCGGCGCCATATTCGCTGATCAGAATTTTCCAATGCGGATATTTTTGGTGCAGCTCATCAATATCCTTGCCGAAATCTTCGATGGCGCCGCGATACCAGCCGAAGTAACGATTGAAGCCGATGCAATCGGTGATGCCGGCCAGATCGTAATCCACCATGTTGTTTTGCGCCTGCACGGTGAGCCGGGTCGTATCCAGCGCTTTCGCAAGATCATGGAGCGCTTGAAGCGTCTTGCGGATGTACGGCACTTCCGAGGCGGGCATCCACGCTTCGGCAGTTTCGTTGGCGATTCCCCAAAATATGATGGCGGGATGATTGCGGTCGCGGGCGATCATCTCGGCCAACATGTTTTTGCAATTGTCGATGAACTTTTCACGGCCGACGGTATTGACGTAGGGAATCTCCTCCCACACCAGAATACCCAGGCGGTCACATTCCTGCAGCATTACCGGATCATGGGGATAATGCGCGAGGCGAACGAAGTTGATGCCCATTTTCTTGAACAAACGCAAATCTTGCACGCGCAGCGAATCCGGCACTGCCGGGCCGTAGCCGAAACGATCCTGATGCAGATTGACGCCGCGAAGCTTCAAATATTTGCCATTGAGGAAAAAACCTTTTTGTGAATCAAATTCAAACCAGCGAAAACCGAGCGGCGAAGCATATTCGTCGACCAGGGTTTCGCCATCATAGAGATGGGAATAAACGGTATAGAGGTTCGGCTCCTCCGGCGACCACAAACGCGGCTGCGGAATCGCGCCGCTCTGTTGTGTCAATGTGTGCAAGGCGTTTTTCTCCACTCGTGCGTGGCTTTCCATCGAGGCGACAATGAATCCTTCCGCATTGACAACGCTGGCAACCAGCCGGAGTTCTTTGGCATGATTGGCGTCATTCTTTATTTCCGTCACCACTTTGACGGTCGCGGCGTGATGAGAAACTTCCGGTGTGGTGACAAAGGTTGAAACGACATGCACCTTTTCCGTCACCTTCAACCAAACTTCTCGCGTAATGCCCCCCATCATGTTGAAATCGCCGGTATGCGGAGGAATATCGTAATCAAAACGATTGTCAACTTTCACTGCCAAAAGATTCGATCTGTCGAATTTTATGAGGCTGGTCACCTCGAATTCAAACCCCAAGTATCCGCCGATGTGCTGTCCCAAATGCACGCCATTGAGCCAGACTTCTGCCACCTGATTCGCGGCTTCAAACTCAATGAATATTTTTTTCCCTCTGCAAGTTTGATCCACCGTAAACTGCTTGCGGTACCAGCTTATGCCGCGCCAATAAGAGGTGTAAATATCCAAACCGTCGTTGAAATTGCGATCATCAATGATGTCGCCGGCATTCCAACTGTGCGGCAAAGCTACCGGCTCCCAATTGGCATCATTCAAATTCGGCGCTTGCGCATTGGCGACATCGCCTTTGTGGAATTTCCAATCGTGATTGAGATTGATCCGTTGCCGCAAGGGGTGCCGGGGTTTTACATACAGCGGTTCCCACTCCGGCCGCAGGCTCTGAAGCGCAATACGCAAAAGTTTGGCGTCGCCGGCTGCAAGCTGATACCGCAGCCGTTTTTCAACCCCGAGCAAGGTTCGATCAATCTTCACCTCGACTTGCTTGTCTGTGTCAGTGGCGATGAAGATCAGTACTTCTTCATCCTTCCCATCGCCGCGGAGAAAAGCAAGGTGAAAGGTATTGGCCTGCACCAGCTCGGTCACGTTCTTTTTCGCTTTGCGGCGACGGAAATTGCTCACGATCGTTTCGTCGCAATAGAGATCGCCGTTATGCAGAAAAAAACTGATGGTCTTGTCTTTGTGGCGCACGTTTTTCGCCGACAACCATGTCCAGCCGGGGCGGAGGCTGGGATGGATGGTGAAATCTTTTTCGTCCGGCACCAAGCCGTAGAAATCAACGGCGGCGATGTCCTTGCCTTGAAGCTGGCGGTTGATCTCGATGCTGGGGGTGAAGAGTTGCGGTGGAGATTGGGCCAACGCGAGGTTTTGGCCGTTTCGCCAACAGAGCGCGCATAACAGCGTCAAAAAAAGCACGGCGTGGAGGGATCGTTTATTCATTTTATTCATTTTCATGCAGTATTAAATTCGAAGACCATCACGGTCGCGAAGAGTTTGTAGCACAAACTTCCAGCTTGCCTTCGTTTGCAGACTGGAAGTCTGCGCTATGACATAATCTCTATTCAACTCAACCCGTGATCACCGCAGCTTGATTCACAAAATCCGGATCAATGGCAATGCCAAAGCCGGGACCGGTGGGGACGCGGACGATGCCATCTTTGCAGATCAGCGTCGAGGTGTCGCAATGAATGGGTATTTTTTCGCTTTTGCCCTTGTACTCCATGAACTCGCCGGCGTTGGGAACGAACGAGGCAAAATGAATCACGTAGAGATAACCGACGCTGCTGCCGCTCATATGCGGCGTGCATTCCAATCCGGCTGCGGCGGCCATTCTCGCGACGCGCACGCTGCGAATGAAGCCGCCGAAATAAAACAAATCCGGCTGCACGATTTGCACAGCGTGGTTGTGAATCATCCAGCGGAAGCGCCAGAGGCTGCTTTCCTGCTCGCCGCCGGCAATGGGGATCGTGAGCGTGTCGGCAACTCGTTTGGTTTCTTCCAACTCATCGAACGCGCAAGGCTCTTCGTAAAAAGTGATTTTGTGCTCCTCCAACATTCTGCCGACACGCACCGCTTCCGCAACGTTGTACGAGCCGTTGGCGTCGGCCATGATCACCATCTCGTCGCCGAACGTCTTGCGCATCAAGGGAATCAGCTTCTCGGTGCGGCCGGGCGGCGAGTCCGCGAAACCTAATCTGCCGCCGACTTTGAACTTCAGCGCTTTGGCGCCGATTTCCTCGACGCGCTTTTTCGTACGGCGAACCGATTCTTCCGCCGACAAGCCACGATCGTTGTTGGCGCGATAAACTTTGATCTCGTTGCGAGTGACGCTGCCGAGCAAATCGCCCACCGGCTTGCCCGCGAGATGGCCGAGCAAATCCAAAATCGCAAATTCCACCGAGGCGACGCACATCCAAAAGGCGAGGCCTTGCAGCTTGTAATTGCTGTCATGAACATAAACGCCGTCAATGAGCGTCTCGAGCTGCCGGGCGTCCTTGCCGATAAAATACGGCGCGACGATTTTTGTCAAAATGGGATAGAAGGCATCCATGCGCTCATTGTTGGAAACGGCCATGCCGACCGCGCCGTCTTTCGAGCGCACGCGCACGAACCACTCCTCACCGTTTTTCAGCAAGTCGATGGCGGCGATGATTATGGGATCTTTAAAAAGCTTGGCTCTGAGCACGGGCTTTTTCGCGGCGGCGTCCAATTCTTCCAGCGCGATTGTGCGCGTTTGCGCGCGCACCGGCGCCGCCTGCAAAGTTGCGCCGAGCGCAGCGCCCAAAGTTGTCACCAAAAATGCGCGGCGGTTAGTTTTCATAAATGCATCTTGCTTTCTAAAGTCAATGCTTTTGAACGCGGATTACTCGGATGACACGGATCATTGCGGATTTTGCTTTGGTTCATTTATGTTTTATCCGTGCTCATCCACACGACCCGTGTCATCCGAGTTCAAAAAATGGCGTAGAAACTTTCTCTGGCCTGAGATTGATTCGAGTCGGACTTTCAACCACTGAGCCTTATTTGACCAACAGCATATCACCCGTTCCGGTAAACGTTTGTTTCGCCGTCGCGGCGGTGACGCGATAGAAGTACACACCGGTGGCGAGGGCCGAAGCGTCCAAGCGCAGCGCCTGCGCGGAGCCGGCGTTCATGCGCACCGGCTTGGTGGCGAGCACTTGCCGGCCGGTGACATCAAACACGGCGATTTGCACTTCGGCTGCAACCGGCAGATCAAAGCAAATTGCAGTCGAAGGGTTGAACGGATTGGGATAATTGCCGAGCAGACGAAACGAGTTGGGCACTTTGCTGCCGGCGCGATCCTTCACGGCGCTGATGATGTCGAGGCCGAACCACGTGAGCGCGCCGAGCGGCTGGCCGGCAGTGGAGCCGGTGTACGCCGCCGTCGTGGTGGGATATTTGAAATCGTAAGGCTCTTTCGAGGTATCAAAGGGTGGATAACTCGACATGGATCTGCTGGTATCCAGGAAAGCCATCACCAAAGGGATGTGCGAAGGCGGACCGTTGACAAAAGCGATGGCTTCCATAGTGGTATTACTGGCATGAGCCGTGGCAATCGAGTCATAGGGCTGAACGACTTTGCGGCCGCGGATGCCGGGAAACAGACTCGAGATCGCCGGATCCAAATAGAAATTGTTGTTGCGGATCGTCACGCTCAAGCTCAGGCCCGCGAGCAGCGGTCCGGGGGGATCAAGCTCGATGAGCGTGCGCGGCACGCTGCCGGGCGTTGTCGTGGTGTCCGTGCCGAAATAAGCGCCGTTGACCACGATGTTGTTGGTGAAGATGAAGGTCGCCAACTGCTCGATGTCCAGGCAATGCTGTGCGCTGTTGACGATGGTGTTGTGGTTCCAATAGTGGAACTTGCTCAAGCCGCCGTCGCCGACGCGATAGACGCGGCTGGTGATGTTGTAAACGGTGGTGTTCTCCACCCAGATCGAATCTTGTTGAACGCCGCGCGCATCGATGAAGCGGCCGTTGTCCAGATTCGTCGCCTCGCCGATGTTGCTGATGATGGACTTTTTCACGAACACGCGGCAGAATTTGTTGTCGAGCCGGATGGCCGATTGGCCGTCGCGATCGAGATGGCAATCTTCCAGCACGATGCGAACGTTATCGGCGCCGGTGCGGATGATGTTGGTCTCGCGGTAAGCGCCCAAAGAATTGGCGCCGGTGACGTACAAGCCTTTGAGCGTGAGATTGGCGCGGCTCCGAAAGGCGCGGGTCGAGTTGCCGGCGTTATCCGCCAGCGGCACCAAGCGCGGGCGTTCCCCTGTTCCCTCCGAAATAATCGTGAGCGGAAAGTTATGATCGATGGTTCCGGACAACAAATAAATTTTTCCGGCGCCGCGCTCCAGCACGTAAACGGTGTTGGGGGTTCTAGCGGTATCCCCCGCGATCGCCGCGTTCAACGTTCCGATGCCGGGAGCAATCGGCACGCGGCGCTCTTGGGCATTGGATTCGTCAAACCACCCCAAGACGGCGATGGCGCACGCCAATAATTGGGGCAGCAGTCTGTAAATTGGTTTCATCGTGGCTTCTCCGGTTTTGAGTTCGTGCGAAATTTTTGTTAGTGGTGTGATACGGCTCAAACAACTTGCGGCGGCTTGCAATTGATCATAGGCCAACCTCCTCACTGTTTTGGTTAAATAAACGAAAAGAATTCATAACGGCGCGTTAAAACTTGTAGCGCAGCCCGAGATCGGCCGTCCAGCCGAAGAATTCCTCACTCGTTGGAAACGCCTTGATGCCGAGAAAGGCCTTCTCCGCATAATCGGTCATGTTGTTGAAGTTCAGAAAGGCGCTGAAGCCGCTGGTGATTTTCTGTTGCAAGGTGAGATCCCAGCGCAAAAAATCATCGGCAAAGCCGTCAAATTCACTCGTGCCGCCCAAATTTTCCAGGCTGCCGCCTTGCGCGATCAGTGACAGGCGACCCGAAAATCCTTTCTTCTCGTAACCGATCGCGAAGTTGGCAATATAATCCGCCTGGCCGGCGACGCGCCCCGAACGCACCGTATCGATAGCCGTGGAGACAACATAGGGAGGAGTGGGAATCAGCTTGGTTTCAACGCGGAAGAAGGGGTAAAAAGTTTTTGAGGTGATGCGGGAATAGTTGGCGTACAGCACCAGGCCGTCGAGCGGGCCGGGCAAAAACTTGAGATTGGTTTGCAAATCGATTTCCCAGCCTTTGATCGTGGGCTTGCCTTTTCCATTTATCGGCCCGACGATGTCGTAACCGCGATAGGGATGCCCGATTTCGAGAATCGGGAAGCGGCGGAGATAATCAATGTCGCGGAGTTCCTTGTAAAATCCGCCGACGGTAAAAAGCCCCAAGCGGCTGTAGAACGACAGATAGGCGTCGTAATTCCACACGCGGGTCGGCTTCAGATTCGGCTCGCCACGTTCGATAATTCTTTCGTCGTTGTTGATACTTTCGCGCGGCACGAGATTGAAGTAATCGGGACGCGAAAGGGTTTTGGTGGCGGCCAGGCGAATGTCGAACCACGAAGTGAATTTATAGCGCAGGTGCGCCATCGGTAGAATCTCATCATATTGCCGAACGCCCGTGGTATCGGTCACGCCACTCACGCTCTGACCATCTTCCCCAATTTCCGGCGTTCCGAAAATGCTTTTGTAATCGTTCTCCGTCCATTCGTAGCGGGCGCCGCCCAGCAGGGTGAGCTTGCGTCCGAGATTAAACTCGGCCATCAAATAGGTGGCGCGAATCTGCTCGCCGGCTTTATAATCCCGCAAATCATAAAGCTTGTCGACGACATACAGCGGGTCGCCGTTCATTAAAATGAAGGACCGGAAGGTATTCAAAAAATCGTGGAGTTTGTCCACACTCAGCCCCGGGCCAAACGTGAACTGGCCGTTGAGATAATCTCCGGCGCTGAAGCCGGGATCAAGAAAAGCGTTGAGCCCAAGACGATTGACGTTGGTCAATTCGTAGAGGCGAAATTCGTTGCGAAACCTCTCGGGGTTCGCGGCCATCTCACGGCCGAGCGCATCGAGGTTGAAATGAGAAGTCCAAATGCGATGATCGTCGCGCGTGCGATCCTTGTCGCGAATTTTGCCGCCGAGTTTGAAATAACCCGAAATTTTTTTACCCAACACCCACGGCCTTTTGATATCGAGCTGCGCGGTCCAATCACGGTCTTCGATCCGTTGCTCGTCGAGATGATCGTTCTTGAAATAAGTTTCGGCGAGATTGTTTTTTGCGCCCAGCGGAATCAGCTCCGGCCCCTGGTCTTCGATCAAGTCGGCGGTGTAGGCGGCGTCCTCGCGAAAGCGCGCGTAATGGGAAAACGGCATGTTCTGTTTGCTGTCGGAATACGAAGCGCGCCAGCTCAGCTCGAGGAGTTTGAACGTGTGCTCCCCGCTCAAAGAATTGGTCAGCAACGTGGTTTCAATGCGGCGGTCGATCAAGTCATATTCCACGCGGGTGGTGCCGACGCGATACCGTTTGCGGCGCTGAATCTCGTCGCGGTCGGTGCGGCTCCAAAAGCTGTTGAAAAGAATGGAGCCGTTGCCCAAATTATAATCGAGCGCCAGCGAGGCGCCGTAACGGTCGCGGGTTTCCAGCCGGTCGCCGAGATTCAAATCTTCAACTTTGATTTTGGCGCGGTCCACGCCCTGTCCGGCAAAGGAATAGTCGGCCTCCAGCACGTCCGAGCTGCGATTGGCCCGCTGCAGATTGCCGGTCAAAATAACGCCCAACTTATCTTCATAGAAGCGGTTGCTCAAGCTCGCGCTGCCCTTGTACACGCCGTAATCGCTTTCGTGATTGTTGTATCCGCCTTGCAAGCGGAAATCCGTTTTCAAACCTTCGGGCGCTTTGCGAATCACAAAATTCACCGTGCCGCCGATCGCGTCTCCATCTTTATCCGGCGTGAGGGCTTTGAACACTTCGATGCCCGCCAGCATGTCCGGCGAGATCATGCTGAGATCGACCGAGCGATCAACTGCCTCAGTGGAAGGAATGCGCTCGCCGTTGACGGTGATCGAGTTGAATTTCGGCGACAGGCCGCGAATCACGACTTTCGTGCCCTCGCCGGCGTCGCGCTGAATGGATATGCCGGGCAAACGCCCCAACGATTCCGCCGCGTTTTGATCCGGCAACTCCTTGATCTTGTCCGAAGACACGACGTTGACGATGGTGTTGGCAGACAATTGCTGGTTGATGGCGCGCGCTTGGCCTTCCAATTGCGCCGTGACCACGACGGCTTGCCCCTCGATGACTTCGAATTGCAGTTTAACGTCCTGGCGGGTGATTTGATCGGTCGTGACGCTGATCGGCATCGTCACCTTCTTGTAACCGATATATGAGACGACCAGCATATAGTCGCCGGCCGGCACGGAGGGAATGAGGTATTCGCCTTTGAGGTTGGTCGCGGCGCCAAGGGCCGTGCCTTGCAAAAAAACATTGGCGCCGGGCAACGGCTCGCCGGTTTGGGCGTCTTTGACGACGCCAACGATTTTACCCGTCGAGCTGGCAACGAGGCTCGTTCCCGCAAAAAAGACGAGAACGAGCGCGACAAAAAAAGGTTGGCCTTTCATGATTTGCTCCTCCGATTATGAGCAGCCTTGAGGCATAACCGAAAAATAAATTTCTCATCATTGGAGGCTCACCATATACTTCTGGACCAGCGCCGGATCCGGATCGATGCCCAAGCCGGGTTTGTCGGGAACCGTGATGAAGCCGTCTTTCACCGGAAAGAGCGGCAGCGCCGGGTTGTACTGGCTCTCGACGCCGGGATAGGTTTCCATGATCAACGCATTGGGCGTTGCCGCGAGCAGGTGCACCGCCATGTGCGGGCTGCCGTGCGGCGCCACCGGAATGTGAAACGCCGAGGCTAGCGCCGCGATTTTGCGATACTCGGTGATGCCGCCGGCTTTCACGGTGTCGAGATTCAAAATATCCGCGGAGCCGGCTGTGATCAGATCGCGACAGCCCCAACGCGTGTATTCATTTTCTCCGGCAACGATGGGAATATCCAGCGCCTGACGCACCTCGGCGCAGCCGGCGAAATCATCCGCGACCACCGGCTCCTCGAACCAAAACAGATTGTATTTCTCCACCGCGCGACCGAAACGAATCGCGTCGTAGGCGAGCCATTTGTTGTTGGCATCGATCATCAGATCGATGTCCGGCCCCAACGCCTCGCGCACGGCACGAACGCGCTCGACATCGACGCTAAAACTTTCGCCACCGACTTTCATCTTCACGGCGCGGAAGCCTTCGCTCACATAACCCTCCATCTCTTTCACCAAATCGGCGACGGTCTTGCCCTCTTCGTAATAACCGCCAGCGGCGTACACGCGCAGCCTGGTTTGATAGGCACCGAGCACGCGATAAACCGGCAACTCGAGCGCCTTGCCGATGAGATCCCAAATCGCCATATCGAGCGAGCCGATGGCCTCGATGTATTCGCCTTTTGCCACCGACTTGCGATTG
The DNA here is from genome assembly GCA_034506255.1 of candidate division KSB1 bacterium. Taxonomy (NCBI): domain Bacteria; kingdom Pseudomonadati; order Candidatus Zhuqueibacterales; family Candidatus Zhuqueibacteraceae; genus Candidatus Coneutiohabitans; species Candidatus Coneutiohabitans thermophilus. The sequence goes on along the minus strand of JAPDPX010000008.1, from coordinate 207,956 downwards.
TCACGATACATGTGATCCCACAGGCGCTCCACATCAAACGGGTTCTCACCACGAATTTTGCTGAAGGCGCTTTTGATCAAGCTGTCCGGGCCTTTGGGCAGGCTGCGGCCGATCAGTCCTTGATTGGTGTAAAGCTCCAGCATCTTCAGGCTCGGCGCCTCGCCGCCGCTGGTGATGATGGCATTGCGCTTGACCGGCGTTTTGCCGGGAAATTGCAACTTGAGAAATTTGAGCTCAGTGATCTTCAAATTATTGAACGCGGCACGCGCGTTCTCCATAGGGCGAGCAAGAGCCGGCGACGGCGACGGCGCGAGCCACGAAGTGGCCGCGAAGCCGCCAAGACCGCCCGCCAAAGTCCGTATAAAATTGCGGCGATCGAGTTTTTGCAGTTTCGTTTTCATAGTTCGTCACCGAATAAAGCTGATGAAGCGGAATTTGTTGGTTCCGAGGTTAAGCAAGGGCGGACGCCACTTTCATAAAATTAAAATGTGTCAAGCTGTGCAGCAATCAATATAATATACCAAGTATACCAGGATAACGGCAAAAATAAGGATTTAAATACACTCCTAGTTAAAAATTTACTTGAAGTTAAGCAGTTGTAACACTGTATGACATATTGCGAGAAATGGATCGTAACTTTGCGCCACAGGATTCACGCACGACAAGCGTGGGTTTCAAAATGGTGCGTATATTTGCTTCCTTCCCTTCGATTCTTTTAATAAGTGTTTCTACGGCGATGGCGCCAATTTCCGCGGTGGGCTGATGAATCGTCGTCAAAGGCACCGGAGCATACTGGCCGCTTTCAATATCGTCAAAACCAACAATGGCAACATCATGAGGAACTTTCAGACCGTGATCCAGCAGGGCCTGCTGAAATCCAAGGGCGGCAAGATCCTTGTATGCAAACACGGCGTCGGGTTTTTGGGCAAGTGCCAAAAAGCGCAGGCCGATTTCGTAGCCGGACTGGTAATCGTCCCCTTCGCCTTTTGACGAGGAACGAAAGACCAGGCTTTCTTCAAAGGGTTTTCCATATTGTTGCAACGCGCGCAGGTAACCTTTCTTGCGGAGCTCGCTCAACAAATTTCCTTCTTCGCAACTGATATAACCAATTCTATAGTGGCCAAGTTTAATCAGATGCTCCGTCGCCAGATGAGCGCCATATTCATGGTCGGTGCCGACGTAGAAAATATCCTCGTCTTCCATATAAGATACAAAAACATAGGGAAAGTTCTCCTGGTGTAATTTTCGGATACTGTTGGTCGCTCGGTAAATGCGGCTCATTGAAGCGATAATTAAGCCACTCACACCGATTTGACGAAAATGGTGGATTTGGCTCTCTTCTTTATCAAGGCGATCCCCGGAATTGGAGAGCAGAAGATTATATCCCCTTTCGGAGGCTTTTTCTTCAACGCTGTGAACAATAAGCGAAAAGAAGGGGCTTTTCAAATCTCGCAAAACTAAACCGATGGTCTTATACCTGGACAGATCAATCGCAACCCGCTTTCGTGCCGCAACATAAGTTCCCTTTCCCACACGGCTAAAAAGCACGCCCTCGTGGATGAGATCGGCCAACGCCTTTTTCACCGTGATCAGACTGACACCATATTTCTTGGCCAGCTCCTGTTGCGAGTCAAGCTGATCCCCTACCTTCATCTGTCCAGAGGCAATCCTGGCTTTAATATCATCCGCAATTTGGCGGTACAATGGGGTCGGTGTGTTGAAATCTATTCCCATAAAGTGTCCTTCACAAAACTCAGGCGTTATTGCAAAAAATATATTAATTATACCTGGTATTCTAAGTATAAAAATTTTACACCTCTTTTTCAAGCATTTTTTGCATTTCGAGAAGTTTTTGCTGCTTCATTTCATTGCAAAAACGGTTCGATATGCCGGCGGTAATGCCGGCACAGGTTTTCATAATGCGCTTCCTCGTGCTGTTCCAATGCGCGCAAGATGCGGTCTTTGAAAACCGGTTTGCCAGCGCTGTCTTTGCAAGTGAGCACGGAGCCGAACGTGACGTGCAACACCTGTCGCGCATCGTTGTCCTCAAAGAGGCGGAGAAAGCGCTCCAGCGTGCAGTTTTGTGAGGGCGGCACGCGTTCAAGCTTGGCGGAGACGTGATACGAAGCTTTGTCGGTCTCATACCGGCCGCGTGCAAAGTCGAGAATTTCGCTGAACAACGCTGGCTCTTTCTCTGCAATCGTCCTTAACGCCTCCAAATAACTCGTCCCCGCGGTCTTCACATGCACGTGACCAAGCTTCAACGATCCAATGACGTTATAGACGCTGAATTTGTCACTACCCGAATGAATGCTGATTTTGTACGGGCCGAGCGCCTCGGCGATTTTCACATGCTTGACATATTCTTTTTCAAATAAAGCAAGATCACCTTTGAAGTCAATCCCTTTTTCAAAATCACCGACGAAACGCGGAGCGAGACTGACCAGTTTCACTCCCAAGCGTTTCAATTCATTGGCGACCAGAAAATGCTCGAACGGAGTAGTAGGAGAATCGGTTTCATCCACCGAAAGCTCCACTTCATAAGCCCGTCCGCGATATTTGCTCTCGAGATGCCTATAAAGCGTGACGGCATGTGCAATGACGGCACCGTATTTTACCAAACTACAAAGCACTTCCGCAGCCGTCGTATGAATCTCGAAATCATCGGTGATGCGAAAGCTTTTGCCTTCGTAGCGCGAGCGCATTCCTTCGGGCGTATCTGCCAGAACCTCCCAAGGCAGTGCTTTAAGGCGATCGGACAACTCGCTGTCGGGTAGTTTCGCGGCCTCATTCACCACATATGCGCTGGGATCAAAAGTAAAAAATGTGAATCCCGCTTGCATCATGCGGTCAATGTGCTCAGTGGTTTTGAGATGATCGGCATCGGCGCCAAATCCTTTCTTGTATCCTTCTTGAAAAACTGCCCACGTCGCCGCATCCATCACCTCGTCAGGGGTACGTTCGGTGCGTTCGAGTTCGCGGATGGATTGCTGCGCGAGAATGGCGCGAAACGGCGTGCCGGCAATGGCGCGCAGATGCGCGGGATTGGCCAGACCGAGGCGGTCGCCGAGGCCAAAGGAATTTTCCACGCCCAGCAAAACCGGGCGGGTGAAATCAAACAGCTCGCGCAGCACCGCCGCGTTTTGCCGATTGAGCGGACAACATTTGAGTGGCGGATTTGCTTCAAGCGTCTCGCCTTCAAAGCGAGCCGGCATTGCATGAGAATCATTCGCTGGCGAAAGAAATAAATATTTTTTCACACCGCGGCGGGCGATGAAAAAATAAGAGTGATCCAATTGATGAATCGATTTCGGATAAATCCGCAGGGATTCATTTTTGGAGAGCTCGACCAGGAAGGGCTGATTGCCGCTTGCGGGAGTCATCTTTAGTTTTTCGATAATTGGCATCAAGCTCATGGCCATACAGGCTCCAAACAAACACATTGTTTTCGTGGCGCAAGCTCCGGCTTCGGCGTCGCAGCCGAAGGGTGCTGTTGCGAAACATATTATCGGCTGAGACCAAAACCAAAATATTCGTTCGCATTGTCAAAGCATATGCCAGCAACCATCTTCCCAACGAGTGGCACATCATTGGGGATTAGACCTTTTTCCATATCCTCGCCGAGCATGTTGCAGAGCAAACGGCGGAAGTAGTCGTGGCGGGGAAAGGAAAGAAAACTGCGGGAGTCGGTGAGCATGCCGATGAAACGGCTCAACAATCCCATATTGGAAAGTGCTTCGAGCTGTTTCTTCATGCCGTCCAGTTGATCGAGAAACCACCAGGCGCTGCCATATTGCATTTTGCCGGCGACGCTGCCATCCTGAAAATTGCCGATCATGGTCGCCATCACCTCGTTGTCGCGCGGATTGAGATTGTATAAAATAGTTTTCGCCAGCTTGTTTTTGTCGTCCAAACGATTCAAGAATTTCGCCAGTGGCCTGGCAACCTCAAAATCGCCGATGGAATCGAATCCCGTGTCCGGTCCGAGCGTGCGGAACATGCGGCTGTTGTTGTTGCGCAGCGCGCCCAGATGAAATTGTTGTGTCCAGCCTCTTTCGTGATACATCAGGCCAAGTTCATACAACATCGCGGATTTGAATTGGAGTATCTCATTGTGATCGAGACGCTTGCCGGCGAGCGCCTTGTCAAAAATATTCTCGATCTCGCTTTCGGTGTAATCTTCTGCATACGCGGTTTCAATGCCGTGATCGGACAGACGGCAGCCCTGCGCATGAAAAAAATCCCGCCGCTTTCTGAGCGCGGCGAGATAATCCGGAAATTTCCTGATGTCAACGTCTGCGGCGGCCGCGAGCTTGTTCACCCATTCGCGAAAGGCAGGGCCATTTTCAATGGCCAGCCCCCTGTCGGGGCGAAATGCCGGCAGCACGCGAATATCGAAACCGGTGTCATGGCGAATACTTTGGTGATATTCCAGGCTGTCGGTCGGATCGTCCGTGGTGCAAATCAGCCGGACATCGAATTGCTGCAGGATGCCGCGAACGGAGAATTCATCCTGCGCGAGCTTGGCGTTGCAAATCTCCCAAATTTCTTTGGCGGTGTCCTTGTTCAAAAGCCTGTCGGAAATGCCAAACGGTCGCTTCAGCTCCATGTGCGTCCAGTGATAAAGCGGATTGCGCAGCGTTGTGGGAACCGTTTCCGCCCACGCGAGAAATTTTTCCCAATCGGAAGCATCGCCGGTGATAAATCTCTCGCTGACGCCGTTGGTTCGCATGGCGCGCCATTTGTAGTGATCGCCGTACAGCCAAATCTGGGTCAGATTCTCGAACTTCTTATTTTCGGCAATCTCTTTCGGCGGGAGATGGCAATGATAGTCGATGATGGGCTGGTCTTTGGCATAATCATGATAAAGCTCGACTGCGGTTTCGTTATGAAGCAAAAAGTTTTCAGTGATGAAAATGTCTTTCATGTTTTTCGTCGTTAAAACATTCAAAAACCGAACCACTTCGGCAATGCCAGACTCAGCTCGGGTATGTACGTTACCAAAATGAGCACCACGATCATGGCGATGAACATCGGGATGAGCGGCTTGAGCACTTTGACAACGGTGGTGTTGGCCACGCCGCAGCCGATGAACAAAACACTGCCCACCGGCGGTGTACACAGGCCGATGCACAAATTCAAAACCATAATGATGCCGAAATGAATGGGATCCATTCCCAGTTTCACCACCACGGGAAGAAAAATGGGGGTAAAGATCAGCACCGCCGGCGTCATGTCCATAAACGTGCCGACGAACAATAGAATCAAGTTGATGATCAACAACAACACGATCTTGTTGTCACTCAACGCAATCAAGGCTTCGCTGACGTTTTGCGGAATGTTTTCATACGACATGATCCACGACATGCCCATTGAAGTGCCGATGAGCAACATGACAATAGCGGTGGTCGCCGCCGAATCGAGCAAAATTTGGGGAAGCTCTTTCCATTTGACCTCGCGATAAATGAGCACGGAGAGAATGAATGTGTACAACACGGCGATGGCAGAGGCTTCCGTGGCGGTAAAATAACCGGCAAGGATTCCTCCCATCACCACGAGCAACAAAGACAAGCTTGGAATCGCCTCAAGGAAACGCATGAATCCTTCTTTAAAGGCGATGCGAGCACCGACCGGATAATTTTTTTTGTGCGCGATAAAGCCCGCAACGATCATCAGCGCCACGCCGACAATGATGCCGGGGAAATAACCCGCGAGAAAAAGCGCGGCAATCGAAACGCCGCCGCTGGCCAGCGAGTAAACAATCAGAATATTGCTGGGCGGAATCAACAAGCCGGTGGTCGAGGAAGTGATGTTGACGACGGCGCTGAAATTTTTGTCGTACCCTTCCTTATTCATCAAGGGCGTCATGAATCCGCCAATTGCCGCCGCCGCCGCTGCCGCCGAACCCGAGACCGCGCCGAACAGCATGCAGGCGAGAATATTCACATAAGCCAATCCGCCGGGCAACATGCCGACCAGGGCTTTGGCGAGATCGATCAGGCGCCGCGCGACGCCACCGCGATTCATCAATTGGCCGGCGAGAATGAAAAACGGAATGGCCAGCAGCGCAAAACTGTCGAGCGCAGTCGCCATGCGTTGCGCCACAGTGGTCAGGGCCGGCATGGCTTGGATGCTCATGAGCATTGTAAACGCGGTCGAGATGCCGAGGCAAAAGGCGATGGGCACGCCAAGCAGAAGCAAAACCATGAAGCTGAGCACGAGAACGAGTATGTCGGTCATATTCGGGCCGGTTCGTATTGGTCAGCGGCTGGAATCTGGCATCGCTTTGCCGTCCAAAAGCATGCGAAGCTGTTCGGCAAAAAAACATGCGGCGTAAAACATGATGATGATGCCGCTCAGCGGCAGCGCCAGGTAAACATAAGCCAGTTTGATTTGCAACGCCGCGGAGATTTGATTCAGTGTGAGCGTGAGATTGACCAGGCGAATGCCGCCAATCATCATGATGGTGAGCGCGAAAAGAAAAGTGCAGAGGTAAATAAACATTTCGGCACAGTGCCGGGATTTCCCGTGCAAATGCGCGGTCAAAATGTCGATGGCGAGATGCATCTTCTGGCTGGCGGCATAAGCGGCGCCGAGCAAGCCAACCCAGATCAACAAATAACGCGCCAATTCTTCGGTGTACGAGCTGGGGTCGCGCAACACGAAACGCGTGAATACCTGCCATGAAACGTTGAGAACCATCGCGCTCATAAGCACGATCACAAGCCATTTCAAAACCTGATCGACGCCGGATCGAAGGCGTTGCATGCTCACCTCACGGCTTTGATTTCTTGAATGAGATTGTAAATTTCCGGCTGGCTGCGGTATTCCTCATAAAGACCGGCCACCTGCTCGGTGAACAGGGTTTTGTCCGGATAAAAAATTTCGACGCCGGCTTTTTGCACCTCGGCGAGCGCGTGCGCCGTGGCTTCCTGCCAGATTTTCTTTTGATATTCGGCGGACTCGTCCACCGCTTCCTGCAGCCATTGCTGCTCCTGGGGCGAGAGAGCATTCCAAACGACCGTGCTGATGACCAGCACATCCGGAACCGAGGAATGCTCATCGAGCGCATAATATTTGCAAACTTCGTAATGCCGCGAAAGATGAAAGCTCGGCGGATTGTTTTCGGCGCCGTCCACCACGCCCTGCTGCAAAGCGGTGTACAACTCGCCCCACGCAATCGGCGTCGGCGAGCCGCCGAGCGCTAACACCATTTTCATCGGGGTGGCGCTCTCTTGCGTGCGAATCTTCAGCCCGGCCAGATCCGCGGGGCGCATAATCGGTCTTGCTTTGGTGTAAAAACTCCGACTGCCGGCGTCGTAGTAGCAAAGTCCGCGCAGAAAAAATTTCTCCGGTGCCTGCAGCAAGCGCATGCCGATTTCGCCTTCCAAAACTTGGAAGCGGTGCGCATCGTCGCGGAATAAATACGGCAGGCTGAAAACTTTGTACGACGGCACGAAACCCTCCATGACGCTGGTTGAAACTTTGGTCATGCCGAGACTGCCGATTTGCAACAGCTCGAGGCATTCGCGTTCGGTTCCCAATTGCGAGCTGGGGTAGACGTCAATGCGGAGTTTGCCGCCGGATTTTTCCAGCGCACGCTCGGCCATGTATTCCATTGCCTTGTGCACGGGATGGCTGGAATCGAGGCCGTGCGCCAGCTTGAGCACCCGCACACGGTTTTCGCGGCCGCAGCCGATGAGGGCAAGAATTCCGATGACGACGATCACATGTGCTTTGCTGTTCATGGAAAATGCAAGATTGAGTTCACACCAGCCAAAAATTTCGGTTGACGTAATGAGCTTGCGGCTGAATGAGTGGAGACGATGCCGCCCAATAATCATTCTGCCTATTATAGTGTTATTCTGGAAAACTATGACGAATGCGAAAATTTTAGGACACAGATTTCCATGGATCAACACGGATAATACCTGCATTTGCGCGGGTCGTGTTGCCCCTACTGTCTGCGATTGAAATCGCAAACTCGAAGCTCAAGTCAACGAAAAGCCGACTTATCACCCGATTGGTGTGCAGCCGCCTTCCGAGGGATTTAGCTTTGAGCCTGAGATTCATTATCAGGCGAAAGGTGGCAAAAAAGGATGTAAAATTCAGGTAATAAATCTGTGCGAATCTGTGTTTATCCGTATCCAATAAAATTTGGTTGCGGCATGAATGCCGCGTTACAATTAAAAGGACCAGTTTAACGGCTCAACCAGCCGCCGTCAACGACCAGCGTGTGGCCGTGCATGTAATTGGAGGCCTCTGATGCCAGGAAAACGATCGCCCCCATTAAATCCTCCGGCGTGCCCCAGCGGCCCGCTGGAATGCGCGCGAGGATTTCGGTGCTGCGTTTGGGATCTTCACGCAGCGCCTTGGTGTTGTCCGTCGCCATGTAACCGGGAGCGATCGCATTCACATTGATGTTGTGGCACGCGAGTTCATTGGCGAAAATACGGGTCAGCCCCATCACGCCGCTTTTCGCAGCAGTGTATGAGGGAACCAGAATGCCGCCCTGGAAGGAAAGCAACGAGGCGACGTTGATGATCTTGCCGCCGCGCTTTTGTCCGACCATCACTTTCGCCACGGCCTGACTGAGAAAAAACAACGTGCGCAGATTGACCTTGATCACCTCGTCCCAATCTTTTTCGGCAAATTCGAGCACCGGCGCGCGGCGAATGATGCCGGCATTGTTCACCAGAATGTCGATCCCGCCCAGCTTTTCGACGGCCGAGTTGACGATGGTCGGAACACAATCTTTATTGCCCAAATCCGCGATGACAGTGACACAACGCCGTCCGAGTTTTTCGATTTCTCGTTGAACCGCCGACATGTCGCTCACCCCGGCGAGCACCAAATCCGCGCCGGCTTCTGCAAGCCCGAGCGCCATGCCGCGGCCCAGCCCTCGCGAAGCGCCGGTGACGATGGCGATTTTGCCGTTGAGCTTGAATTTATCCAGGATCATGTGGAATCCTGCTGGAAAAATCAACGCAACTGCTCCAGGCGCACCGCATCCATGTCCTCGAACGCCTGATTCTCGCCGCCCATGCCCCAGCAAAACGCATACGCGCTCGTGCCGGCGCCGCAGTGTATCGACCAGCTTGGCGAAATCACTGCCTGCCGGTTGGCGATCACGAGATGACGCGTTTCATCAGGCCGGCCCATGAAATGAAAAACGCGTGCATTGTCAGGCACATCGAAATACAAGTAGACTTCCATGCGCCGGGAGTGGGTGTGCGGCGGCATGGTATTCCAGATGGAGCCGCTTTTGAGTTGCGTGAAACCCATCACCAACTGGCAGCTTTCGATGCCGCCGGGATGAATGTATTTGTAAATTGTGCGCTGGTTCGCGCCCTCCGGCGAGCCGAGACGAACCGCATCCGCCTCGGCAAAGCGCATCAGTTCGGTTGGATAACTTTGATGCGCGGGAAAGCTCAAGATGAAAAATGCCGCCGGTTCCGTGTCTTTGTCACTGCCAAAGACAATCTTTTTCGCTCCCCTGCCGATGTAAAGCATGTCGCGATTCGCGAGATCAAAAACTTTTTTATCGACGCTGATTTGCCCCGGCCCCCCGATGTTGAGCACACCAATCTCGCGGCGCTGCGCAAAATAATCTGCCGCCAGTTCTTTGCATGTTGGAAGCAGCAGGTTTTTCCTCACCGGCATCGCTGCAGCGATGACGGCACGATCGATCTCCGAATAAACCAATTGCACGCTGTCAGGCTGAAACAAATTTTCGAGCAGGAATGCCTCTCTCAGCTCGGAAGTCGTCAGACTTTTTGTGCGCACGGGATCTATGGCCGGTAAAATTTTCATTATGCCACTCCTGATCTGTTCCCGGGGAACACGACAGCACCAAATTTTATTCAATTACCAGCGGTGAATTCAATTCCGCCACGGTTTGATTGAGGTAAGTTTCAAACTCTTCGGCGGCTTTAATGCCGTTCGGCTCCTGCTCCCAGGCGGCCAGAAAATAGTAAGTCAGTTGACCGTTTGCCGGCTTGAACACGACCACGTGGCTGTATTGATCGCCTCTCACTTCGATCAAGTCATGCTTGCGATACAACACTGCCAGGCCGAGCTTGTCATTCGCCAAACTTTGTTTGCCGTAAGTTGCCAAATACGCCCAGCCTGCATGCGAGGGCGGCGAAGCCAACAGCCTGGTGCTGTCAAACTTGACGATGCCCGTACACAAATTCTCTGGATTGCCGGAAATCTCGACAGCGTGTTTGGTCAAACGACTGCCGGCTGTGATGGCCAGATTTGAAACGACATTGTAACGGCCGCCGCCGGCCTTCCAGCCAAAATACTTTGTCTGAATTTGCGAGTACACGGCGCCGTTGGCAATGATCGCACAGGTCACGCTGTCGGTGTGGGCGATGCGCTGCGCCTTGCCCGCGTGCCACATCGCGAGCGAGCCAATCCCCAGGGATTCACCCACCTTTAAAATGTCCATGCCCCAATCCGACATCTCGTGATAAGAATCGAAGCCATCCTGCCCGACGTTTTGCAAAACCATTGACGGCGTTTTTTTGCCGAAAATATCGATGGCATTGCGCCAGTCGAGATAGAAGCGATAGCCGATTTTGTCCGACTCCCAGCCCGGGCCCTCGTAGCGAATGTAGAAGGAATGATCGGTGTGTTCAGATGGCACGCGCAGGTATTGCACGTTCTGAAAGGTGCCGCCTTCGTATTTGCGATTGACGAACTTGCCGCCCACCTTGTGGGAAAGTTCCGCTTGTGTCCGTTTGGGATAGGCGTGCTGCAACACGCCGGACTTCGCATAGCGCACGGTCAATGTTTTCGTCTCGTAAGGCGCAAAATCGGCAACGCAGACGATTTGATCGGCGCTGCCGTTACCGTCGCCATCAACAGCTTGACCCGCCAGCTCGCCGTCCTGTGACAATACGACAAAAGCCCCGGGGTTGAACGCCGGCGCTTTGGCTTTGAGCTGCACCATATCGAAAACAATCCCGGTCTGCAGACGCGCAAACCCCGCCGGATTTTTTACGGAGATAGCGAGGGTTTCGGGATAAGCCTGCGCATGGACAGCGCCGACCTCCCTCCACTGCGAGTATCCGGGGAAAATCGCCACCAGCGTCATCATCGCAAATATTCGTAGAGACAGCATGACTCGATCCTCGCCATTGGTTTAGGAAAAATTTTCGATCAGCTTCACCGGTGTGTCAACGGCGAGGCGGAAGAATCCGAGCGCGAAACCAGTGAGCAGCGCCGCCGGACAGCCTTTGGCATTCAAACGTTTGTTGAAAACACCGAGAAAGAAAACCACAAAAATCGGGGGTGCGAGATAGGCCTGGACTCCCTGCAGATAATCGTAGAGGCCCTTGCCGCCTTGAATCACCGGAATCCCAAGAAAGCCGATCAGGACCATGACCGCGGTCGCGACTCTGCCCATCCACACCAGTTGGTGCTGGGTGGCTTGCGGCCGCAATCTGGCATAAAAGTCCATCGTGAACAGCGTGGAGGAGGCATTGAAGACACCGGCAAGCGAGCTCATCAACGCGGCCAGCAGACCGGCCACCATGAGGCCGCGCACGCCGATGGGCAGCACATGGGCCACCAGCAGGGGGAATGTTTTCTGGGCGTTGTCGCGCAACAGCACGCCGCCGCTGTCGAAGAGTTGCGCGCGTAAGGCGGGAATTTTTCCACTTTGCGCCAGCGCGAAACAAATGAGGCCGGAAATGATGAAGATGAAAACCGGCAGCAGCTTGAAAAAGGCGGCGATGATCGTGCCGCGGCGGGCTTCCGTTTCGTTGGGTGCGCCCAGTGCGCGCTGCACGATGTATTGATCGGTGGTCCAATACCACAGGCCGATGATCGGCGCGCAAAACAACATGCCGGGCCAGGGAAAGGCGTCATTGAAATACCAGGCGATGCGGCCCGTTTCCCGCACCGGCGCCCAGGTGCTTTCCAGCCCTGCCGGCACCAGCGGTTTCCACAGGTTGAACATCTCCGGTCCGGCAATCGCACGCAGCTCGCTCCATCCGCCCAGGGCTTGCAGGCCCAAAATGGTCACCAGCGCCGACCCCAGAATGAAAATAATCGTCTGCAGCGCCTCGGTGTAGGCCACGGCACGCATGCCGCCGAAGATGGTGTAAAGGCCGGTGAGCACGATCACCAAAATGGAGCCTGTCCAAAAACTGTTGCAGCCCTTGAATTCGAGATCCGGCAGCAACACACTGAAGACAATGCCACCGGCAAAAATGCCGACGGCAATTTTGGTCAGCACATAGGCCACCAGGGAAATGAGCGAAAACAGCGTGCGCGCCGCCGGGGAGAAACGCCGCTCCAGAAACTCCGGCATGGTGAAAATTTTGGCGCGCAAGTAAAAGGGAATCATCACCCAGCCCAGCCCCAGCAAACACCAGGCATGCAGTTCATAATGCGCCATCACCACGCCGTCGGTGGCGCCCGTACCGGCCAGGCCCACAAGATGTTCGGAGCTGATGTTGGAGGCGAAGATGGAAGCCCCGATCATGAACGCGCCGAGATGGCGGCTGGCCAGGAAATAATCGGCGGGCGTGTCCTGCCGTTGTTTGCTGACCCACCAGGCCACGCCAAGAATGAGGAGAAAATAACCGGCAATAACCACCCAGTCGAGGGCATAGAGTGCGGTCATATTCTCTGCTTTCGTTGAATGGTTCGCTGCAATCTCTATCCCCGAAACGGGATTCTGCACGGCGGCGGCACCCGCAAAACACGCGGCGACAAGGCACATGCCGGTCGCGACCGCGTCCGCGTGATCGACAGCGTTTTCTCACCTGGCTTGTTGCAACCGCTCCATTTCCACGCTGGCCATCAGGAATGGGCCCACGCCCTTGAGATCATTGCTCACAACCGGCGTGCTGATGTAGTACTCATAAGAGCCGTCCCGATAAGGCTTGCCGCCAAGTCCGGCAACCTGACAAATCTGTGTGAGCGTGACCAGACCGTCCGGTTCCACCTTGATGAAGTTCGCAAGGATGCCGCGATAACCTTTTTCCGCCACGGCCAAATAGGAGGATTCAAGATAGCCATTGCGCACCGCTTTGGCAAGGGCGTAGACAAACATTGCCGAGGCCGAGGCTTCGGGGAAATTGCCGTCACGGCTGCCCTGATCCAGCACTTGATACCACAGGCCGGTCTTCTCATCCTGGTATTTTTGCACCCCCCGAGCCACCCGGCGAAGGATGGCAAGAATTTCGGCCCGTTTGGGATGATCCTGTGGAAAGTGATCAAGCACATCGACGATGCCCATGGCATACCATCCCAGTGCACGACCCCAAAAATTCGGTGAGCAGCCCGTGACCGGATCAGCCCATTTTTGCTGGCGACTTTCGTCCCAGCCGTGATAAAACAGGCCGGCGGTGGAATCGTAGGTGTGGCGCGCCACCAGGATGATCTGGAGTGCAACATCATCAAAGGCAGCGGGGCGGTCGAATCTCCCGGCATACTCGGCATAAAACGGCGCGGCCATGTAAATGCCATCGAGCCACATTTGCCAGGGATAGATCTTCTTGTGCCAGAAGCCGCCCGCCTTGGTACGCGGTTGCGTTTCAAGCTGCTTCATGGCCAAAGCGGCGGCCTTTTTGTACTTTTCCTCGCGCGTGACATTATAGAGCAGCAACAGAATCTTGCCGGGGTTCAGGTGGTCGAGGTTGTATTCCGCCAGCGTGTAGGTTTTGATGCTGCCATCCGGTCCGACATAGGAGTCGGCGAAAGCCTTGATGTAGTCGAAATATTTTTGCCTGCCCGTCTGCTGCCAGACGTGCTCCAGTCCCTTCATGAAAACGGCAGTTTCATAGACCCATGAGGTCTTCGCGCTGTCATGGAACAAGAACGAATCACCGCGGCGTTGCATTTCCGAATCAGCCATGCGAACAGACCATGGCAAATCCTGCGCCGCTGGCCGATGCTGGCGCGGCACCCGGCCCTGGCCGGAAAGAAAGACGACCATCACCACCAGCAGGAAGCGGTGCCATATCTTTTGATTGACGTTGGTCATTTGCTTCGAGCCCTGTTCAATTTCCCCACTGCACAGCGCGGGGATTCACTTCCGGTGCCATTTTGACCCGCTTCTTCACTTCTGCCAGATTGGGTGTGTGAAACTGGATGCCGGCCGTCTTGCCACCGGAAAGGGACAAAACCGTGGCGGTCTCCGCTGCAAAACGCGGGTTTTCGACGAGAACGTTGGTGCTGTTGTGAAACGCCAGCGCCGGGCCGCGCTGCGGCAGAATTGCAACATTGATCAGGTTCACATGATCTGCATTGACAGCGGACAACCCCTGTTGCGCGCTGATGGAAATATCCCGCAGGGTCAGATGCCGCAGCGGCATTTCCGGCAGACCGTGCAATTCCACCGCCTGTCCCGCGCCACGGACCGTCACTTCGCTGATGGAGATATTGCGGAACAGCGGCGTGGCTTCCGTCACCGGCATGGCCGCCTCCACCGCGAAACCGGCATCCCAACCGGGATCGGGAATGGGCGCCTGCCCGCTGTAGAACATGTTGAAAGTAATCGCCGCCGCGGGTATGTCCTTCATGAGAAGGCGTTTGATGTGAATGTTCTCGACAATGCCGCCGCGGCCGCGTGTGCTTTTGAAGCGCAGGCCGGTGGCGGTGCCCATGAAAACGCAATCGCGAATTTCGACGGTGCGCACGCCGCCGGACATTTCGCTGCCAATCACGAAGCCGCCGTGGCCGGCATAAACCCGGCAATCGTAAATCAACACATTTTCCGTGGGCATGCCGCGCCGGCGGCCGGCCTCGTCGCGTCCGGACTTCAGGCAGATCGCATCGTCCCCGACATCGAAAGTGCAGTTGTACACCACGACATTGCGGCAGGATTCCAAATCCAGCCCGTCACCGTTTTGTGAATACCACGGATTCCGGACAGTGACATTGCGGAGGGTAATATCCGTACTCATCAGCGGATGCAAATTCCACGCGCCCGAGTTTTGAAAAGTCGGTCCATCGATCAGGATCCTGCTGCACCGGTACAATTGCACCAGCACCGGCCGCAGAAAGTCACGCACCTTT
This sequence comes from candidate division KSB1 bacterium, assembly GCA_034506255.1. NCBI lineage: Bacteria > Pseudomonadati > Candidatus Zhuqueibacterales > Candidatus Zhuqueibacteraceae > Candidatus Coneutiohabitans > Candidatus Coneutiohabitans thermophilus. Next base: position 192,920 of record JAPDPX010000008.1, on the reverse strand, counting down.
TCATAATCGGCGCGTTGCGGCTGCCTGCCGCTTTGGCGAATAGCCGTGAGGAAGGCCTCGCCGTCCCGTGCCGCTTCGGAGGGCCACCAGGTCGTACCCTTGTCATCGAGCACACCGCCGGAAGCGAGCAAATCCTGCCACTGCCGCTCGGTCATTTTGAATTTTTTCACCGGACGCCATACTTCACCAGCACCGTCGAAGACGCCGGCGCCGGTGAGAGCGATGTTTTCGAGATCCCTGCCGTAGATTGCGGCCATGCAGCGATACTCCGGCCGGCCTTCGAACCAGGTGTCAACCAGGGGATAGTCGTCACGGTTTCGGCTGAAGCTCACCAGCGCGCCTTTTTCGACATGCAGCTCGATGTTACTCGCCAGTTGGATCGGGCCGGTCAACCACAGCCCCGCCGGAATCACAACCCGGCCGCCACCGGCCTGTGCGCATGCGGCAATCGCCCGGGCGATGGCTTCCGTATTCATGGTTTTGCCGTCACCCACCGCACCATACTCCACAATGTTGACGGTCCGGTTCGGAAAGGAAGGCAATGGGACTTCGGGAAAATGAGATGCCGTCTGGCCGGCCGCGTTGCCGAATTGCAACAACAGGGAAAAGACGGCCGGGCGCAACAGAGAAAACAGCATCGTAACAGCGGGGCCGTGCAGAGGGGAGATTTTCATCAGGTCAACCCGGTTTTTTTATTTGGCAAAAACTCGTGGCAAGATGCCCGGGAAGCAGGGGCGCCCGCAACAAAAGATTGCTTCATTCCGGCCTGCGCGTCTGACTTTTGCAACCGGGCAGTCGCGACCGTGCTGCGCCGGGCATGCTGCTCTCTGTCCGGGCACCGAGATACCGCATGCGAGGCATGCCCTTCAGTACCCGGGTCGTTATTCCCTCCGTGGGAACGGCCCTTCTCGGGCACGGAACGATCTCATCACCATCATCTTTTTCGTTTGTATCAGGCTTCCGGCGGCGAGCCTGCAAAAGTAAATACCACCGGGCAGATTTTGCGCGTTGAACTGCAGCTCGTAACGGCCGGCAGCTTTTGCCTCATTCATGAGTTGCATGACTTCCCGGCCGAGGATATCGTAGACGCTGATTTTGACATGGGCACTGCCGGGCACCTCGTATTCTATCATCGTCATCGAATGAAATGGGTTCGGGTGATTCTGATGCAACCGAAACTCCGCCGGTGTGAATTTTTCATTTGCGACGGCGGTGCCGAAATCACTTTCGAAGGCGCCGAGATCGGGCGCCCGGCCTTTGAACGGCCGGCCGAGATCCACGCCGGCATCGATCAAATCACTGCCGGCGGCGAGGTGCAGGAAGGGCATCGCCGGCAGGCTGCCGTCGGCGCGGCGCGGCAGGGCGGCCGGTGCGGGATCGAGATCCGCGAAATCCGCCGCGGTCACCACGAAGGGGCTCATCCAACTGTTGGCGGCCTGCACGGCAAAGCTTCCCAACTCCACCCGGCCGGCAAAAGACACGCAGTTCTTCACCGTCAGGGTCTGTCCGGGGGCAAGCGCCCGGGAAAGGCTGTAATTAGCTTCACGGTTGTTATAGCCGGTGCACTGAAGCAGGGTCATGGAGCCGGCGTTGTTGTTTTGATCGAAGCCCTTTTGCTTGTTGTTGAATGCAAGGCAATTGATCAGGACGACATGATGCCGCAACTGCCCGCTGTTGCTGTTGTCGCCGCCGCCCAGTTTGAAACCGTTGCCGTTGGCTTGCGGGCCGGGGTCGGTGCCGTCCTTGAGATAGCCGTTGCCCCACGTCCAGCAGTTTTCCAGGATCGTGCTCACGTTGTCGGCACCGCGCAAATAGCCATCCCAGCCGTCATCCGCATTTCCCCAGGCGCGACAACCTTGGAAAACATTCCCTGAGCCCACGGTGAGTTTGGGCGCGAAACCATCGGCATCCGCGTAATCGGGCGGATCGGCATTGTAATAGGAATCGCAATTGCTGATGCGATTGTCGGCCGCGCCGTTGCTCAATTGCAGGCCGCTGTCCCGGTTTTCAAAAAAGGCGCAGTTTTCGATGAGATTGTTGGTGCCGCCATCGATCTCCATGCCGTTGTCGCCCGCGCCTTTAATCTGCAAGCCGTGCAGGTGCCAGTAACTGGCGCGCAGGCTGATGCCCCTGGCGCCGCCGGGCTGCGCGGAGAAATCGAGCAGGGGTGTTTCATTCGGAAATGCCGTCAACGTGACCCATTGGCCTGCGGTTCCGCTTTTTGCCGCCGGGATCATGATCGTGGCCGTCAGGGCATACCTGCCGCCGCGCACATAAATCGTATCACCCGGTATGATTTCAGCGATCGCCCGGCTGATCGTTTGAAATGGCCGGGCCAGGGTTCCAGGATTGGCATCATTGCCGTCCGTGGCCACGTATTTCTGCGCCCGCAACGGCAGCCCCCCAACAAAAAGTGCGAAACAAAGAAAAGCTTTTTTGCTCACGACCCGGCCCTTTCACAATCCCTGCTTCGAACAAACGGGCTGCCAACCGTTGAGAACGTGTGCGGCAGTGTAATAGGCCGCCTCTTTTTCGTTGAGTGTGGGTCGCCGGGCGCTCTTGATTGCGCCCGGGCCGTGGCTTTCAAATTCGAAAAAGCGCGAGTCGGGCTTCACTTCAAACCAGAGGCGCTGCCCGGTGGAATCCCGGATGGAAATGGGGGCATAGCCCTCCGCACCAAGATGATCATCCATGAAGCAACGGATAAAAACGGCGCTGCCTTCCACACGCGGATCGCCGGCAGGATGCCAGGGCCGGCCGAGGCAAACCGAGCCCCCGGGCAATGCCGGCGTTTCCTTCAGCAGGCGGCAATGCAGGAAGAGGAAGCCATAGGGAAACGCGGCCGCGGTGCTGGGGGCGGTGACAAAACCGGTGGGCAGCCTGCCCGGTCGGTCGCGCGAAACAATCTCACAGTTTTCAAAAACTGCCTGGCCCGCGCCGAAGATGAAATCCACGTGACCGAGAATGCGGCAGGCGTGGAAGTAGTGTCGTCCGGCATCCGCAAACAGCGTGTCTTGAAAGCCTTTGATCACGCAATTGCAAAACACGGCGCGGTCGCTGCCGGTGGTCGTCATGAGGGCAACAGCCTGCGGGTTTTGAACTTTGGCGGGATCATCCTCCGCTCTGGCGGCATTGGCGGGATAGTCGAAGCCGTTCGCGATGGTGAGATTCTCGGCGCGAAAATCGGGCGCTGCGATCTGCAGCGTGAAGCTGCCCTGCATTCCCAGCCTGCCGCCGTTTGGCGCCGGCGTGTCGCTGCAATCCGCGTGGCTGATGATCGTGCTGTCACGGTTCTCGCCGAGGAAATGCACGAATGGCCGGTCGACAATCAGTTTCTCGTCGTAGCGTCCCTGCTTGATGAAAATGAGGAAAGGCCGGTCATTGTTCGCCGGCACGGCGAGCAGTGCTGCGCCAATGGTGGCGAAGTGCGGCACACCGTTCACCCGCCTCCCGGGTTCGCCGGAGTAGCCGGCATCAACAATGGCGTGTTGCGCCCCGGCAAGCGTGGCAAGCGCGCCGCAAAGCATCGTTACAGCACGAAGAATCACGGCAACTCCCTCCCGGCGTGGGCCAACCACAACCAAAAACAAAATCTCCAGCGGGTAAAAGAACCCGACTGTTGAAGTTTTTCCGTTGGTTTTTGTATCAGTTGGAAAAATCTTTGCTGTTTTACCTGAATTTTGCATTCAGATTGATCCCTCCGCGAGGAACGCCGATTGGATCGCGACCGCCGACTACCTAAAGGGTGGTGCATAGAAAATTTTGCGGGCAGCTTTGCTGTCAACTCCGGTGGGAGTGAACTGTTTTTAGTGAAGCTGCTTCTTGCATTTCACTCTGTGAGGAGTGACCTGTTTGGTTCTCCTCGAAAAAACCGCGCCGAATCATGGGAAATTCTACAGGCCACTCCGGACGGAGTTTAAAGACCCGCAAGATTGCCCTGTCTACAAACAGTTCACTCCTTACGGAGTTTTGTGAACAGGCCATTTTCCTTCAGGTCACAGCAAGCCGGCATGCAAAATTCAGGTTTTACACAGATTCAACCCGCAAGAGATTAAAAGCGGAAAACCTGCGGGCAACGGCACGGCGCCCCGGAGCCGGTGCCCACCTCCCCGCGGCACTACTCGACCTCCACCACCACGGACTTGGCCGGCACAGTGATCGCACGCATATTGTTGCGCAGCGCGAGCCGGTTGCAAGCAGTGATCCTCACATTCCCGAGTTGGGTGAGGGTGTTGTGCGCCTGCAGGTGTGGTGCGGTCAGCATCCTGCCGGAGGCCCGCACAGTCTGCATGCCGCGCAACTCGCAATCCAGAGGCAAATCCCTGTGCGCATGCACATTCACAACGCTGATATGAAGGCTGCCATCCGGCGCGCACGAGCATGAAGCGCTCAATGCCGGGATGCTCTTGCCATGATGTTCGTAGGTTTCCGTTTGCAGTTGGGCCGGCAGGAGCCGCGCATCCTGATGCACTTTGTAGAGATCGAAAACGTGACAGGTCGGCGTCAGAATTATTTTCTCCCTGTCGTTCAGAATCATCGCCTGCAGCACGTTCACCGTCTGTGCGATATTGGCCATGCGGATACGGTCGCCATATTTGTGGAAAATGTTGAATGTGAGTGCGGCAGCAAAGGCGTCGCGCAGTGTGTTTGGTTGGTAAGGGAAAGCCGGTGGCGAACCCGGTTCGACATCGTGCCAGACGCCCCATTCGTCCACCACCAGGGCGATGTGTTTTTCGGGATCGTGGCGATCCATGATTTTGAGGTGGCCAGCCAGCAGCTCCTCCAGCGCCAAAACGGATTCGATCAGGGGGGAATAGTCGTGCTTGTCGAACACGGTGACGGATTTCTTTTTCTCCCATGTGCCATTGACAAAATAATGGTGCAGCGACAAACCGTGCATCAGACCCTATCTGACCTTTTTCATCAGGACTTCGGTCGAGTTGAAATCGCCGTCCCCGTCACCGCCGGCAATTTTGAAAAGCTGATTGTCGCCATAATTGCGGCAGTAGGTGGCCTAGCGGTTGTACAGCTCGGCATCAAACTCCGCGGTCATGTTGCCGCCACAGCCCCAGTTCTCGTTGGCCACACCCCAGTATTTCACCTGCCATGGTTGGTCGCGGCCGTTCTTGCGCCGCAGCTCGGCCATCGGGCTCACGCCGTCAAAGGTGATGTACTCCACCCACTTCGACATCTCTTCCACCGTGCCGCAGCCGAGATTGCCGCAAAGGTAAGGCTCCGCGCCCAGTTGCTCGCACAGATCGAGAAACTCATGGGCGCCAAAACTGGCGTCCTCGGTCACCCCGCCCCCAGTGGGTGTTGATCATTGTGGGTCGCTGTCTGCGCGGACCGATGCCGTCTCGCCAGTGATATTCATCCGCAAAACAACCGCCCGGCCAGCGCAGATTGGGCACTTTGATATGCTTCAGAGCCGCAACCACGTCGTTGCGAATGCCACGCGTGTTGGGAATGGACGAGTTGTCACCCACCCATATGCCCTCATAAATGCCCCGTCCAAGAAGCTCGCTGAACTGCCCATAAATGGGCCGGCTGCTGACAAACCGGGCGGAATCGGCATGCACAACGAGCTGGTTCCGGCGTGCGGTCATGCCCGTCTAATTGAAAACAAGGGAGGGAGTGAAGCAAAGCAGGGTGAAAACTGGCATCAGGGTTTTCATCGGATTTCCCTGTCAAGACTTGCCGTGCTGTCTGTTGCCGTGCAATCACCGCCGGGCAGCGCCAGACTGTTCAAATACTCTTCAAGATTGGTGTAGCCGTCGCCATTGTAATCGCCGTTGCGATCCTCCGGATTGCCTGGATCGAGGCCATGGCGGCGCTCCCAGGCGTCAGCCATGCCATCATGATCATCATCCGGGGGCGCCGGCGCCGGGCGCAGCACCGGCCAGCCGCCCACCTCGTTTTGTGAATCAATCAGACCCAGCCCGGCACGGCCAAAGCTTGCAGTGCCGCTGCGGACCTCCGCGACGATGCGTGCATCGATTGTGTCACGCCTGGGGAGTATGGCGCCGGCACAGGCCAACACCAGCGCAAAAGCCTCCCCGGCCGAATGCGTGACGACCGGCGCAGCGGGATGGGGTGCATCAACCTGGCCCGCATCCGCGAAGCGGCCCTGCACGCCGGTCCGGTTGTCGGCGGTGACCGCGGGGAAACCGTGGACGAAGTTGCCCGCCACATACCAGCGTCCGCGCGCATCATAGGGCTCAACGATGCGGTTTTTCGTATCCCCGGTTGCCGGGCCGAATTTGTAATAATTCGCGATGAGATTGTGCCTGCCGCCCTCGCCGCCATAAGCGCTGTTTTCCCCCCAGTTGTAAATCACATTGTTGCGGAAATCGACCAGTTCCCTCTCCGGCTCGCCATGCGTGCGGCTGCCGTTGAAGCGCGGGGTGCGGTTGGCATGATGCGCGAGCAGGTTGTGATGAAACGTCACGCCTTTGCCGCCCCAAATGCCGCCATAACCGTGCGGCCCCTTGTGGTGATACGACTCATTCAGGCTTTCGCTGATCAAACACCATTGCATCGTGGCATTTTCATTGTCATAAAAGGAAGCGACCTCGTCGATGCCCCAGCTCATCGAGCAATGATCAAGCATGATGTTTCTCCGGCCGAGGCACGAGACCGCATCTTCCGGCAGCCGGCGGACATCGCCCAGACGCATGCGCAGAAAGCGGATGATGACGTTGTCGGCGGCGATGATCAGCGGCTGATCCTTCAGGCAGATGCCGTCGCCCGGCGCCGTTTGTCCGGCAATGGTGAGATCGCCGTTCGTGATTCGCAGCGGCGAGCGCAGGGCGATGGTGCCGGAAACGCGGAAGACAATGGTTCTGGCGCCCCGCGCCGCCACTGCCGCACGCAGGCTGCCCTCGCCGCTGTCCTGCAAATTGGTGACAGTGAGGACTTGGCCGCCGCGGCCGCCGCTGGTGAAGCGGCCAAAACCCTCAGCTCCCGGAAAGGCCGGAGGCTGCGCCAGGCCGGCCGCCGGCAGGATTGCGAGCATCACAACCATCCGCCGCGCAGCAGTGTGTCCGCGCATCCCGAACGAAAGGAAGCGCGCGGCACACGCCGCAAGCGCCAAACGGCAACACAGCAACGGTTGCAGGCGGCGGGCAGCCGACAGCGGTGTGAAGGTCATCGTGGTGAATGAAACAACCATGCGGTGCACGGCGGCTGCGTTTCTCCCGGCAAAAACTTCGCCGGCCGGCTGCTTGCGGCAGCCGGCCAGACAAGCGAAGGGAGGTCAATGGGTCTTATTTCATCACGATCATCTTGCGCGTTTGTGCGAAGGCGCCGGCTTGCAATTTGTAGAAGTAAATGCCGGAGGGCACATGCCGCGCATCCCAGACGTACTCATGCCGGCCTGCGGGCAACCTGCCGTGGATCAACGTGGCGATTTTCCGGCCGAGCGCATTGTAAATCTCCAGTTTCACTTCGCCGGCCCGAGCGAGCGTGAAGCTGAGATGGGTCGAGGGGTTAAATGGATTGGGATAATTCTGGCGCAACTCATAGGTCGCGCCGGCCGGGTGCGCCCTGTCCGCCACCGCCAGATTAATGCCCTGCTCCCATTTTGCCTTCAGCTCGGGATACCAGTTCAAATCGCCCGCGGGATAACCGTTTTGCGCGCCGGTGAAGGCTGGCGACGAGGTGTCATAGGTGGCATCCAGTTCGTCACGATAATACTCGATCGGGCGGCGGTCATAATCATCGGTGTTGCGATTGAAGGCGGCGCTCGGTGTGTTCTTCGTGCGGTTGCCGCCGGTCGGGCTTTCATACCAGCGCATCATGTTGGTCATCAGCCGCGGGGTGTTGCCCAGCTTGAGAGAGACCATGGTGAAAGCCTTCACCGAATCGGCGCCCAGCCGGCTGTTGATGTGATAGGAAAGCGGGGAGCCCGGCGGAAAGCCGAAATTGTTGAGGAAAGCCCAACCCGAATCGCTGATGGTGTAGTAGTTGTTGCTCACCTGCCACCGGGTGGTGGTATTCGGCGCGGTGAAAATCCAGGTGATGCGGTTTCTGCCGTTGGGATAAATTTCGCCGGTGTTGGCCCACTCCGCCGCACGGGTGGCATCGGTGGAATCTTCGCCGAGCGCGAAGGCATCGACAAACAGGTTGTTGGTGATGATGATCTCCGCACCGACGTTGCCGAGCGACAGCAGTCCGTGAAAGCCCATGCCGTTGATGAAGGTGTTGTGATCGATCAGACCGTATTTGATTTCGCCGGTGCCGGCCTGCGGATTGGCGAAATTATAATGCCGGATGGCGCGATCCTGGAAATTGACGAAGGTGTTGTTGACCACGATCAGAGAGTCGCACGCGGCCTCGCGCAAATCGATGCCCTTGCCGGCGCCAAGATTGGAGGTGGTCAACGCACCCATGTTCGCAAAGATTGAATTCTTGATGGAAACTTTCGTGGTGTTGAAACCGGTGCGCACATGCTGGCCGTTGATGTTGGAGAACACCACACCGTCAATCACGATGGAGGAGCCCACCGCCGTGGTGTTGATCAAGCCGCCCTGCACCCCGTCCACGCGATCCGGTTCGGGTTCATAAAAACCGGCAATGCAAATATCCCTGATCTCCAAATGGCCGCCATTCAACACCACGAAATTGCCCGGGGGCCTGGTTGGATTCTGCCCGGTTCCGGTCTCCCACAAATAGACGATCGGCTTCTTGCCGCTGCCGGCGGCAGCACGCAACCGCAGCGTCTGGCCCGCCGGAACCGTGACCGTTGCATTGTGCAGGTAGATGCCATCCCGCTGCAACTCATAAACGCGGTTGGCCTTGAAGCCGCCGGCCGCGGCGGTGTCCGCCAAAATTTGTCTGTTGAGGTGGGTGGCCGCCGTGCCGTCCGTGGGGATGAGGGGAATGACGGTCTCCTGGCCGGGAAGCGACCCAGCCAGCAGCAGCACCGCAATGAGAATCGCCTGCAATCTCGACCAACGCATGGGAGCCTCCTCTTGTGGATTTGGGGTAAAGAGAACTGCGTGTTACGCAAGCAGCATGCTTTTTCTCGCCGTCCGTTTCTGTTACCGCAGTTGCCACATCAAGCCGAAGTTGGCCGTCAGGCCGTATTTCTCGCTTTGATTGAAAAGCCGGCGGTTGAAGACGCCCTGGTCGGGGGAGTTGTTGTTGATCAGGCTGCCGTCTTCAAGATTGGTGGCATTGCTGAGGCTCGCGAACAGGGCAAGATGATCGGTGATGCCCTGCTTGAGGGTGAGGTCAACGCGGGTGAAGGCCATGGTGATGCGGTCCGCCAGGCCGCCGGCCGAATAAGAAACATTGTGCTCACCCTGGTGAAAGACCGAGACCCTTCCCGAAAATCTGCCTAGGTCATAGCCCAGTGCGACATTGCCGAAAAATTCCGGCATGCCTTCCAGTTTTTGTTTGCGCTCGGTCAGCACGGTGAATCTTCTCCACGTCGGCGGAATCGGGCCGGGCGGGTCATAGAAGACGGAATCAATCCGCGAAGTCCAAATGAATGCCTGCGACCGCACCAAGGAGGCGTTGTAGGTCAGCACGATGTTTTTCAGCAGCCCCGGCAGGAAGTCAAAATTGATCTGGTGCTCGAATTCGAATCCCCACACTTTGGTTGGCCGGGGCGAATTGTAGGGCAGGGTGACATTGTAGGGGGAGGCGCCCATCTGGCTCGGCCATTTGATGCCGAAGCGCTGCAGCAACGTATCCTGCAACACACCCTGCGCGTCACGCACCGCGGTCGTGTTGAAGTTGTTCAACATGTGATACATGCCGGTGATTTCCTTGTAAAAGGCCGACAGGGAAATCAGACCGATGGTGTTGCTGAAGAAGGAGGTGTTCACTTCGTAATTCCACGCGCGTGCGGTTTTGAGGCGGGGATTGCCGACAAAGACTTGCAATTGCGAACCGACCTCCGCCGGCCGGCCGGCAATGTAGCGTTCCAGCCGCATGTTGAAATCCGGGCGGGCCAGCGCCTTGTAGACGGCGAGGCGCACCTTCATGAAGTCCAGCGGGGATACTGCGAGATTGAGATTGGGGAGCACGACGGTCTGGGAAGCGGAAGAGGTCGTATCGCGGATGGAGTTGGCGGGGACGGGAAAACCGCCCACCGATTGCGGCATGAACTTGGAAGCGTAGTCATTGTCCTCCCGTTCGATGCGCACGCCGCCGATCACGGTCACGCCCTGCCCGAGCTGGAGGGTGTTCATCAGATAACCCGCGGCGATGCGCTCCGTGATGTCATAATCATCGTATCGAATGAGGGGATTGGTCCACACTTCGAGTTGGTTGCGCGTCACATCGATGCCGTAGCGGTTGAGCTCATACCATTGCCGCAGTCGGTTGCGGTCAATCAGCGGCGTCAGGCGGTAGGAGCCATACACCTGCCGGACAACAGGGGTGTCAAAGAACAGGGACATGGGCGTGAAGCCGCCGCCGCCGGCATTCAGCCAGCTTTCGAAAGGTGTGCCGGTGAAATCTTTGGGGCGGAAAGTTCCGTCCGGCAGTAATTCATAGCGCTGCCATCTGCCGAGATAGTAAGGTGTGAAGTCTTCGGTCCGCACATTGGAGCGGTCCCTGATCTTGTATTTGCCGCCAAACTTGATCTCGCCGGAAATCCTGCTGCCCAGCAAATATTTCCTGGCAAGCTCCAGATGCGCCGTGCGTTCCTTGTCGAAATTGCGTTGTTTGCGGTAATAGGTCCAGGACAAGCCGGCCGCGGAGAAATCATTGAGGGCATACGCAATCAGTTGCTCCGGCTTGTCCTGCAGGTTGGTGGGGGTCGGCCGCATGCCTGGCCGCTCGACGAAGATCATTTCATAATCGAATGGATAGTCGGCCACCGACTGCGCGAAGGCGGCGCCCCAGGCGAGAGACCATCCGAGCAGGCGGTTGTCACCCCGGATCGAACTGCTGAGGGTGTAGATCTCCTGCTCGCGGTCGCGATAATCATAAACCGGCGCCCCCGACTCACTGCCGCCGCCGACGGCGGGATAATCGCGCGTCGACCAGAAGTAATCCCGCCGGGTGCGGCCCAAAACGGTGTTGCAGCGAATGGTGCCGTTGTCCGGCGTGTTGACATCAAGCAGCAGGCTGAAGCCGTCACGTTTCCTGATTTCATCGGTGAATTCCAGCAGGAAATCGCTGATGGAAAAGCCCTGGTACTGGAGATTGGTGTAGTCGACATCGATGCGTTCGTTGCTGCGGATGCGCTTTTCGAGATTGCCCGTCACCTGCACACCGAGCACCTGGTTGAAGAAGCGCTCGCCGTAATGCAGCGAAAAATCATACTGCCTGGCCGAGTTCATCAGGCGGTTGTAGTCGCCCTTCAAATCAACTTTGAGATTTCTGCCTGCGGGTGCCGCTTTGGTGACCAGATTGATGCTGCCCGCCAGCGCGTCACCGTCCTTGTCGGGCGTTGCAGCTTTGTACAATTCGATGCCGGCCAGCGAGCTTTGCGACAACGTGCTCAAATCGACCCCGCGGCTGGTGGCATCGGTGGCGGGAATTTTCACGCCATCGATGGTGATGACGGTGAACTTGTCCTGCAGGCCGCGCAGGATGACTTTGTTCGCCTCGCCGCCGGATCGCTGCACCGAGACCCCGGGTAGACGACCAATCGCCTCCGCAGCGTTGGCATCCGGCAATTCCCGGATTTTCTCCTCGGAAACGACATTGATGATGGTGGGCGCGGTGCGCTGTTGATTGATGGCGGCCGCCTGGCCGACCGCCTGGCCGGTGACGGTGATCGCAGCGCCCTGCAAAATTTCCACGCCCAGTTTGATGTCGATCACCTGAGCGGTGTTGTCGGCAACTGTCACCGGCAAATCGCGCGTGCGATACCCGATATAGGACACCCGCAGGGTGTAGCTTCCTGCGGGGATGCGATCGATGCGATAAGCGCCCTGCAGATTGGTGGCGCTGCCCAGTGCCGTTCCCACCAGATAGACACTGGCGCCCGGCAGTTTTTCCGCCGTGGCCGAGTCACTCACCACGCCCTGCAGAGAGCCCTGCGCAAAAACCGGCATGGCCATCAGGAGAAACAACCACATCCAGGATTGGCGAACCAGCAGTGTTTTCATTTTGCCTCCTCTTGAATCCAAACCTGCCGGCAGTGAACATCAGTTTGCGAAGCAGCCACTCCCTGTGTCTCCTCACCGGCGGGGGCAACCATTCCTGCAGGGTGCCAGCCTCTCCCTGCTGACCGGCTTCAACAAACAGTCAGCCGCCCGATATTTTCCGCGTGTTGCATGCGGGGGGGGGACGAACACTGTCACGAAGGTGATTCTGAAACCGCCCGGCCTCTGCTCCAAAAAATCAAAACCTGATCCTCCCGGCATCTGCACCTCCAGGAAAATGAGATCAGGTTGCTGCTCATTGAAAATCCACGTGGCCTCCGTCAGGTTTGCCGCTTCTCCCATCAAACATGACTTTGGGATCGTTGCGCAGCAAGTGCTGCCATTCCACACGAATGAATTGCTCATCGTTCAGGATGAGCGTTCTGGAAATTTTTTTTATGGAAGGGCCGGCCCGCTTTGGCGCATTCCGGCCTCCCGGTACCGCCTGCGTCGCCCATGCAACATAGCAAGCCGGCGCGGCGCATGCAATCATCGGCGTGCGAACGGCAAATAGGCGGGATGAACGGTCAGAGGAGTTCGTTGACATCTCCCGCAAAAGTGCTAAATTGCCGGGCAAACCAGCCGGGTGAACTCTCAGTAACTTGTGGCGGAGCACAGGCATCCCCGCCTGCGGACGAGATGCCTGTACCACCTCCCCACATGCAACGCAGGCATTACCCGACCGATGAAGGAGGGCATGACCATGACCTGTGAATCCCATATTGCGGCAACCGCCCCGTGCGGCAGGCATGACGGGCATGAGCGGAAAAAATGCGGTGTCAATGCGGCCACTCCGCAAAGTGAAACAGCCAGTCCGTCCCAGCCTCCCGCAGCCATGCCCAGTTACGCGGGGCGCCATTGTCATCAGCGGCGCCGTGGCATTAGGGTCCTTCTGCTCATTCTACCGGTGGTTGGCCTGAGCACACCGCTTTCCGCCCGGGAAAATGATCTCAAATTCGTGTGTTTCTCCATCAAGGATGGGCTGTCCCACAGCAAGGTCAACAGCATTTTTCAGGACCGGCGCGGCTTTTTGTGGGTGGGGACCAATGACGGTTTGAACAAGTTCGACGGCTATGAATTCACCGTCTATCGCTGGCAGCCCAACAAGACACAGGGGTTGTCGGCGCAGCTCGTGCGCATGGTAATGGAGGACAGCAGGGGCCGTTTGTGGATTGGGACCGAGGGCGGGGGTCTGAATCTGTTGGATCGCGACAGCAACACCTTTCGGCATTTCACGCCGGATTCTTCCTCCCCCATTAGAATCAGCGGCCAGGATGTCAATGCCATCCTGGAAGACCGGCAGGGCAACTTGTGGCTGGGCACGAGCAACGGGCTGGATCTCTTCGATTTCGTGCAGGGCCGCGTGAGCAATTTCGTACCCGCCGCTCTCACGCATTTGCCGCCACGTGAAAAGGTCGTCAATGTCATTTATGAGGACCGGCGGGGGAATTTGTGGGTGGGCTCACAAAATCATGGGCTGTGGTTGTTTGACCGTGAGCGCCGGCAGTTCACCTGCTTTGCAAACGACCCCAACAACCCCGCCAGCCTGGGCGACAACGATGTCCGCTCGATTCACGAGGATGCGCAGGGCAATCTGTGGATCGGCACGACGTTCGGAGGCCTCAATTTGCTGGATCGAGAGCGCCTGACCTTCCGCCGCTTCTTTCCGCAAAAAGATCATTCCGAGAGCAACACCATTCGCGCCTTGCTGACCGCGGATGAGAATCATCTTTGGGTCGGCAACCGCAGCGGGTTGCACAAGTTTGACCTGGTGACGCAGCGGTTTATACATTACCAGCACGATCCCAACGATCCCTACAGCCTGAGCCACAATTCCGTGCAATGCCTGTTGCAGGACGCCAAAGGCGACTTCTGGGTGGGGACGCGCGATGGGCTGAATTTCATCAACACCAATATTGCCGGGTTTGTGCATTATCAGGCCAGGGCCAATGACCGCCGTTTTCTGAACAACAAAGTGGTGTACGCCATTTTGGAGGATCGCGCCGGCGATCTCTGGTTTGGCACGGAGGAGGGCGGGCTGAATCACCTCGACCGCAAATCGGGCTTGTTCACCTACTACAGGCACGACCCCCGCAATCCCCACAGCCTGAGCGTCAACAACATCAAGGCCATCATCGAAGACAAGGACGGCAATCTTTGGGTCGGCACGTTTCATGGCGGGCTGAATTACTTCGACCGCCGCACGAAGCGTTTTATTCACTTTCAACACCGGCCCGGGGATTTCACCAGCCTGGCGGATAACGATGTCATGGCCATGCTGCTGGATCAGCATGGCGATTTGTGGGTGGGGACGTTCGAAAACGGCCTGGATATTCGTGACCACAAAACTGGCCGCTTCCGGCATTTTTTCCACGAGTTCGGCATTCCCGGCTATCGCATGATCAGTGCGCTCATGCAGGACCGCCAGGGCAACATTTGGATCGGCTCCAACCGCGGCCGTCTGGGCTGCTGGAACGGCGCCACGCGGACATTCAAACAGTATCAACTGCCCATCCAAAATATCATCACCATCGAGATTCGCCCGATTTTCGAAGAGGACAGCGGCAACTTTTGGATCGGCACCACCGGCGGCGGCCTGTATTACTTCAATCGCAGGGACGAAAGCTTCCAGGCCTACACCATGCAGGACGGTCTGCCCAGCAATGTCATTTACGGCATTCTGCAGGACCGGGAGCGCCATCTCTGGTTGAGCACAACCAACGGCCTGGTCAAATTCAATCCGCAAACCGGCGTCTTCAAAACCTACTATCATGCCAGCGGCCTGCAGAGCGATCAATTCTGCTATGATGCCTATCTGCAAACCCGCAGCGGGGAAATGTTCTTCGGCGGCATCAACGGTGTCACCGCCTTCTTTCCCGAGAAGATCCGGGAGAACACCTATGTGCCGCCGGTGGTGATCACGCGCCTGAACATCTTCAACAAACCGGTGGAGGCCGGCGGGCCGGACGGCATTCTGCAGCAATCCATCACAACGACCCAGGCCATCACCCTGTCACACCGCCACTCGGTCTTTTCGTTCGAATTTGCCGCGCTGAATTATGCCATCAGCGCCCAGAACCAATACGCCTACAAGATGGAGGGCTTCGATGCTGACTGGAACATGGTGGGGAACCGGCGCTTTGCCACCTACACCAACCTCAACCCCGGCACTTACACGTTTCGCGTCAAAGCGGCAAACAATGATGGTGTGTGGAACGAGCAGGGTGCCGCGCTGCGGGTGACGATCACCCCGCCGTTCTGGCAAACGTGGTGGTTCAAGGCCATGGTGCTCGCGCTGGTGCTGCTGATCATCAAGCATGTTCATGATTACCAGAGGCAGAAGAGGGACGCCCTGCACGCCCTTTCACTCGCCAATCTCGCACAGTTGAAACTGCTGCGCTATCAGATGAACCCGCATTTCCTCTTCAACGCCCACAATTCCATCCGCTCGATGATTCTGCTCGACCGGGAACGCGCCTGGCAGATGATCACCGAATTATCGGAATTTTTCCGCTACACCCTGCTCAATTTCAACAAGGTCACGGCCTCGCTCGACGAGGAAATCAAAGCGGTTGACAATTACTTGCACCTGGAAAAAATCCGCTTTGGCGAATCGTTGCACGTCACGTTTGCCATCGACGAGACGGCGCGTCCCTGCAAGGTGCCGGCGTTCCTGTTTCAGCCGCTGGTGGAAAACGCCATCAAGTACGGCATGCAAACCAGCACGCTGCCGCTGCGGGTGGTGATCTCAATCACCCGGCAGGAGGCCACGCTGTCGATCGACGTGTCCAACACCGGCAAATTGCTGCCGCGCGCCCGCCACGAGGAACACGAGCAAGTGCATGGCACTTCGCTGGACAATCTCCGGCAAAGACTGGCCATCATGTTTGACAGCAGCTACAGTTTGCAACTCTATGAAGAAAACGGCTGGGTGCATTGCAAAATCAGAATTCAATATCAGACGGACGACAGCCGCAAAGGGATGAGGCGCCTGGTGCCAAAGCCAAACGCCACGGCGGCGCTGCGCCGGGAGAGCAACTCGCCATCATCCGTTTGAACAACCCCGCAAGCAGGTGGCGGAAAGGGTGGCGATACAAGAAACGGTGATCGCGCTGCCGCGGGGCATGCGCGCGAGAAGGTCGGAGGACTGCGGCGGCAGCGGAGGCGGGCCTCCTGCGGCTCCGGCGGGCATCAAATCGGCAGCAGATGCTTGAGCCTGGAGGCATAGCGCCGGCTCATAATGAATGGTTTGGGCAGGCCCTGGATGAAAACCTCCTGGGTGTAGTTCCGGCATTTCTTCACCTGTTCCACATAGTCGAAATTCACAATGGCGGAGCGGTGAATCCGCACGAAATGTTTTTCCGGCAGCAGTTCATCCCACTCCTGCAGGGTCTTTGAGACCAGTGCGCGCGGCTTGTCGGCATAATAAATCCAGGAATAATTGCCCTCGGCAGTGATGCACTTCAACAACGGCAGTTTGATGAATTTCAGCGCGCCGTTGACGATCACGTAAAGGACGTCGTCATAGGCGGCGCGTTTGCCTGGCTGCGGCGGTGCCGGCTCATTCGAACCCAGCTTCTTGATGGCCTTCGCCAGCCGCTCCCTGCTGATCGGTTTCAGCAGGTAATCGAGCGCGTTGACTTCGAAGGCGCGCAGCGCGTACTTGTCATATGCGGTGACGAAAATGATGCGCGCGGAGGTCTCGACTTGGTCGAGCAAATCGAAGCCCGAAGCGCCCGGCAACTGGATGTCGAGGAAGATGACGTCGGGGGGACTGTTCTCCATCAAAGCAACGGCCTGCGCGACGCTGCCGGCCTCGCCGATCACCACAATCTCCGGATGATCAGCCAGCATCATTTTCAGCTCCGCGCGCACCAGCCACTCGTCATCGACAATTATGGTGCGAAAGCTTTGCATCGGGCACGATGGGAAGATTGCGCTTGAACCATGAAAAATTGCTTTATAAAAAACCAGTGCCATTTTGCGATCACACCGTCGGCTCGCGGCTTCCGCCCCGCGCGGCCGGCACCGCAGCCGCGCGCAGCCAAATGCAACCATCCTTGCTCCACATGATCCGCCTCCCACCGCCAAACACCTGCCGCAAACCGACTCGGCCGTGCTACCGGAGCCACTTCCAGGGCAATTCCGCGACAGCGAGTCCCGTCATTACAGCGCGATGCACCACAGCGATGACTGTTTCGCAGTTGGCATCGAGATCGAGATAATTCTCCCGGAGCGTGAGTCCGGCAGGCGGTTCCAGCAGTGCAAGATTCTTGACGAAACCATCGGAGGTGACCCGCACCTCCCATTCCTGTTCCGCGATTTTGGTGAGCTGCCACGCCAGATGAGGCGGTTGCAGGTGCAGATGCTTGTGACGGCAAAAGAAATGGCGGTTCTCGGCCAGTAGACGCCCGTTTTGCCGGAGCCGCGCACGCAGATATTGCCGGTGCGGATCGATCTGCAACAATTCCGCGACTGCCGGCGCCGCCAGCCGCAGCGAAAAATTCGCCGGTAGCAACACGGATTCCCGACGCGCCCAATATACTTGCCCGGAAAAATCGAGAAGCTCCATCTCGAATTCGGCCCTGAGGGCCGCGAGCGTGTCATTGGTTGCCCAGACTTCAACGCCGCGGCCGGCGGGTTTGAAGCTCACCAGCACCGGCGCAAAGAAGCGGCGCGCATACCAATAGGCGGCTTTGGGCTGCAGCTCGCTGTCGATCACCGCCCAACTCGCTGCCGGCCAGCAATCATTCAGTTGCCAAAACAACGTGCCGGCGGTGTGAAATTTCTCGCGGCGCCAGTGTTCCACCATGGTCTTCAATGCCTCGGCCTGGATGATTTGTGTCTTGAAGACAAAATCCTCGAAGTCGTGCGGCATTTTGCAATGGCCCGCAAGAAAGCGAAAAAGCCGTTCCGGGCCCTCCACCTGCTTGTTGTGGTGCTCGAACACCGGACTTTGCGGCCAGAGAGCTTCGGCGGCGAGATACTTTCGCCAGGTCGACAACGCCGCCGGTGCCTGAAACCCAAACTCCGAGAGAAAGCGGCCACGGTCGCCAGCCACCGCAGCCGGATCCGCCCAGTTGCTCCAGATCGTCCACTGATGGCGGTCGCCTTGCTGTTCGGAGTTGGGATCCTCCCCACCAAAAGGCGAGCTTTGCCAGTAAGGCCGGGTGGGATCATGACTGGCGCAAATCTCCGGGATGATTTTTTCGAAGAGGGACACGCCCGGCATCTCACGATACGAGCGCCGGGTGTCCATGTGCCAGAGCCATTCATTCTCGTTGTTGCCACACCACAGAACGATACAGGGATGGTTGCGCAGTTGCCTGATGACCGCCGCAACTTCCCGCCGCACATTGTCGACAAATTCCGGATGGTCCGGATAACCACCGCAGGCGAACATGAAATCCTGCCACACCATCAGGCCCAGCTCGTCGCAGAGATCATAAAAAATCTGCTGCTCGTAAATCCCGCCGCCCCAAACGCGCAGCATGTTCATGTGGGCGGCACGTGCCAGGTTCAGCAGGGTGTGGTATTTCTCCTCTGCAATGCGTGGAATGAACGAGTCGGCAGGGATCCAGTCGGCGCCCTTGCAAAAGACAGGGACGTTGTTGACTCGAAACAGGAAAGACTCGCCGCCGGCATCCGGCTCGCGCACCAGCTCGAGCCGGCGGATGCCAAAACGGACGGTCTGCTCATCTTCGATTTCGCCTGCGACGCGCGCACACACATGCAATTCATACAGTGGCTGTCCGCCGCAGCCGGCAGGCCACCACAAACGCGGCTGCTCGATTGCAAACGCCAGGACCAGGCTGCTCTCGGCCGTGCGGATTTGACGGCGGGCGTGAAAATCCGGGCCGGAAACTTCCACTTCCAATTCTGCAGGGTGGGGGGTGAATTTTTCAATCGCGATTTTGGCCAGCACACAGGCGTGCTGCAAACTGGAATCAAGCTGGACTTCGGCAAAGAGATGGTCGAGGCGCAAATGCCGGTGGCCCTCGAGTTGAATCGGCCGCCAGATGCCGCTGGTTGCCAGCTTCGGCCCCCAATCCCAACCGAAGGAGTATTGCGCCTTGCGAGCATAAACGCGATAACTCTCCAGTGCCACCGGCAGTCTGCCATGCTGCGCCTCCAGCGCCTGCGCCCGCTGCATGGGCGAAGCGAAGCGGATTTCGATTTCATTCCCACCGGCCTGCAGCAACGACTTCACCTCAAAGCGATGCGCGATGAACATGTTGGCGGTTTCGGCCACCAGCCGGCCGTTGAGAAAAATCGCGGCGAAGCTATCCAGCCCATTTGCCACGAGTTGGACCGCAGTCTGCCGGAGGAATTCTGCCGGCATATGAAACGAGCGCCGGTAGCGCCAGCCGATTTCCGCGATCCACAGCACGCGCTCCTCCTCGTCGCGATAAAATGGATTCGGAATCTTGCCGGCGGCAAGCAAATCCGTGTGCACTGTTCCGGGCACCACTGCCGGCAGCCATTCCTCTTTTGTGAAAAGTCCGCCGGGCAATTGGCTGATTCGCGGCGAATGCCAATCGGGCTGCAACTCCCAAACACCATTCAGAGTGATCGTGTTCATGTCCATCATTTCATTATAATGGGCAGACTTGCCGGCATGGTTGTCAGACCCGACAATCCTGCCGGGCATGCCATGCGGTGACCCTCACGGCCTCCCGGCATCTCGCAAGATACGCTCACGGCGGGGATGATTAAAACAACGGCAGTTTTTCTGCGCGACTCACAGCCTGAAACGTCTCAGTTCATGCAGCAACTCTTCCAGGCTGGCCCTGGCCATGCCAATGGCCTTGTCCGCGCCGCCGTAATAGACCAGTAATTCCTCGCCGAAGAGTGCGGTACCGGTTGGAAAAACCACATTGGGGACGTCCCCGATCTTTTCGAACGGGCGTTCCGGTTCAAGGATGGGATCGGGGAAGCGCGCGATGACGCGCAGGGGATTTTCATAATCCAGCAAGGCGGCACCGGCGCGATACACCAGTTTGTCATCCACGCCATGATAAATCACCAGCCATCCCTCCGGTGTCGCAATGGGCGGGGCACCGCCGCCGATCTTTTTGGCCTCCCACCAAAACGCTGGCCGCATGACGGTGTAGTGGTCCAGTGCCGCCACATGCTTCTGCCAGTAATCCTTTTCCGGCCGTAGCAGATGCTCCAGGTCGCTGAAAAAAGCGAGTTGAATATTCGGTTCCAGGCGGTGCATCAGAATCAATTTGCCTGCCACCAGTTCCGGAAAGAGCATGGCATCCTTGTCCCACAGATCGGGAATGATGATGCCGTGTTTCTGAATGTTCTTGAAATCGGTGGTGGACGCCAGGCAGACACGCACGTTGACGCTGTCGTAGGCGACATAGACCAGATAATAGCGCCCGTCAAACCTGGCCAGACGGGGATCTTCGACACCGCGTTGCTCGTACGCCGCCTCGCGGCGCAGAACCGGTTGCGGCCAGCGTTCCACCACCCTGCCGTTGCGCTCGAGTTTGGCGTAGCCCAGCGTCGAATAGTTGTCACCCTCGACCGCGCGATAGATCAGGATCACATGCTCGCCTTCCCGAATGGCCGCGGGATTGAATACGGCCTGTGATTCCCAGGCGTTTTCCGGGATCGGTTCGAGAACGGCGTTGCCAACACGCTGCAGTTTGAACATCTTCCTTCGCTCCTCCAAAATGAATGGTGCCTTCAAAACACTTGGCCGGGAGGGCACTCGTTCAGAGCATCTTCCCTGGTGCTGCCCTGCCGGTGTGCTTCTGCGCAGCGGCGGGCGGCTGGCGCGCTGCGCTTCTTTCCCACAGTTTTCGACGTGCCACCGGATTGGCTTCGAGTTCGAGCATGGTGTACAATGCTTCGATGGTTGATTCGGCGCCGGCGTTGCGGTTGATGTCTTTTTCCGAGAGAATGCCGTCGAAACCGCGTCCGGTTGGCGGATCATACATGTGTGCCCCGGCGGCGTTCTCCCCAAAAAACCATTGCGCCAGCTCTGCCGCGCGCACCGCGAAACGCGGATCACCCGTGCTTTCCGCGACACGCAGCGCGCCCACGATCATCGGGCGCAGAGCGTAGGCGATTTGTGGAAAGCGGTCGATTTTCACGGCGTGCACCCGGTTGCCGTCACGGCGGAATTCCATTTCCCGCGGAAAACCTTGCTGCTGCAAATACGGGTAGAAGAACTCGGCTTCCCGTCTTGCCGCAGCGAGGAAATCCTCCCGCTGCAGCAGCGCGGCGATCGTTGCCAGGGCCTGCGTCTGGCCATTGGCCCAGCCGTGCCAGACATTCTGCCACGAAAGGATCGCACCGAAGGGGAAATGGTTCCGGTCGCCAGCCTGCATGGCCACAAAGGCTTCCCCGAATTTCTCCAGATAAGCTTTGACCCGCGGCTCGGCCGTGGCGCGATAATAGGCGGCCAAACCGAGAACCAGCTCGGAGGTGGCGTCGCCCGCGGCGTTGTGCAGCAACCAGCGCGGCGCAGGGAAGCCCTTGATGGTGTCGATGGTGGGATGGCGTTGCAGCAGCGTGTCGAGATGCCCGAACGTTTTGTGCAGGTGCTGCTGCAGCAACCCGGCGTAGGCCGGATCGCGGTCGCGAAAAATGCGATAGCCTTCTGCCAGTGCCCACACCCCGCGGGCCGTCCACCAGCCCAGGCTCTTGCGGCTCGTCGGACCGTCGCGATTGATGGCATGATCGGGAAAAATGAAATTGTAAAACAGGCCGTCGTCGGCCTGCATGTAGCGACAAAACTCGATCAGGCTGCGGCAGCGGCGCAGGTTCGCGCTGTCACCGGTCAATTCGAAATGCCGCAGGTAGACCACAGCCGCGCGTGCGGCGTCATCGACACAGGCGATGCCCTCGTCGCTGTCATCGACCCATTGATAGTCGGGATATTCCGAATAGATGTGGATGATCGCCATCGGCCGGCCGTCAATTTTGATGTCTTCATAAAGCGAATTCAAATGTGACAGGTTGGCGAGCCGCGGCTGCGGGGTTTGCTGTGGTGTGCACGCGCCCAGCGCAGCGGCCAGCACCGGGAAAACGGTTGCAGCCACAAAGGCAAAGTCGCGGAGATCCCGCCAAGAAAAACCCCGCGGGCATGGCCTTTGGGGAGGCTGTGCGCCCTGGCACCCATGCGGGCGGCATTTTTGCGTTGAAAAATTTCCCACGGACATATTGGGTTATTCCTTCAATCCCGTGGCCGCCAGGCTTGCAATGAAATACTTTTGAAAAAACGCATATGCAATCACGATCGGCAAAGCCAGCAGAGTCGCCGCGGCCAACTGCACACCGAGCTGGCTCTCGGCGGCGCCGCCCGTAACGAACAACGCCACAAGCTGCGGCATGACCATCAGCTCGCTCTTGCGAATCGTCAACATCGGCCACAACACTTCGTTCCAGATTCCCATGAACGTCAAGATGGCAACCGTGATCAGGGTCGGCAGCGAGAGCGGCCAGAAGATGCGAAAGAGAATACCGAACTCGCCGGCACCATCGAGGCGGGCCGCATCGATCACATCCTGGGGAATGGCTTTGAAGGCCTGGCGAAACATCAACACGCCCAGGGCATTGATGCCATGCGGCACGATGAGTGCAAGGTAAGTATCCAGCCAGCCAAACTTCACCATGAGAATGTACAACGGAATGAGGGTCAACTGCACGGGCAAAATCATGGTGAGCAACACCAGCAGAAAGATCAGGCTCCGGCCGCGAAAATGCAAGCGGGCAAGTGCGAAGCCGGTCATCGATCCGAACACCAGCACGCTCGCCACCACCGCAAGCGACACCAACAGGCTGTTGGCAAGGGCGCGCAGCAGGGGGATTTTCTGGAAAACTGCAGCGTAGTTCGCCAGTGTCCATTGTGACGGCAACAGCGTGAGCCCGCCGATCTCGTTTTCCGGCCGCAGCGTGGCGGAGAGCATCCACAAAAAGGGATAGATGAAAACCAGGGCGGCGAGACTCAGGACAAAGTACCGCAGGATTTTGTGCATCGCGCTGTCTTTCCGGTAAATGATTCCAGCGGATCAAAGCGGTCACGGATGGAAAAACCGCCGGCCGCCTTTGACCGTTGTTTTGCTCCATGCGTTGTGGGTTTCATTCCCGCTCAACCAGCCGTTGCTGCAGCAGCACCACCATCAGCACAATCATCGCAAACGCGAACCCCAGCGTGGCGGCATAGCCCATGTGATAAAAAAAGAAGCCTTGTTTGTAGATGTAAAGCATCGCCGACAGCGTGCGGTTCATCGGTCCGCCGCCGGTCATGACGTAGGGCTCGATGAAGAGGGAAAAGCCGCCAATGGTGGAGAGAATGACGATCATGAAGATCGTGGGATTCAGCAGAGGCAGGGTGACACGCCGGAATTTCTGCCAGGCGCCGGCGCCGTCAAGTTCGGCGGCTTCGTACAGTTGCGGCGGCACGCTTTGCAGGCCAACCAGAAAAAGCACGATGTAAAGACCGACGTTCTTCCACGTGGCCATGAGGGCAATCGCGGGCATGGCCAGGTTCGGGTCGGTCAGCCAGCCGACTTTGGGCAGCCCGATTTGTGCGAGCAGGGCGTTGAGGACACCGGAGTCCTGCGCGTAAAGCTGATCCCACAGAATTGCGACAACCACGCCGCTCACCACCACCGGCAGAAAAAAAGCGGCACGGAAGAATCCCCTGAGCTTGAAACGCTGATTCAATTGCAGGGCGAGAAACAGTGCCACGACGATTTGCAGCGGAATGTGCAGCAGCAGAAAACTGGCGGTGTTCAACATTGCCTGCCAGAACAGATGGTCGTGCACGAGTCTGGCAAAATTGTCCCCTCCCACCCACACCATCGGTGCGATGATGTCCCAACGGTGAAAGAGCAGCACCAGCGAGAACACCAGGGGGAAGCCGATGAAAATGGCGAAATGCAGGGCGTAGGGGGTGACAAACAAATAACCGATGTAATTGCGAGAGTGCATGGTTGCTGTTTGCAGACGCGTCTGCAGGCGCCGCTGCTCCTGAGAAATTGGGGGATGGCGCAGCCGACAAAGCATGTGGCCCCGCCAGGGCATTTGCGAACCTCATTCCAAAATCAACCGCACCCGTTTTGCGGCATCGCGCACCGCCGCTGCCGGCGATTTGGCGGCGTACACGACAGCCGCCTCGTATTCCTGCGATATCGCATCGAAGACTTCCTTCATCCCCGGCGATTGGTCGACACCGCGCACGTATTCGGCCTGTTGCGCAAAGGCAATCATGCGCGGGTTAGCGGCGAAATAACCGGCAAACAGCGCATCGTTGAGCATGTTTTTGCGCAGGGGCAACTGGCTGGCGGTTTCCAGCAGGCGCAAATCATTGCGGCGCGACACCATGAACTTGACAAATTCCCATGCCGCGCGCGGCCGCCGGCAGGTGGAGAAGATGACGATGTTCTTCAAATCGCCGAAGGTATAAACCGGCCCGCGGTGACCGTCCGGCACCGGTATGGGCGCGAAATCATACTCGAAACCCGCCGGTTTGTATTTTTCCGCATGGCTGATTTCCCACGGTCCGGTGAAGCGCGTCGCCACCCTTCCCCGAAGAAAGAAATCACCAGTGGCGGACATCTTTTGCCGGGGAAAATAGCCCCGGCGAAACAGGGTTTGCAAAAAACTCATCGCGGCAATGGCGCCGGCATTTTCAAACAGCACGCTGTCACCGGAGACCAGAGTCCTGCCACCACTGGCGGCAAGATACAAGGGATAAAAATCAAAAAAGCGCTGCCACCACAGGACCCGGATGTCACTCATGCCGATCCAGCATGAGAGACTGTCGTGCAGCTTCGCGGCGGCGGCAAGATACCCGGAATAGGTGGCGGGCGGCCGGTCAAAGCCGATTTGCCGAAACAACCCGGGGTTGTACATCATCATGATGGGATTGGTTTTCCACGGCATCTGGTAGAGTCTGCCGTCACGCGCGCGCGATTGTGCCACCACCTCGGGTGTGCAACGCGAATTGAGCACACTGTCACAATCCGGAAATTGATCGAGTGCAACGAGTGCTTTGGCACGGACATAAAACTCGACGTCACCCGGCCAGGCATTGGAGTAGATATCCGGCGTGGTGCGGCCGGCGATGGCGGCGAGAATCACCTCCTCACTGGACTGGCCCTCCGGAATCGGTTGATGATGCACGCGCAGCGCGGGATGCAATGCGTTCCATTCCTGCACCACCACGCGCGCCACCTCCTGCTCGTAGGGATTGTTGGCGGACCAATAGAGCAGCTCCGGACGGTTGGAGGCTGGCTCATTGCGGCAGCCGCCTGCAAACAGCAGGGCGAGCAATCCGAGAACGATCATGAACGAAGGGCGCCGGCTAAATGTGATGCGGTTGCTTTTTCGTTGTATCGGCCGCTGCCCCGGCAGGGAATGCCGCGCGCAAAGCGGACTGCGGCCCACGGAATCCCGTTGCGATGAGGCAGCGCACCCGTGGGCCGCGACATTCATCCAAAAGCGCAGCGAAGATCATTTCAACAGCAACAGTTTGCGTCTCTCCACAAACTTCCCCGCCGTCATCTCGGACACGTAGACGCCGGCGGGGAGGGGGCAGCCCCGGTCATTTTTCCCGTCCCACGCAATCTCGTGCCCACCCGCCGCTTTTTGCCGCTCTTCGAGCACGCGCACTTGCTGTCCGAGCAGGTCATAGATTTTGATGATCACCTGCCCGGCGTCACGCAGTCGATAGCGCAGAATGGTTTGCGCATTGAATGGGTTGGGGTAGTTTTGCAGCAGGGCATTTTCCCCGCGCCCACCATCCTGCGAGCGGCTGCCCACGGCGGTGCCGGCGTCATGCAATGCCTGGATCTGCGCCACGGAGAGCGCGTAATTATAGATGCGAATGTCATCGATCACGCCGTTGAAATTATAACTCCGGTTGCCGGGGAGAACCTGCCCGACCATCAAGTCAATTGTGGTCGGCAAAATGGCGCCAGCCCAGGAGGTGAGGGCATCGAGCTCGCCATTCACATAAATTTCAAAATCCCTGCCGCTGAAAAGTGCGGTGAGATGATACCATTTATCCACGACGAATTTGGTTTTCGAATCCAGGTCTTTGATGCCGGCATTGACGGGATGATCGGTTTTGACGGTCCATCGGACGCCGCCATTCGTGAGCGAAATTTTCCAGCGGTTTTCCCAATTGCCATGCGAGAGGGGGTAAGCTTCGCGCGCATAGAATTGCCCGATCTTCATCCAGAAACTGACGGTGATCGCCTGTTGGAAATTGAGGCCGGGGTGGTTGGGAATTCGAATATTGTCATCGACACCGTCGAAGGCGTAGGCGCGATCAGGCTGACCGAGGCGATCGGCGACCAATCTTGCGTCAAACACCGTGCCGTGATGCCCGTTTCCGCTTTCGTCATTGGCATTGCCGTTGAACGGGTAATAGGCCACCAGCCTGCCGGTCTGCGCTTGTGAGAAGTCGCGAACGCGCACAGCGATGCTGTCCGCGGCCTCCCCGCCGCGGCCGTCGTTGATCCTGCATACGATGAAATAATCGCCTTCGCGCATCGGCGCGGTCCATGTGACGGCCGGGCCGCTGCCGGTCAATGTGCCGTCTATCGCGCGCCAGAAAAAGGACAAGGTATCGCCATCGGGGTCCTGCGCAATGCAGGTCACTTCGGCGGCGGCTCCCAGGTCGATTTTCCCGGGACGCGCGGCAAGCGCGGAAATTTCCGGCGCGTGATTGATCGAGGCAACAACTTCGAGCGATACGCTTGCCGAATCCCGGCCGCCGCGGCCATCGTCCACCAGGCATCGAATGATATAATTCCGCGCCGAGTCGGGCGCCGTCCAGGTGATCTGTGCGCCGCTGCCGGAGATCGTCCCGCCCGTCATTTTCCAGAGGTGAGATAATTCCCCGCCGTCGCGATCTGTCCCCGTGCAATAAATCGCCGTGCTTTCACCGATGAGCAGCGTCGTTTTTTGGGCTGCCAGGCTTTTGATGCGGGGAGGATAGTTCGACACCGTTTGACCGGCACGGTAGTCGACCACGACGCCGTCGATCAACATTTTGTCGAGCTCATAGGTGACGGTGCCGCCGGCGGGAACGATCACCAGCAAGACCGCGGTATTTGCGGGAATCGCAAAGGCGGTCTTGCCACTCACATTGGTCTGCAGGAAATTATTGCCGACCGCATCGTACAGATCATGCCGGCCGCTGCCCACATCGAGCGCAACCGTCTTCCCGACATCATGGGGGTTGAAGTAAAGAAATGTCGGATAGGCCCGGTCATGAAAGTAGTCGGTTTTCAAAACATCCAACTGCAGAATCATTTCGACATTGGTGGGGGCGATGATGCCGCCGAGGATGCCCACGTGTGATGATCCATACAGTGCCAAATTCGTCCTGCCCCAGCCGCCGCTGAGGGCGTCACCGGTGGCATACGGGCTGGCGCCAAACGCGAATTCACGCAGCGCTTCGTGTGCGACAAGGGAGCGGGGATCATATTGCTGCGACCACTCTTCACTGTCCTGATTTTGATTGGGCAGATACTTCGGATAAAACAAGCGTGCGGCATGGGCAGCATTCAGCACCCACTTGCCGAGGGCGCGGGCAAAGCGGTCATCATAACGCACCAGCGGCACCAGCGCGCCGATGTGTTCGAAGGTATTCATCACGAATGCATAGCCGTTGCTGCCCGCTTCCCCGATCAAGCCGTGACAGTCATAACCGCCCCAGTTTTCCACGATGGCACCCCATTGCCGCAGCGGGCCGACGTCGAAACACCAGTTGAACATTTTAACGACGTCATAGGTTGTTCCGAGTTCGGCATTCATGCGCGCCGCGGTATAGCTCCCGTAGGGCAGTTGCAACTCATAAGAGGGATTCGTCTGCCAGTTGTTCAAAAACTCCATAGCCCATTCGGCGCCGAGGCGATAGCGCTCATTTTTTGTTTCGACATAAGCATTGTACAACAGCCAAGCGATGGCGCCGGCAGCCTCCGGCTGCGCAACCCCCGCGGTGTGGGGCGTCATGGTGGCGAGCGACCAGCCCCGATAGTTCATGTAGGGCACCCGCCACGGCGTGGCGCTGCCGCCCATTTTTTCAACGGCAGTCAACCATTGTGTGGCAACCGAGATGAACTGAAAGGCAAAATCACCGGTGTTGGGGTACAAATCATAAAGCTGATAGAAAAAAACATTGGGCATGGTGGCGTACCACCAATCATCGCCACTTTGTGCCACCGGATGATTGAGATATACATTTTCCTCCGGCCGGCGGTTGAAAAACTCTTCGCACATCAGCACCCAATTTTGGCCGTTCTGCCTGCTCTTGTCAACGCCCACCAGGCTGGC
Source organism: candidate division KSB1 bacterium (assembly GCA_034506255.1). NCBI lineage: Bacteria > Pseudomonadati > Candidatus Zhuqueibacterales > Candidatus Zhuqueibacteraceae > Candidatus Coneutiohabitans > Candidatus Coneutiohabitans thermophilus. The sequence goes on along the minus strand of JAPDPX010000008.1, from coordinate 164,505 downwards.
ACTGATGACGGCCGGCAATACGTTGATCGCCTCGGCGGACCGGGGGGCTGTCGTGCCCACCACCGTGTGCAATCCAAAACTGGCGTGGTTGGGATAATTCACGGTGTTGTGCTGCCACCAAATGAGCGGCAAAAACTGGCCGCTGAGGTCAAAATTGAAGACCAGTGAATCATAGCCGAGTGCCACCTGTTTCCAATCACGCATTTCATACGGTGCCGGCAAATTCGGCATCATCTCGATACGATTGACGGTGATTTGCTGCGCGGAGAGCGTGGCGGCCAACAGAACCACCGCCATGGCACCGAATGCGCTTGGACTGATGACCGTTGCCTTGAAAACCAGGCTGGTGAGCGATCCCGCCGCCACCGGTCTGTGCTTTTTTGTGCCGTTCATTTTTCCATCACAAGCCCGATGCGGGTCTTCATGGCCGGGGCTTCCAGTCGAAATCGATCGTGGGGATCGCGGGACGGGGAAAGATGCCGCCCGTCTTCGCAGTGATCAGGTCAAAGGCTCGGGGGTCCGGCGCGGCACCATCGGGCAGGGCCTCCAGCGCGGCGCGATTGACCTGCACCGGGTATTGCGTTCGCAAAATCTCGAGCGTGCGCAACAGGGTTTTCGCACATTCCGCCGCGTAGCAATCCTGGCGCACTTTTTCCGCCACTTTCTCATAAGGCGGAATTTGCCCCTTTTGCTCGCGATAGCGGCCGGGGTTTTGCCGGTAAAACTCTTTTATTTGTTCATCCGTGAGGTGGACGGTCGCGAGCATTTCCTGCTTCATTTTGGCATAAACCAGCTTGTGCTCCCACCATTGTTTCTGTTTGCGAACCGCGGGCCGGAACTGCAATCCTCTTTGCCGTGCCCGGTCGATGAGCAATTTGTCCCGCACGCTGCGCCAGACCATTTGCTTGAGCGACACGAAGAAACGCTGCGGCGAATCCGTCTCGCAGCGCAGGTACGGGCGGCGGTTTTGATACCAGGTCCAAAACTCGCCCAGCAGCAAATCATCGTCCCGCAGCCGCACCAGGCTTTGACCATGATAACGGTCGATCACGAGTGAATCAAGAGCCCCGGCTTCCGACAGCAATTTCCCTCTCAGATTCCAGGCGTGGTATTTTTCCGGTGGCAGCACGGTTTTGCCGAGAAGGGCGCGCAGGAGGTTGAACGTTTGCCGGTCAATGACGGGATTTTGCTGTCGCATCAGGTCGTTGATGTAGCGCTCCGACAGTGCCTCCGCCCGGCGCCGGCGCAGCACACGCTGCACAGCTTGTTGCAGCCCGGCCTGCTCCGTTTGCGTCAGGATCGGATTCGTCCAGACGCTGGTGAGCCGCACGAGATAGAATCCATCCGGAGCTGCGATTGGCGCTGACGGCCTGCCAGGCGGGAGCGTGTCCACGACACTTGCCATTTCGGGATTCGAAGCCTCCAGGCGAAAGCGGGTGGTTGCGAGAGAACGGTTTGCAATGAGCACCGAGTCGTTGAGCTGGCGGTGAAAAAGCGTGTCAAACGGCACGCCCTGCGAGAGCTGGTCGAGCTGGTCGGCGAGCGCCGTACGATTCGGTGCGAACAGCCACTGCAGTTCAAGATGCAAGCGTTCTTTTTTGATGGCCGCTGCCAGCTCCTCCTGTTCAACGACAATTTGACTCAGAATGTCATCGCGATACAGCTCTTCGGTGGCCAGATCACCTTCGATTTCATGCAGCCTGCTCACGACTTCCGGATCATCTGCCAGGCCGCGGGCATAGCCGGCGAGCGCCACCAGTTTTTCATTGACCATCAACTCGAGATGGTGCTCGCGGGGATTGTCATGCCGCTTGACGAACGCCGGGCCGAAGGCAAAGCTCAACAGAAATTCTTCGGCGGTGAGCGGAAGATTGCCGATGCGCGCCACGACGACGGTGTCGCTGCCGGCGGGCAGCAGCGCGGCATGTTGCGAGCGGCCGTCTTTGCTGACGTCACCAGATGCCGCCCAGCCACCCGTGGCGGTGCCGGCAACAAGCAGGAGGGACTTGCAGCAAATGGCAAAAATCAGGCGGCTGCGCCTCCCTGGGCCGGAGATTGTCATGTTCATCGCGATGGTCCTGTTTCGCACAAACGGTCTGTGGCAGCGTGCAGGGGGGCACCCTTTTTTCATTCAAAACTCCACGGCCACGGAAAAGCGTTGTTCGTTCTCCAATCGACCGAAGTCGGCGTAGGCGTAATCGAATTTCCAGCGCACATTGCCGAGAAAGCGCACCGCCGCGCCGCCGCCGATTGTGAAGGTTTGTTCGCCGTCGCGCAGGAAGAGGTCGCGGTAGCCGCCGCGCAGAAAGAACTTTTCCTGCCAGGCATATTCGCCGCCAAGGTTGACGCTCTCGGTGTTGTCGCTCGGGTGCAGCGCATCGCCGGCTAGGGTCAGACGATGTTGCTCGTTCCTCAGGAGTTCCATCGCCACGCCGAATTGAAAAGTCAATGGCAACGCCCAGCTTTGTGTTTCAATGTGGGAGGGAATGCGCTCATTGTTGCCGCTGATGGCGGGATCCAGATCATGAAAGACCAGCAAATCCTTGCCGTTCATGCGCATGTCGCTGCCAAAATTGGACAGGGTGGCGCCCAGGCGCAAGCCGCGAAAGCCGGTGACGAAAAGCGTGCCCAAATCCAGCGCGAACCCGGAGGCGCTCTCGTGCCAGATGCGCTGATTGATGTATTTTGCAGTGAAGCCGATGGTGAAGCGGTCGGTGAGGCGCCGGCTGTAGCTGAGAGCAAGTGCCAGATCGGCGGCGGAAAACCGCTCGCCCGTCCCTTCCGGCCGCTCGATGGTGCGCACCGCCATGTCCCCCATGGTCAGCGCCGTAAGGCTGCCGCCGAGCGTGCCGAATTCGCCGAGCGGCAACACCACGCCGGCGAAATCGAAATCGGTATCGGCAAGCCAGCGCGTATGCACGAGCAGCAGTTCCGTGTGCTCGAGCCGTGCCAATCCGGCGGGATTCCAGTACAACGCACTGGCATCACTCGCGGTGGCAACAAAGGCGCCACCCATGCCAACAGCGCGCGCCCCCACGCCGATGGTCAGAAATGGCGCCGCGGTGATGCCGACTTTGGAGACATCGGTTTCGCCTTGGGCGAAGGCTGAAGAGAAACTCATCAGCAATGCCAATACGGATGATGAAACAATGAATTGCTTCATTGCTTTGCTCGTTTTGGTCAATGATGATTTTGGGAATGTCCGTTTAAGTTGCTCTTACCCGTTTTGAACGATTTCCAAAGCGAGGGCGAGTATTCATTATTCCATCTGGCCAACGGAACTCGGACTTTCGACCTCAGAGCTTATTTGATCACCGCAAACTTTCCAATCTGCGTTCCAATCCCCGGCGCGTCGACGTGATAAATGTAGACCCCGTACGCAATGTTCATCCCATCCTTTGAAATCAAATCCCATGCCTCGGCGCCATTTTCGGCCGGTGCCTCGTGCTCGATGGTATCCACCAGATAGCCACGCATGGTGTAGATCCGGATCGTGCATCTGGCCGGCAGATTGATGAAATAAATCCGGCGTTCGCCGCGGCCGAATTGAAATGGATTGCGCGGCTCCCACGAAGCCGCGCCCACATAGGGATTCGGCACGACGGCTATGTCGGCCAGCGCATTCTTTGCGCGTTGCGGATCAACGCGCGCACCGCGAATCTTGAACTCGAAGGATTCCCCGGTGCGGAACGGCTTGCTGACGACGAGGCGATAAACGTCACCGGCTTGGGGCGGTTTTGGAGATGCACCGGGATTATCGAAGAAAATCGTCCATGCCGCCCGAAAACGGGAGCCTTGCGGGCGTTGGCCCAGCGCCGAGCCGGTGACAATGGTCACGGAATCTCCCGGCGTGAACTGGCCGTCATTGTCCCGGTCGCCAAAAATAAAATCCATTTGCCGGTCTTCGGTGAGATTCCAAATTTTGAAATTGGTGGGAATGCGGCGCTGGCCAAAGAGCAACGATTCGGACGTATCGACGATGCTGTCGAAGAAGCGCAGCTCGAAATCCGCCGGATAAGTGACGAAGCGGCCGATCAAGCTGCGATTGGAGCCAACGCGCACGCCGTAGTTGCTCGAGCCGACCAGCCAGCCCGTTTCCGCCTCCAAGAGTTGCACCTGTGTGTCATTGAACAGAAAACTGACAAACCCCTCAGCCACCGGCGTGGTGGCGCGGCCGTCGAGAATGGGGGCCTGCTTGACGAGTGTATCGCCGGTCGTCACGTTGACCAGCGAATATCTCGGCGCTTTATCAATGGCGAATGCCGAAGTATCGCTGAACACGAAACGATAACGGTTGCCGTTTTTGATGCGGCCGGGATCCAGCATTTGCACTTCGATGGTGCCGGTACCCGGCCCGTTGTGAATAATCTCGCCGTCGATTTGCGGATCGACATAACCGGCGGCGGGGGCCTGCGGTGTGACGATCGCGGTGTTGATGTCCGTGCTTTGCACCACTCCGGCAACACTGACTTTAATGACGCTGGCGGCTTCCGAGGGCGTGATGCCGGAAATTTCGCCGGTGGCGGTGGTGTCCACCAAACCGCGATCATACGGCACCACCGCGTAATAGTAAGTTTGGCCGTTCTTGACATTACGGTCAATGTAAAAATGCTGCAAGCCGGTGTCATCGCCGAGATTGAATTTGATGCCTTCGACGTCGATGGGATGCAGGCCGCGGATGCCGTTTTTCAAATCGAACTTGGCAATCGGCTCGCGGAAGCGTTTTTTGCCGTAGCTGTCGGTGATGGTCTGCACCTCGAGAAATTCCGGATCAGTGGCCCGATAAATGTTGTAGCCCTCGAAATCGAAATCTTGCAGGAAGGGGTCATGGGAGCGCTCGGCTTTGTCGTCCCAGTAAAGCACGACTTTGCGATCGCCGGCAATGGCGGTGAGTTGTGGTTTGTCCGGCGGTTTGGCAAAACGATAGTCGGCGTTGTAAATTTGCTGGACGGTTTTTTTGGTGCGCGCCAGGTCGTTGATGTCCTCGGCAAACATCAGCGCCATGGAATAGAATTGCGTGTCGCCGGCTTTCAATTCAAACGGGCCGGAGGCGAAGAACATGCCGAGATTGGTGTTCTGCACCAGTTTGTCGCGCGGCGGCAATGCCGCCCGCAGGCCGTTCCAATACGCTTCGTCGTTTTCCATCTTGTACTCGTGCAGCACGAAAACGTTGAAGCCGGTGAGGCCAATTTGATCGCTCTCGTCCTTGTCGGTGAAATCGAAGTCCGGCTCGCCGGCGGTTGGGATGCCGTCCGCCTCGCCGTGGTCCGGGCCGGGATAGTTGGCGTCGAAGGGCCCGAGGCCATCACTGCCAACATCGTCGCGCAGCGGTTCGCCCTGATCCCACACCCCGTTTTGATTCATATCTTCGAAGGGGTCCCAATCGATATTTTCGTCGCCGGACCAGTGCGGCCGCAGCTCGTGCTCCGGATAAAATTTTTTGAACGCCGCGACGTCGTCGACTCCGTAGGGATATTGCGTCAAAAAAACGCCGGGCCCGCTGTCACGGCGCTCGTTGATCAAACCATCATGATCATTGTCGCGCGCGTCCCGGAAAATTCCCGGGCTTTCCAGAAAGGCGAAGCCGCCGACGCCGACCGGCGACCAGTTGCCGGGGCTGCCGAAGCCGTTGCCGTCAAACGCCCACGCGATATCGAGATCCTCGTCGTAGTTGCCGCCGTCATCGGCGGAATCATCGGTGCCGCCAATCCCCCAGTCGATGTGAAACGCGAAATAGGTGCTGTCGTAATCCGTCATGCCTTCGTTGGTGATGAAGTAAATCGCGAAGATGACATCCTGCGCCAGCACCTGGTTCCATTGAAACATGCGCGACGCCACCTCCAGACCCAGGCCGCGCCGGCTGGAATCGGCCGGGTCGGGGTAGAAAAGAAATTCCTCGTCGGGATCGTCATCGAAAACCATGTAGGATTCCAGATCCGCGTTGGTCACGCCTTTGCCAAAGAAACCATTCCACAGCCCGGCCCAGTCCAGCGGCTTGTCCGGCCAGCGAACCGGCCAGGTGCGCGGATCGTTGCTGATCGCCGGTGCATTGGAGGGATTGGTTTTGGGATTGTCATTGAAATAACCCGGCAACGGTGCAAAGCCCCAGGGAATTTGTTCCGGCGAAACGTCCATATCTTCGCGATAACGCGTGACCACCGAATGGCGCCGCCGGCCCTGCGCATCGACAATGGGCGCCGCTACCACCAGCGCCACGCCATCGACGTAGGAATGGCCCGAACCTTTCGGCCATTCGCCGGAGGGTTGATTCGGCCAGTCCGCCACCTCGCCGTGATTCCAAAAAATCGTGCGGACAAGATTGCCGTCCATGATGCCCTTGCGGGTGTTTTTCAACTGCCCGACGTTGGGATCAGGCTGGCGCTGGGCAAAGGCGGCAGACGCCAGCATGACCATACAACAAAATGCCCTGAAGATTCTGTTGAGCAATCTCATAAATTTTCACGATTTGATTTTTTGTGACAGAAAGAAACAAGACAGAAAATTTTTTACGGCTTCTCGTTGCTCAACAAGATGAAGGTTCCCTCAGTGATACCAATCCCATGTTTTCGGCCTTCATTTTTCTGTCAATGTTTTGTTCCGCGCCATGCGAATTTTTAAAACTCGACCGTCACTCCCGCTATCACCTGCCGCGGTTCCGAATAGAAATCCGGGCGGGTGAAATATTCCTGCGCAGTATTCAGCCCGAGGATCGTGCCGCCGGTCAGCGCTGACAGCGAATAGTTGGCGCGGCCGGTGTCGGAGAAAACTTGCAGTTCGTTCTTGCGGTCGAACAGATTGTAGACGCGCACGAAAACAGTGCTCTGCAGGCCCGCCCGGCGCACGTTTTTAGAGACATAGAGATCAAAATTGATGAAGTTCGGCCGGCGCTCACTGTTTTCCACGCCGGTGCGCACGTTCTGCGCCGTTGGCGTGTAGGGCAGGCCGCTGCCAAATTTGCCGATGACACCCAGCGAATGGCGCGCGGGATCGCCGGCGGTGAGCGTGACGTTCAGGCTGTGGGTGCGATCCCATTCCAACGGCACCAGCTCCTTGTTGGGCTCACGATTGGCCTGCACGTCGAGATAGGCGGAATTCGGATCACTGGCATTGCCTCTGGCGATCTGAAAGGTGTAGTCGACGGTGGCAGCCAGGCCGTTGAAACGGCGCTTTTCGAATGACACGGTGAAGCCGCGCACGCTGCCGTAATCACGATTGATGTAGCGTGCATAGCGGATGCCGGTCACGGTGTACAGAATCTCGGTGCCGAGCAGATTGCGAATGTCCTTGGCGTAGGCGGTAAGATCGAGCGCAAAGGCTTCGCCGAGCTGCTGTTGCAGGCCGATTTCGTAAATTGCCGTGTGCTGGGGTTTGAGCGCGGCATTGCCGATCACGTTGGGCGTGCGCTCCGGCGGCGGCGTGCTGCCATAGTATTGCGTCGGATAGATTTCAAACTCGGGCGTGGAGTAGAGATACGCGAAATTGGGGATCTGGAAAAAATGGCCGTAGGAAATGTGAATCACGCCGCGATCGGTGATGGGATAGGCCAAACCCAAGCGCGGGCTGAGCTGGCCGGTGCCGCCGGTTTGCAACAGACCCGCGAGGTTGGGGGCGCCGAAATCGTCCGGCACCCTGCCGTTGGCATTGAAATAGTCGAAACGCAAACCGGCATTGACGATGAGATCGTCGAATTCCATCTTGTCCTGCACATAGGCCGAGATTTCATATGGCCGGCGCAGATACATGTCGTTGTTGCTGACGTTGTTCGTCTGCTGCGGCACGTGCGGCTTGAAACCGGTGTCGCGATTCAGACGGATTTCAAACGCGCGCAACCACAGGCGGTGCCGCCGGGTTTCCAGCCCCATCTTGAGGAGATGGCGGGAGGTTGCCTGCCAGGTGAAATCCAGTTTGCCGATGTGGGTGCGGGTGTTGCGATAGAAATGCCACATTTGTTCGCCGCCGGTGCGAAAGGCATTGCCGCTGGCGGCGTTCAACAACTCGGGATTGACATGGGCGGGATCGAGGGGGTTCTCGTGGACGAACTGCCGGTAATCGGTGTTGAACGCCGCGCCTTTGATTTGCAAAAAAGTGCGGCTATTGAAGACCCTGGTCACGGCCAGGGCGCTGCTCCATGCCCGTTGTTTGCGCCGGGAATTGCCGTCCGGGTTGAAGCGAAAGCTGTGGTCATATTCACGAAAGTCGCGCTGTTGCAGCAGGCCTTCATAGTCGATTTTCACACTGGCGGCCGGCTGATAGACCAGTTTCAATTGCCCGGTGAGGCGCCGGTTGGGGTTCATCGCCACAAAATCCGCGCTCGCTTTCAAGCTGTCGGCCAGGCGCTGAAAGTCGGCGTCGGAGAGAAAACGATAGCCGCGGCCGCGTGCTTCGATGTACCAATCGCGCACGGCATTGCCGGGAAAATTCGAGGAGTCCGAGGGCCAAAAGACACGGCGGCCGTAAAGCGCGCCCTCGTTGTGATACGCGCGCGCCGCGGCAAAGAACGTGAGTTTGTTGCCCAATCGCGGCAGCGGCCCGGAAAAGCTCGCTTCAAAATTGTAGATCGGATTGAACGCGCCGATATTCCAAAAGATGTCGTCATGCGTGCTGACATAGTCGCCGAGGAAACTGGAGAGACTGCCGTGAAACTGCTCCCCGCCCTCCTTGGTCACCACATTGACGACCCCGCTCATGGCCTGGCCATACTCGGCATTGAAAGTGCCGCTGATGACTTCCAATTCCTGAATGGCGTTGTTTTCCACCTGCAGGGCAAACGAACCGGAGTAGACATCATTGACCGCAATGCCGTTGATGAGATAAGCCACCTCGCCACTGCGGCCGCCGCGAAAATGGCCCTCCACCACCCCTGCCTGCAAATTCACCACTTCGGAAAGATTGTCCACCGGCAACTGCGCGATGGTCTCCGCCCCCACTGTGTTCGAGGTGGACGTCAGGTCTTTTTGAATCAGCGGCCGTTGCGCCACCACCGTGACCGTCTGCCCCAGCTCGAGCACGGTCTCGCCGAGCTGAAAGTCAAGCGGCGTGGTGAGATCGATCGAAACCCGGACGCTTTCATAGACCATTTCCTGATAGCCAATCAGCGAGGCGCGGACGGTATGGATGCCCGGCGGCACCTGCAGGATGATGAATTTTCCCTCGTGGTCGGTGACAGTGCCCAGGCGCGTACCCGCCACCACGATGGTGACACCCGGCAGCGGCTCACCACTTTTCCGGTCCGTCACTTTGCCGGCAATCTTTCCGGTGGTGCCGGCAAAGCCCGCCAGGGCTGCCAGCAACACGCAGAAGACAATCAGGCGGTTGAAAGATGGCATGATCGCCTCGCAAGCTTGTAAAAATGGCGTCCGGTGATGCCCAAATTCTGCAACCGTCTCCCGACAGGATTGACGGGCGGCGGCGGCATACCCGCCAACCGCCCGCCAAGCACCCCGATTCCACCATCCCTTCCGGTACGCCGCACTACCGCATCAGCAGCATGCGCCGCGTGAGTTTGGCATCCGCGGTGCGCAGTTGGTAAAAATAGATGCCGCTGGCCACCGACTGGCCGTCATCGTTGCGGCCATCCCACACGATCTCATGCCGGCCGGCCGGCTGGTTGGCCTGCACCAGCGTGCGCACTTTCTGGCCGAGCGCATTGAAAATGGCAAGGGTGACATGGACATCCCGCGGCAGGGCATAGCTGATGCGCGTCTCGGGGTTGAACGGGTTGGGATAATTCTGCGCCAGCGCGTAGGCCGCAGGCAGTTCCCGGCCGCCCTGCACGCGCGTCACCTGACCCTCCACCACCGCGAAATCGTCGAAGTAAACCCGGCCAGTGGCCCGGTGTTGCATGCGGCCGCGAATCGACATGCGATTGGCCTCCGCCGGCGTGGTCAGCGTGAAGCTGTACAGCGACCAGTCCTTGTCCGTGACCGTTTGATCGATGACAAAGTAATCCTCACCGCGCACTTCCGCCCAACCGGCTCCGGCCTTGTGATAGGTCACGGTGAAAAAAATCGCCTGCTCGACATCAAACGGTACGTTGGTGTTGACGCCCACGGTCTTCACCCAGGCCGAGACTTGATAAACGCGATTGCCCTGCACGCTGTTGCGATTGCCAATCAGCACCACTTCGTCGGGGTTGCCGGCATCATCGGAAACCAGGAGGGAATAATCGCCGGAGTGTGCATAGTCCCGGCTGAGGCTCACCACCCCTTTGCCGGCCACACCTTCACTCATCTGCCCCTTCCAAAAAAACCAGCCTTCCGGCGTGCCGAAATTGGCGTTGAACAAATCACCCAGCCAGCCCTGTGCACCGGGCGCATTACGCAGGAAAAGATCGTCGAGCCAAACCGTGCCGGTGGCATCGGCGCCAAATTTGAACGTGACCACCAGGGAATCGGCGTCAACCGGCAGGACCACCGGCGAGGGGTTCTTGATTTCCGTCCAATCCGTGCTGGGCTGTGCCTGCGGCACGTTGAGCACGACGGGCTGACCAAAGATCAGTGCGCCATTCTTGTCATAGAAGGAATAAAGCAATTGAATCTCGCCGCTGGCACCGCCGGGGTTGACGTTGACATTCTCGGTTTTCACCCAGCCGCCGATTTCCATTTCGACGTTGGCCGGCGTGCCGGTCACCGGGTTCCAGTTGAGCTTGGCCATGTTGGCGCGCGTCTGCCAGGCCGGCTCGCCCCCGCCCCCGACCTTGCTGATCTTCAACGACCGCTGCGGCGAACGGACCTGATCGGTGGCCCATTCAACGGTGGCGGCATCGGTGTTCAGCTTCATCCAGTAAGCCGGCACCTCCGCCTCGTCGAAGCTCAAATTGGCATTCGGCGTGGCGATGGGCACAACGTGAAATTCATCCCAATAGGTGTCACCCGTGGCTTGATGCTGCAAGCGGGCGCGGATCGAGAGGCGATGTTCATCCGCGCGGGTTTTCAACCGGAAGGAGTACTGTGTCCAGTCCCGATCGACGGTGGTTTGATCAATGACGAAGAAATCCTCGCCGCGTTTTTCATCCCAGCCGGTGGGGCTGTTGCCGTGATAGGTGACGGTGAAGAAAATCGCCTTCTCCACGTCACGTGGCGGCGGATTGAGAACCGTGCCGACGCGCTTGACGCGTGCGGTGACCAGATACTCGGTGTTGGGCTGCACCGGGTTGCGGTCGGAAATGGCCACGACTTCGTCGGGATTGCCGGCATCATCGCTGACGCGCAACGAATAGCGCCCGCTGTAGGAGTATTGCGCGGTGATGGTGACGATGCCCTTGCCAGCCACGCCCTCGCTCATCTGTCCCTTCCAGAAGAACCAGCCTTCGGGCACACCAAAATTGCCATTGTAAAGATCGCCCAGCCAGCCCTGCGCGCCCGGCGCATTGCGCATGAAGACGTCATCGAGATAGACGGTGCCGCTGGCATTCGGCCCCATCTGAAATTCGATCACCATCGAATCGGCAGCGACCGGCAGCACCACGGCGGAGCCGTTCTTGATTTCGGTCCACTCGGTGGAGGCTTGCGTCTGCGGCACGTCCAGCACCACCGGCTGGCCGAAAATCAAATTGTGCGAAGCATCGAAAAACTTGAAGCGGAGTTGAATCTTCGCCGCGTCGTTGGCGGGGTTGGTGTTGACATTCTCCGTTTTCACCCAGCCGCCGATTTCCATCTCGATGTTGGCTGGCACACCGCCGGAGGGATTCCAGTTCAATTTTGCCATCTGCCGCGCCAGCCAGATTGGATCGGCGCTGCTGCCGGCGTTCTTGCTGAGCATCAGGCTGCGTTCGGCGGAACGATAGACTTTGCCAGTCCACACCGCCTGGCCGCCGTTGTGGAAGCCCTCCCAGTAGGCTGGTCGGCTCGATTCATCCAGGGTCAAATTCTTTCTGGCCACTTCCACCGGGTACATGCGAAAATCATCCCAGTAGGTTTTGCCGGTGGCCTGATGTTGCAGACGGGCGCGCACCGAGAGACGCGTGGCGTTGGCCGGCGGTGTGAAGGTGAAGGAGTAAAGCGTCCAGTCGCGCTCGCGGGCGGATTGATCGACAACGAAGAAATCCTGTCCGGAGATTTCCGCCCAGCCGGCGGCGTCGGTGTGATAGGTCAATGTGAAGAACACCGCCTTCTCGACGTCAAAGGGCTCATTGGTATTGACCCCGGCGAGCTTGACCCAGGCGGAGATGCCGTAGGCGCGGCCCGGCTCGATGGGATTGCGATCGGAAATCGCCACGACCTCATCCGGATTGCTGCCATCATCCTCCACCAGCAGGGAGTAAGTGCCGGAGTGTGACGCTTCGCTGGTGATGGTGACCACGCCCTTGCCAGCCACCCCCTCACTCATCTGGCCTTTCCAGAAGAACCAGTTGGCGGGAACGCCAAAGTTGCCGTTGTAGAGATCGCCCAGCCAGCCCTGCGCGCCGGGTGCGTTCCGCAGAAAAATGTCGTCGAGCCAGACCGTGCCGGTGGCACTGGCGCCAAATTTGAACTGCACCACCAGGCGGGCGGCATCCACCGGCAGTACCACCGCGGTGCTGTTCTTGATTTCGCTCCAATCGCTGGTGGCCTGGCCTTGCGGCACGGCGATCACGACGGGCTGGCCGAAGATCAGGGCATCGCTGGCATCGAAAAACCAAAAGGACAGCGTGATCCGGGCGTCGTCGCTGGCGGGATTGACATTCACCCCCGAGGTTTTCACCCAGCCGCCGACTTCCATTTCGATGTTGGCGGGAATGCCACCCACCGGATTCCAATTCAACCTGGCGAGGTTGTCGGATTCCCACATCGGCGCATCGGAACCGCTGCTCTTGCTGATCTTCAATGAACGCTGCGGAGAGCGATAGACGTCACTCGCCCATTCCAGCGTTGCCCCGCCGGCATTGGCTTTGTGCCAGTAGGCCGGCGCTTCGGCGTTCTCAAAACCGCCGTTGACAATCGTGTTGATCTGGCTGTGCACGCTGCCTGTCCCCATCAAACAGAAGATGAGGGGCAGCGCCAGCAAGACGGTCAAGCGAGATTGCATGGAACACCTCCCTTGGCTTGGGGTTGGACTGTGGGATGCTGAAGTGATGTGAGCACTTTTCAGCCTGTGCTTGCCGCCGTGGTGACTGCAAGCGTCACGGCGAACCCAAAAACCTCCTCATGTACCGCATCCAAATTCCACGCGCACTGCACGCGCCGGAACAGCAAGCGAGCAATTGACGGCCGCGCCACGGGCATTTCCCCCAGCTTTTGCACTGCCGATGCCCTGGCCGGCATTGTTTTTTGATCGACCGCAATTCTTTGTGGTGCTTGGTCACTGCCGAGGCCGGCATCTGGCAGCATACCCGGCGGAGCCACGAAAATGCCGGCGCCGGAGTGGCAATTTTGCGGCACAACGCCGGGTGCGCGGCCGCGCTTCTTTTCATGCGCGTCGTGCCGTCATCTGCTTGCGTGAAACTGCGACGGGACAACCCGGAGGTCACAGCATTCAGCGGGGGAAGGCCGACCTCTGCAGCGAGCACCGCCCCGCCGTGGTGCTTCTGATCAGATTGTTTCAATTGGATGATCCGCCTGCAGCCGCCGGCGGTGGCGGAGCAGTGGATTGCCGCACGACCAATTCGACGGGGGTGAAAACTTTGCCTGGTAATTCTTTTTTCGTCTCGATCATTTCCACCAGCCGGCGCAGCGCCACGGCACCGAGCTCTTCCTTGTCCACGCGAATGGTGGTGAGTTGGGGCTGCGTGTGCATGCCAGCTTCGATGTCATCAAACCCGACAACCGAGACCTCCGCCGGGATGATGCGCCCCTGCTCGCGCAGGAATTGCATGGCGCCGATAGCCATGGCATCATTGGCGGCAAAGATGGCGGTGAAGGGCGTCTTGCGCTGCGCCAGCGCGGCGGTGGCGTGATAGCCGTCCGCCGCGGCGGTATGGCTTTCCACGCTTTCAATCAGCTCTTCTGTAACGGCAAGCCCGGCTGCGCTGAGGGCTTGTTTATAGCCTTCCAGGCGGGCGGCGATACTGGGATGGCTGATGTCTCCGCCGATGAATGCGATGCGGCGGTGGCCCAAAGCAATCAAGTGGCGCACCGCCAGGGTGGCGCCCAGGAGATTGTCCATCATGACCACATTGCCCTGTTTGTGGCGCGGCGAGAAATCGATGAACACATGCGGCATTTTGAGATCGCGCAGGTATTCGCACAGGGCATGGGGGATATGGCCGGCGAGCAGCACGCCATCGACGTTGCGCTCGCGCAGAAAGCGCGGCAGATCGGTGTCGGGATGAAACGTGCGCGGCACGGTGGTGAGCAGGATGTAGTAGTTGTATTTGCGCGCTTCGAATTCGGTGCCGAGAAAGATTTTGGTGTAGAAGGGTTCGGCACGGGAGAAGTGATCGTCGGTGAGGATGAAACCGAAGTTGCCGCTCTTGCGGGAGGCCAGGCCGCGCGCCATGTGGCGGGGGTGATAGTTGAGTTGCCGTATGGCCTTGAGCACGCGCTGGCGGGTTTCCTCGCGGACGTTGGCCTTGTTGTTCAACACCAGGGAAACCGTGGCTTCCGAGACTTTGGCCTTGCGGGCAACATCCTTGATGGTGGCACCGAGTCCCATGCTTAAATCGTTTTTATGATTTTTTGCTCAGCAATCAAAAATTGTCTCTGATTTACATGCAGTTAAACCATGATGTCAAAAACGTTCAAAAAAATTTATTAAAGCGGTTTAATAGAATAGCAATCTCCTTCGCCTTTGTCAAGCAGAATCTTGCCAACCGTCGATCCTCGAGCTTTTCCCGGTATGCCCACCCGCTCCGCTATTCACGCAGGGCTGGCACCGCTGCCTGTTCCGTGTTGCTGCTCCCTGCGGCCTCTCCCATACTTGTTCCAATCGGCTCGCGCAGGTACCGTCTGACATAGCACGAGTTATATGAGAGCACCTCCCCTGGCACCCATCTATCTTCTAACAAAAGTCAAATCTCCTGCCACGTGATGTTGCGCTGTGATTTTCGCGTATTTCGTGGGAGGTTTCTTTTGCGCTGGAGAGAGGGATTGCAAAGTGCGGGGCTCGGGATTTTTTCAACAAAAGTCATCGGCTCATCCGTGCATTGAGTATCGAGCCACTTTTTCATCGTGCAGGCCGTGCGCTTTTCTGGAGAGTTTTGTGCAAGCTGTGCACAAAAAATTTTGCCTGCGCCGACATCACCTGCAGACAAGAGACAGATTAACAAAAAGTTGCGACGGAGCAAGCCGGCCGGCATGGTAATTGACATGACAAATGGCGTAACCTTCATTGACCCGCACTGGCCAAAGACCAGTGAAAAGCGCAGGGCTGGATCGTGATGCTGCCCCTGACTCGCGAAAGGGAGGGTTGCCCATGCGGGCGCAACACATCCGGAATGGCGGGAACACCACCCCATGGAGGTGCCATTCCGACCGGCGCGTTGGAATCAGTATGCTGGTGATTGCAACGCGTGGTGCGACCGGCCCCGCTTTTTCTCAGTCAAGCCCGCGATGTCCCTCCTCCCATTCTACATGGTCACCTTCCCAAAGCGACGACTCAATCCGAGAGGGTTCATTAGGTGACGGCTCATGCGAGTTGTTGCGGCAGAATTATCCCAATCCCTTCAATCCCGAAGCGCGCATCGTGTTTTAAGTGCCGTCGCAGGCGGCAAGGCAGCGCGTCGAGCTGGAGATTTACGATCTGCTCGGCCGGCTGGTGGCGGTGCTGTTCGACCGCGAAGTCACACCAGGGAGATATGAAGTAGTGTGGAACGGGAAAGATCTGCACGGGCATGAGGTGCCGAGCGGGATCCATGTCTATCGCCTGCGGGCGCAGGATTTTTCGCAGAGCAGAAAGCTCATCCTCCTGCGCTAATTTCATTGCTTCGTGTTCGAGAGAGGTGTTGCGAAACGCCTCCGTTCAAGCAGCGCGCTGCAGTGTTTCACCCTGCCCGGCGCGCGGCTGATTCGAACGCCGCGCAGATTGCCCGCCGGCCTCTGGAAGAGAAAAGTGCCGGCGGGCAACGCCTCCCCGGCTGTGCGGCTGTATTCCACACCAAAACCGCGGGCTTGTCTGGCATTTGCCTCTGCGCCGGGTTTCAGTGCGGTGGGGGGATGTTGTTGCGGCCCGACAACCTGGCGAGGGCAGAGCCGCCTGACAAAATCCTGTTAGAAAATGAGGGAATGCTTTCGTATCTTCGCCCGTTCTTTTCCCGACATTCACGGCAAGGCGGACGAATGCAAATGCGATTGAATTCCCAGATCCTGCGGGCTGCTCCGGTCATCATCGCGTGGGGACTGTTGATTGTGCTGGCGCGTGCCGGCGTGTTCACCGAACGTTTCTATGGCCTGCCGATATTGTTTGTGCTGGTGAGTGTGGCCACCGCGTTCTTTCCCGTGCCGGTCAATGTGTTGATCCTGCTGGCGGGCCAAGCGACCAGCGGGGTCGCGGTCGTGACCATTGCGGCTGCCGCAACGTTCTTTGCCTTCCTGCTGGAATACTTCATCTATGATTTCATCGTGCAGCGCGGCAGGATGCTCGATGTCAAGAACGTCAAGCTCATCGCCAGGTTGTTTACAGGCTTCCGCAAGCACCCTTTTCCCATCATTGCCCTGGCCGCATTTCTGCCCATCTCCTCGGAGCCGCTGCGGCTCTATGCCATTTCGGTGAAATACAACAAATATCATTTCGCGCTGGCCGGCGTGCTCGGCCGGGGGTTTCGCTTTGCCGCGCTGTTGTGGATCGGCGCGCTGTTGGGCACGCCGGACTGGCTGCTGGTGCTGGTGATGTTGCTGCCGGGGGTGCTGCTGCTCATTGTCTACGGCTTGCGCAAAATCAGGCTCGCTCTCGCGCAGGCGCGGTCCTCTTCTTCCCTGCCCGCGCGTGAAGGCCTGGCACTGGCGCCGGATGATCTTTCCGCCTGACACGCATTCTTTTGCAGACCGGCTGAAAATTGCGCCGGCCTCACGACCACCATTATTTTTGACCGGCTTTGAAATTTACAGGAAAACTGTAAAACCTGTGCCTGGAGCTCCGGCGCCCGGTTAACCCGGCTTTTGCTGGGTTGGAGCTGTTTGTCTGCGCCCGGGAATGCAACGGTGGGTTGTGGAACCGACGGTGGGCCACCCTGATCAGCAGAAAAAAAGGGAGCGCAAATGCGCTCCCTTTTGGTTTTCCGGGAGGGTTGGCATCATGCCATCACTTTGTCGGCCGGGGGTGAAGTTGTCACGCGCACTTTGTGAATGCGATAAACCGCAGTGGGCAGGATCAACACAGCCCAAAACAGCAGGGCCCACAGGCTGCTGAACAGCAGTGCGATACCCAGATAGGCAATGGCCGCGCCGAGGTCGAAGAGATGAAACAGTTTCGACTCTGCCGGCTCGAGTCCGACACGCGCCGGCTCACTGGCTTTTTTCTGTTTGCGTTTGGCGGGCTCGGTTTTGGGCGGGGCGTATTGCCACAGCGCCTGAATACGCACGGCTACGCCCGCCGCCAGAATGAGCAGCCCGATCCAGCTCCACCACGGGTCACGCGCGAACGGACTAGTCCAGCTCCATTCGCCGCGATAGCGATAGTCAGCGATCGGCAAAACCAGGTTGGTCAGAAAGCTCAACCCCACCGCCCAGAGCAGCCAGCGACTGTGCTCACTTTGATGGTGGCGGTTCTTGAAAACCTCCGCATGAGGCAGCAGGCTCTCCGCCAGCCAGCGCACCGCCATCACGAGAATAAAGCCCCACAGCATGAGATTGCCGCCGAACTGTGTCTGTTCGGAGAGCAATCCGACAAACAGGATAAGCAGGAGGGTATTGAGCAGGGGTTGAATCAGCTTGCCAACAGCGCTCATTGAATTTGATCAAATTGAAGGTGAACGCCTAGCGGGGTTTGTTATCAAGGCTCTGCCAGAGATACCAGGTTGCCACACTGCGATAGGGACGCCATTTCCCGGCGAGCTGTTGCAGGCGCCTGGCGTCGGGCAGTTTGCGCAGGCGATAGGCTTGCTGGACCGCCTGGCGGAAGCCGAGATCATCGACCGGCAGCACGTCCAAACGGCCGAGTGAAAAGATGAGAAACATTTCCGCGGTCCAGCGACCGATGCCTTTCACCCGGGTGAGCGCGGCGATGACTTCTTCATCGCTCAGGCGTGCGAGCCGGCGGCCATGCAGCAGGCCGTTCTGCCATTTGGCGGCAAGATCGCGCAAGTAGCTCGTCTTCTGGCGGGAGATGCCGGCCGCGCGAATTTGTGCATCGGTCAACTGCAGAATGCCCTGTGCGTTGATCCGGCCGCGCAGCAGGTTTTTGAGGCGGGCGTGTATCGTGGCAGCCGCCTTGACCGAAAGTTGTTGGGATAAAATGGCTTCCACCAGTGTGGCAAAGTACCGCCGCTCCGGCTGCAGGGTGCAGTCACCAAGACGGTCGATGATCTGCGCCAGCACCGGATCGGCGCGGCGAAGGTGGCGTTGCGCTGCAGTGAATTCAGACATGTGAAGAAGTTAAACGAATTTCCCAAAGTTGCAACAGCTTTGATGCGGTGCAACAGTCCGCAAAAAAAACGACGTTGGGTATATCATAGGGCTGTGTTGTGAGCTTGGCCGAACGGGGTTTGGAGTTTTGGTCTCAACCCACTGCAGGAGGCAGGTCTGCATGAAATCCACATGGCTGTTACTGGCTTTAATGTTCGTCGTTGGTTGCGGTGGCGGCGCCCGGCAAGTGAGCGCGCCGGTGCAACCGGTCGGCAAGGCGGAGGAGGTTGCGTCATTGCGCAAACGTGTGCTGAAGCATCCCACGGATGTGGCGGCACGGCTGGCGCTGGGCGAAGAACTTCTCCAACAGAAACAGTTCGAAGAAGCGGTGGCGCAATTCGACTCCGTGCTGCTGCAGCATCCGGCTTCGCTGCCGGCCAAGTTTGGCCGTGCGACAGCCCTCTATCACCAGGGCCGGCAAGCGGTGGCGCTCAGCGGTTTTCTGGATGTTTTGAACGCGCCGGAATCCGCGCCCTACGTGCCGCAGATTGCCGCGATTGTGGGCATGCCCTACTCGACCCGCCAGCTCACCTTCGGGCCGGGTGACAACATCAAGGGCCGCTATTCCCTCGCCGGCAATGAAATTGTCTTTCAATCCAATCGCGATGGCAATTGGGAAATCTACCGCATGCCAGCGACAGGCGGCAACGCGGTGCGTCTTACTTATGATCCGGGCGATGACCTGTCACCCGATTTTTCACCGGATGGCCGGCTGATCGTCTTTGCCAGCACGCGCGGGGCCGGGGACAAAAAAAACGCGGGTGAGAAGCAGCGCGGCATTTATCAGATGCATGCCGCGGACGGCAGCCGGGTCAAACGCCTGGTCGCCAATCAACACGACAACTGGAACCCGGTGCACTCTCCCAAGGGCGGCTGGCTGGTTTTCGTCTCAGACCGTGATGACCAGCGCGATCTCGAGTACGGCGGCCGCCAAAGCGATCTGTTCATTTATGACTTCGCCGATTCCTCCATCAAGCGCTTCACCCACGGGTTCGGCGACAAGTCTGCACCCTTTGTGAATCACACCGGCGAGGTGATTTACTACATCAACAATGTCAACGGTGATTTCGAAATTTACGAGCAGGGTGTGCGGGAAACAAACGGCCACCGCCTGCTTTTTGAGGGTGGGCCAAAGGGCAGCCCGCAGTGCTCGGAAGACGGCAAGTGGCTGGTTTATTTCGAGAAGAATCAAAACAACTTCGATCTCTATCTGCATCATCTGGACTCGCGGCAAACCGAACGCCTGACGTCGCATCCCGCAAGGGATACCTTCCCCGCTCTGCAACGGTATGGCAGCAAGATTCTCTTCACCTCGAACCGAACTGGCAGCCACCAGCTTTTTGAGATCGATTTGAAGAAGCCGATTACCCGCGAGGAGCTGTCCGCCGGGCTTTCGCACTTGCTTTCGGCAAACAAAACAGCCGCCGACTGAAATTTTTTAAAATTTATGTGAACTTCGTCGCCGATTCGGAGTCTAATAGGCTGAAAAGGATCTATACCTTTTCATCTCTCTACCCTCCCTTCGCGTGGCAGTGGCAACCCGGTTTGCCACTGCCGTGAGAAGGGAAATTTATTTTGGGCCTGACCGTTTCCCGCCCTGCTCCTGCTTTCCGAGCTCCTTCCTTCCCACCCTGATGCCAGCCTCTCGGGCTGGCCGTTGGCCCGGGTCATTGCTGTGATGGCAGAAAAATGCCGGTCTCCCGCTCGCGTTGCAGGTTGGCCTGCAGCGCGGCCCGGGCTTGCTCCACCAATTCCGGCGCGATCCCGAACAGCTCATGAATCACGGCGTGATAGTTGCGTTTGAGGTTGACGTTGCGTTTGCCGGTCATGGAAGTGATGCGCAGATGCTCCTTGTGAATGAAGATCAGCTCGTCGTCCTGCACCCGTGTGAGGCACAGACCATGCATGCTGTTGCGGTGAAAGGAAGCCTGCCAGTGTGCGAGAAACTCCGGCAGCGGCGTGGGCCGGTCGTCAAAGCGGTAGCGCCACTTCACTTCCTGGCGATTAAAAGTGAAGAGATCATAACCGGCTGCGGGGGGCAGCAGACGCAACTCCACGCCGGTGAAGTCATTGTAGTAGAGGCGCGGCCTGGCGGGATCGAGCGCCATCGGTACACGCAGCACATAGCCCGGGTCCACCAAATACTTGATGCCGTCGACGAACACGATCAAAGCGCAGTGCAGATTGGGGCCGGCGCGCATGTCCGCCATCACGATGTAACTGGCAAAACCACTGTGCCAGAGAATCGTGTGCAGAAAGAAGGTCAGAGAAAAACAGGTGCCGCCCAGTCGCCAGCGGGCGTGATCTTGCATCACCTCCTCCGGCAGGCGCAGCCGCTTTTCGAAGTCTCCGCCATAGCGGTTGAATTTGATGATCTTGCTCAAATTTTCATATGGCAGATTGCCGAAATGGCCAAGCAGCTCGCGCAGGTATGCCCGGCTCGGCGGTGCAACGGCGAGATGAAAATGCGCGCGGAAGTGTCTCACACTTTCCCGGTGTCGCGCGGGATCGAGCAGGGGCGTGGTCATTTGGTGGCGTCCGCAAATTCAGCTTGGGGTTTTCCCGATTGCGTGCTAAATTAGCCCGGTCAAGATAGCAAAATCCACGGCGTTTCGCATGCAGATTTTGGAGGAGAACGTGAGTAATCACTTGCAACCCGGCGACCCCGCCCCGGAGTTCGAAGCGCTGACCGACGCCCAAACCCGCGTCAAGCTCAGCGATTTTCGCGGCCAGCGCGTGGTGCTTTATTTCTATCCCAAGGACGACACCCCCGGCTGAACAGTGCAGGCATGCGGCTTTCGCGATCACCGCCTCGAGATCGAAGCGCAAAATGCGGTGGTGCTGGGCGTAAGCGCGGATGGCTGGGACAGCCATGTGAAATTCAAAACCAAATACAACCTGCCGTTCACCTTGCTGGTCGATCCCGACTATCGCATCGCCGAAGCCTATGGCGTGCTGGACAAGAAATCGCTGCGCCGCTTTCTCTTCTCGGGTTTGCGCCGCAGCCATTTTGTGATAGACGAAGACGGACGGATTCTTGCCGCCCACTACGGCGTTGCAGCCAATGCCAGCGCCACCGAGGCGCTGGCCACTTTGCGCGAGGCCGCAGAAAAGACGTGACGCAAACCGGCGGCCGCGGCAGGGGCGGGAACGGCAGGCCGGCCTGCTGGTTTGGAAACCCTGCCGGTTCCATTCATCCCGTGATTTTTTGCAACCCGATGCCGCCCGTTTCCCATCTCACTTTTCAGCTCTTATGAACCCTTCTGTTCCGCCGCGCACCGGCATGGACACAGTTGAAATCTACACCGATGGCGCCTGCTCCGGGAATCCCGGGCCGGGGGGCTGGGCTGCCATCCTGAAATACGCGGGGCATGAAAAGGAGATTGCCGGCCACGCCACCGCCACCACCAACAATCGCATGGAACTGACCGCGGTCATCGAAGCACTCAAGCGACTCAAGCGGCCATGCCGGGTGATCATCTACTCGGACAGCAGCTATCTCATCGACAGTTTTACCAAAGGCTGGCTGGCAAACTGGAGGCACAACGGCTGGAAACGCGGCCCGCACAAACGCGATCCGGTACCCAACGCCGACTTGTGGCAGCAGCTTGACCAGCTTGTAAACCAACATGAAGTGACCTGGCGCAAAGTGCGCGGCCATGCCGGCCATGCGTTCAACGAGCGGGTCGACCGCCTCGCGGTGCAGCAAATCGAACGGCTGCGCAGCCAGACAGAAGGAGGGGTGGCGTGATCATCAGAAATCGTCGCGCCCTCGTCCGGGGTCTTCTGTGCTTATGGCCGTCACCTTCTGGCTTCCGGTTTGCTGAAGATGAACTTGTCTGCGGAAAGCATGTGTCGTGATACAGCCTCCTTGTGCTGACAGATTTCGCCATTGGATCCTGCTGCCTGCCTGCTGCGCCGCCGGCATACTTTCGGGCGTCGCGGCACATGCCCAAACCGGATATTCCCCAGCAAGCCCGACAGATTCCACCCTGACTTCGGCTGCAGACTCGGCGCTGGCCGCGTGGAGTGAGGCCGCCGACTATGAAATCTCCCGGTTGCGCTTGCAGCGCTGGCTGATGCGAAATCATCCCGAGGCAACGGCCGACCTGCGGAAGCAGGTAAGCAGCCTGTTGCGGGATGCCGAATCTTTTGCCGCACAAGCCGATTGGATAACCGCCAAGCTGCTGCTGGAGGTGGCGGCGGATCTCATCTTTCCCTTTCCTGCCCCGGAGTCTGATAAACCAAAGGGCAACAAAGCAAGGGCGCAGTCAGCCAAAGAGGCAAAAGGGCAACCAAAGGAGAAGGCCGGGGGAAAAGAGGACAAGATCGCGTGGCGGTGGCAGCCGCAGGCACTGGCAGGCGTGGACTTTTGGCGCCAGGAATTTGAAATCGGCTATGCCCGGGACGAGAGTCTGTTTGTGCAAAACACGGGCAATCCCTATGGCGGGCTGCGGCTGGGCGTGAGTCGCTCCAACGGGAGCCAGGTGCCCCTGCTGATGTCGGCGTTGCTCAAACTCAGCCGCGACTACAACAGCGGCGAAATCGAGCTGCGCGGGCAGCAGGCATTGGGCACGGCACTGCAGATGCGCCTGGAAAACCGTTTTGAAACCACGCGCTATTTGCGCGATTTTGACCTGCGTTACTGGCAAAACAACGCCAAGGTGCTGCTACACGCCACGCTCAGCCGACGGGTCAAACTCGAGCTGGAAAATGAATGGCGCATGCGGCGCTATGCCCGCGAAGACGAACTGTCGCGCAACTATTCACAAAACGAAACCGGACTCGCGGGGGTCTTTTCCGCCGGGATCAGCACGCGTGCCCGCGCGCGCTACAGCTATCTGACACGCAGCCATCTCTCCTTCGATGAATACAATTACTTCGAACACCGGCTGGAAGGCTCATTCTTCCACACCGCCGCCGGCGGCTCCTCGCTTTTTTTGCAAAATCTCTGGCGCCGGCGCCTCTACCCGCGCGGCTTGTCGGACAGCACCTTCGAAAACACCCATAGCGAAGAGTATCTGCGCGCCGATCTGCGGCTGGCCACCGGCCGTACCGCGGCACTGCGGCTGGAAGGCGAATTCTCTCTGCGGCGATACCCCGCAGAACTGGATAATCAATTCACTCCCGACTTTTTTGACTTGCGTTGCAACCCGCAGTTTCAGTTCAAGCTGCTGGCGAATTGGCAGGCCAGCGCCGGCTATCTCTTCCTGTTGCGCCGGCACGAGCGCAGCCCCGCGGCCACGGCGGGCGAAGGCTTTCTGATTTTTGAAGATTACTACAGCCACGGTCTCACCCTCGGCGTGGATTTGCTGACCACCTCAGGCATTCTCCTGAGCTGCAGCAATGCCTTCGAAATCCGGACTTATCCAAACGTCACTTCCAGCAATTTGATCATTTCCAATTCCTATTCCGACCGCAACATCCATTCGCTGCTGTTTTTCCTTTCCTGGACGCTGGCCCCCCGCTGGCAGCTCGGCGCCATCATGAATTTTGACAATGAGATCAGCCGGGGGCGGGAGGCGAATGATTCACGCCACACGCTTTTCTCCGTCGATTTGACCCATACTTTTTGAGGGGGAAACCGGGGAAATCGCCTTATTTAATATTGCCCTGGAAAAACCATCACAATCGCGAAGATTTTTTGAACCGCCAAGCGCGCCAAGAGCACAAAGAGAATGGCATGGCTGGCTTCACGCGTTGAGGTCGACCTGCCAACAAAGTTATGCTTGAAAACTACGCGAGCGCGGTTTACGAGTGGATTGCGAAGGATCGCCACTGACTCCATATGACGGCCGGCAGATTGCTGCCGGCTACCGCATTGACCGGCTCGTCGAAGGTTGTACCAAAAACTGTTACAAATACACGAAGCCCAACTACTGCCCTGCTTGAAATGATGCGCCTGCCATCCTGGGTTCTTCTTGAACTGGAACGTCAAACCAATGAAAGAAGGCATACAGCGAATGATGAGTAATCGCAACGCATGATCGATCGCAAAGCATGAAAAGCACAAAGGAATGCTTCGCGCTCCTTGCGGCTTCGCGGTTGACGGGTTTGCTTGCGGCTCTGACCGCCCTGTGAGTGTCTGGCTGAAAATGTTTCAACCCCGTCTGAGCCGGGTCTCTCATGTTGGCAACGCCGACAAGACCGCGGGAATTTTGTTGCAATGGCAAACCGCTGCCGAAGCAGGTGCTCGCAAGCCTGCCCCGCCGGACTGACGCTGGTTAAAAGGGGAATTTTCTCCGCACGTGGATGCATATGACCGTAGTTTCTGGTGTCGCGATGAGGGACAGGTGAGGTTGGCCGCCGGCTTCCCGATTATGAAACGCCGGGGTGGAGGCAACCGGCACCAGCGTCGCACCAAGGGCTGTAGTGGAAGCGCCAAGGAAAAGCCTTTCCTGGCAGGGTACTCCCACCATTGTGATTCACACATTCCAGATTCCAATCAAACATATCACCAAGAGCACGGTTTACAGACGGCTTTGGGCTGTTTGAGAACGAGGGGATGGCAAAGCTGCTTCCCCCGGTCCGCAACCCATCGCATTCAAGAACAAACATGCGCTGCGGCAGCCATTCCCACTCTCAAACGCTGCGCCACAGTCCTTCTTTCGCGAATTGAGGGGGCAACCGTACAATCCCCCGCTGTCACATAAACCTCGACGAATCACCTTGTCATCTGGGCAAATCGTGATGTGAGGGCCGCGGTTCCGCGGCCAAGGGGAGGCATTGCCGGCCATTTCCTTTCGGCAGGGGCATGTCCCGGCCAATGGGCAATGGTTCGGACAATTTACTGAAGGAGGTGATACCAGTTCCTCTTAAACCGGGCAGTGTTTTAATGTCACAGGTCGAACCTCGGCGAATTCCCGACCAAGTTGAATACTGATTGCGACAAAAGAAGCCGCAAACGACAGAGATTGTCGGGCAGTTGTTTTGACTGCTGGGGTCCTCGGGGTTCTGTCTATTTCAACGGCTTTATGCTGGAGGATGACCATGAAGAAGGTATTTGTTTTGTCGGTCGGTTTAGCCTGCGCGGTGACCTTGTCTGCCTACGCGCAAATCGTAACCCCCGTCAATCTCAATGGCTGGGGGCCGGCGAACGTGAGAGCGGACGCGACGGTGGCGATTACCGGTGATCAGCCGCGTTCCGGCACGGGTTCACTCAAATTCACCACCAACACCGTCACGCCCGGCCAGGACAAGGCGGATTTCGAGAAAATTTGGGGCGTGGTGCCCGGCCGTACGCTGGGCAATCTGACGGCTTTGCGGTATGAGTTTTATCGCGATGCCAGCAGCACAACCGGCGGCCATCTCGCGGCGGTGTTGCGACTCTATTACTACAATGCCATCACCGGTGAGAGCGGTTTGTTGATTTGGGAGCCGGTGTACAACGGCTATGGTACCCTCACCACCAACGTCTGGTATTCCGCGGACATTTTTACCGGCAATTTTTGGATGCGGGCATTCGGGCCGGGCCGCACCATCGACGATTACAACGTCAGCCTGGCGGAATGGATGGCCAATACCGATGAAGAGGGCACTCCGATTGATGATGATGCCGACGCGGACGTGCCGCATGTGCTCAACCCCGGTGTTTACATCACCGGCGTCAATGTGGGCGTCGGTTCGGGTTGGGGCGCCACCTTCCTGGGTTACGTGGACAACGTGGAGCTCGAATGGGGCAGCGATGTCGAAGTCGCCAATTTCGAATTGCCTCCTCCCTGCACCACGGACTGCTACGTCGATGCCGTCCTCGGCAATGACGCCAATGGCGGCACCAACCCCACCACGGATGCCAAAAAGACCATTCAGAATGCGGTCAACACCGTGAATGTGGGCGGCAATGTGCATGTGGCGTCCGGCACCTACGTTGAGCAGGTCACGATCACCAAGTCCCTGCACCTGCTGGGTGCGGGCGCCCCGACGACCATTGTCAAGGCGCCGGCGACAATTCCCGCGGCTTCCAATCCGGCTTCCACCGTCATTGATGTGAATGGCGCCGGAGTGAGCGCGGAGATCACCGGCTTCACCGTCAGCGGACCGGGGCCGACTGGTTGCGGCAGCATTGGCGCCGGCATTTTCGTGCGTGGCAACGCACATGCCGACATTCACCACAACAAAGTGCTCGACATTCGTGACAATCCCATCAGCGGCTGTCAGAACGGCATCGGCATTCTGGTGGGGCGGGCCAGTTTCGCCACCAGCGGCACGGCCACCATTCGCAACAACGAGATCGCCGGCTATCAGAAGGGCGGTATCGTGGTGAGCAATGTCGGTTCCAACGCCACCATCGAGGACAACACCGTGACCGGCGCGGGCGCGGTCAATTTCATCGCGCAGAACGGCATTCAGGTGAGTGCCGGCGCCACCGCCACCCTCACGCGCAACACCGTCAGCGGCCACTCCTATCCGCCGTTCAGCTATGTCGCGACTGGCATGCTGCTTTACGGTTCGAATGTCGACACCGATGACAATACGCTGAGCGAGAATCAGGTCGGCATTTACCACATCAACGGCTCCGGCACGCACCAGAGCAACAGCGTCAGCGCCACCGCCGCGGGCACCAACTCGCCGGGGTTCTGGGGCATTGTGGTGGATCCCGGCACGGTGGTGCGCACCCAGCCTTCCCCCTTCGAGGATGGCAGTGCCAGCACCAGCCTGGGCAAGGGTGGCCGCGGCAGCACACTGGCGGCGACCTACACGTATTTGCTCGACCAAAATGTGGTGAACAGTGATGGCAGCGCCGGCGGCGTCGGCGTGGAAGCTGATGCCCTGGGCAGCGACGTGGTGAATTTTACCGCCACCGGCAACACGGTCAGCAACTGGGAGTATGGCATCTATCTGTACAAAGACGCCGGTGCCACGCTCAATGCGAACATCATCGATTGCAACAAGATCTACGGCAACACCGCCTACGGTCTGTACAATTCCACCGGGGTTGAGGCTAATGCAGTGGGCAACTGGTGGGGGGCGGCCAATGGTCCGGGCGGCAGCGGCCCCGGTTCCGGTGATGCGGTGAGCACGGAGGTCAACTTTGCCCCCTGGGGCACCGATGCCAATTGCGGCGGTCTGCTGTACCACAACTATGTTTTCCTCGCCGATTATGTCTCCATCGAGCGCAGCAAGCAGGTTCCTTCCAAAGGTGACATTCATTCCAACGGCAAGATCGACTTCATGCGCGGTGATCCCACGGTGTTTGAAGGGAATCTGACAGCCGTGGGTAACATCAACATCGGGAAGGAGAACACCATTGACGGCTATGCACATGCGGCGGGCACCGTCACGGTTCATGCCACCTCCACGGTGCTGGATGGGGTGCTCTCCGGCGCGGCCATCAGTGCCCAACCCATCCCCGCGATGAGTTATTCGGCCGGCGGCCCCAGCGTCACTGTTCCGCAAAATGGCACCGTCACGCTGGCGCCCGGCTCCTACAATGTCGTCACCATGAACGGCTGGAGCACGCTCAAGCTCAGCAGTGGCGACTATTATCTCAATCAGCTCAAATATGTCGGGGAAGAATCGGTGATCGAGATCGATGTCAGCAACGGTCCGGTGATCGTCAACGTGGTGAGCAGCCTGCAACTCGGCAAGGACATTGCCATTCAAATCGTGCCGGATGGCGAGGCCGGCAGCACCAAGGTGGTCTTCAACACGCTGCAAACCACCACCATGACGATCGGCAAGGAGGCTTATGTGCTGGGCAGCATCAATGCCCCCTCCGCGACCGTGGTGCTGTCCAACAACTCGCAATTCCGCGGCGGCCTGTGCGCCAAGGCGATCCAGGTGAAACGGGATGTGTTTTTCCTGCATCATTTCTCCTCCGGCACCTTGCCCGGCCCCGGCGATTTGCCCAAGCCGCACGACAGCGAGTCGGAAGAGACGGCCGCGGTGGTGACGCAATACGAGCTGGCGCAGAATTATCCCAACCCGTTCAACCCCGGCACGGTCATCAAATTTGCCCTGCCGCAGGTGGGCCGTGTGCAGTTGCACATCTACAACAGCACCGGCCAACTGGTGCGCACGCTGGTGGACGGCGAGATGGCGCAAGGCTGGCATGAGCTGAGTTGGGACGGCCGTGATCAAACCGGTCAAACCATGGCCACGGGCATTTATCTTTATCGCCTGACGGCGCAGGACGCCTCGGGCGGGACGCTGTTCTCCGAGACCCGGCGGATGATCATGGTCAAGTAGGCGGTCTCTGCGGGCAGGCAGTTGCCCAAATAGAATTTGACAGCCTTGCCTGCGGCGATTATATTTCCAACGCTCGCTCCCAAACGGGGCGGGCGTTTTTTATCTCACCGCCAAACACGATCGCAAAGCGGCATCACGAAAGCCAATTTCGCCGTGGCGAAGAACATTTGTTTGACGATCCTGGGAGTACTGGCGTGGACGGTGACGCTTGATTCGACCGCCCGGTCCACGCGTCCGTCTTCGCAGCAAAACCCGGCGGCCGGCGCCCCTTTCGCGCTGGCGCTCGCGCCGCGTGCCTGGCAATTCCCGCGTGATCATGGCCAACATCCGGAGTTTCGCACGGAATGGTGGTATTTCACCGGCAACCTGCACAGTGCCGATGGCCGGGCCTTCGGCTATCACTTCACCATTTTTCGCAATGCGCTCACGCCGGTGGCCGCCAACCGGCCCTCCGCCTGGGCTTTCCGCGATGCCTATGTTGGCCACTTCGCCCTCACCGACATCGCACGCCAGCGCTTTCACTACGATCAGAGAGTCGCGCGCGCCGCCCTGCAGCTTGCCGGCGCGAGCCAAGATTCGCTGCAGGTGTTTGTGGGGGACTGGTCGGCGTGGCAGGTCCGCCACCACCTGCATGTGCGGGCAGCCAGCAGTTTCGGCAGCATTGCCTTCAGGCTGGAACCGACCCTGCCGCCGGTTTTGCAGGGCAATGGCGGCTTGTCGCAAAAGGGTCCGCAACCGGGCGAAGCTTCATTTTATTACTCCCTGCCCATGCTGCACACCGAAGGGCGGTTGACCCTGGGCTCCGACACCTTGCAGGTCAGCGGGGTAAGCTGGATGGATCATGAATTCTTCACCGGCGTCGACGCCAGCGAGGTGGCAGGGTGGGACTGGTTCAGCCTGCATCTTTCCGACTCCACCGCGCTCATGCTTTATCGCCTGCGCCGCGCGGATGGCACGCTCTCCCGTTATTCTGCCGGCGCTTTGATTCGGTCGGCGGGCAGCGTGGAGCGGATTGCGTTCGGGGAATTCCAGGCGTCTCCCGGCGGCTGGTGGCGCAGTGCAAAGTCTGACGGTGACTATCCCCTTGCATGGAGGCTGCGTTTTCAGGACTATGAGTTGACGGTTACCACTCCGGTGGCGGGACAGGAGTTGGACACGCGCGCCACCACCGGTGTGATCTATTGGGAAGGATATGTGGAGGCAACAGGCGGACGGGCAGGCAGGCCAATCACAGGCCGGGGGTATTTGGAAATGACGGGGTATGTTGCCGCGGCGCGGCCGCGCCTGTAATTTCACTTTGACGACGGAAGGGGTTCTTACGAGCGTGGCAGGCGGTTGGGATCGACATGGCGCGGTCTTTCCACTTTTGAAATCGCCGAGGGAGCGGCTGGTGGCAATTTCATTTCCGCATGTGATTGCCGATGGCGCTAATATATACTGGTTGAAGTTGAGTACAAAATCGTAATTTCGAGTGTCTCATTACAAAACAGTTGTTCGAAGTCGGTTCATGTAAGAGCTTTGAATTACGTGATATGCGCTAGCCACAGCAGACGAAAATTTGTCACGCGGCTGCGACTTGGAATGATTTCGAAACTGTAAGCTCTTGAAAAACAGTTTGGCTATTCAGCCTTTGCCGGGCATCTCCCGTGTTTGTCAGACGTGCAGACGCGCGACACAATCGTAACGCCTGGTGGTATGGAGATTGCCAAAATGTAAGCGGCTTGCCAGAAGCGAGTAGTCGCTGCCCACCTGCGCGATAAATGGGGTGGCGGCGACGATCCGGCGTAGAGTCGCATGCGAGTGCTCCGATCAGCACAATCGTTCACGGCCAATCGGTAGTTCACTCCCCTCCAACTCAACCCATAAGTGTAACTGATCGCATCGTTCGACAAGGTGGT
Source organism: candidate division KSB1 bacterium (assembly GCA_034506255.1). Classification (NCBI taxonomy): domain Bacteria; kingdom Pseudomonadati; order Candidatus Zhuqueibacterales; family Candidatus Zhuqueibacteraceae; genus Candidatus Coneutiohabitans; species Candidatus Coneutiohabitans thermophilus. The sequence goes on along the minus strand of JAPDPX010000008.1, from coordinate 133,943 downwards.
CGAACGTCATGATCTTGCCTGCTTTGGCATGACAAAGCACGGCGGAAGGGAAGCCAGTTGTCTCGCAAGGATGGAGGCAGCCGGCGCCAAAACAGCGGGTGAGAGCATCGTGACAGAAGTAGAGGTTAAGGACTTGGAGCTGGTGGAAAGCATGCCACCGGACGGGGAGAGTTCGTGGGGCAAGAATTTCGGCTTCGACTATCATTACCCCCTGGTCAGTCGCAGTCCCGAAATCAAGGAGATTTTTTCACTGATCAAGAAAGTGGCCAAAAGCAATGCCACCATTTTGATTCAGGGCGAAACCGGCACCGGCAAGGAGCTGATCGCCGGCTTGATTCAATTCATCAGCCATCGCGCTTCCAAGCCGTATGTCAAAGTGAATTGCGCAGCGCTGCCCGAGAATCTGCTGGAGAGTGAGCTGTTTGGCCACGAGAAGGGCGCCTTCACCGGGGCGTATCAAACCCGCATCGGCAAGTTTGAGCAATCACACGAGGGCACGCTCTTTCTTGACGAGATCGGCGACATGCACCTCTCGACCCAGGCGAAGATTCTGCGGGTGCTGCAGGATCAGACCTTCACCCGCCTGGGCGGCAATCGTCCCATCGAGGTGGATGTGCGCGTGATCGCAGCCACCAACAAAGATTTGTGGACTGAGATCGAGATGGGCAACTTTCGCGCCGATTTGTACTACCGTCTCAATGTGGTGACGCTGCACATTCCACCGCTGCGCAAGCGGCGCGAAGACATTCCCCTGATCGCCGAGTTCTTCCGCCGCAAATTCTCCCGCGAGATTCGCAAGAAGACCAAGGGTTTTTCCGCCGAGACCATGGAGCTGCTCACCAACCATTCCTGGCCGGGCAACATTCGCGAGCTGAAAAATCTGGTCGAACGGGCCGTGCTGGTCTCGGAGGAGAATGAAGAGATCAAGCCCAAGGACTTGTCAATGGCGGGCAAGGATTACTTCGCCGCCGGCGGCAAGGACCGGCGCCGCACCAATGACGGCGATTTGCTCTCGCTCGACACGCTCAACCTTGAAGTCATCGAGAAGGAGGCGATTCTGCGCGCCCTGGAACTGCGCAACTGGGTGCAGAAGGATGCCGCCCAACTGCTCGGCATCTCACCGCGCGCGCTGAATTACAAAATCAACTACCATAACATCACCCATCCCACCTGGAAAAAGAACACCTGAAGCGGCCGGCGCACCTCACACGCCGCAACGGTGATTGCACAGGTCAAACGGGTGCGGGAAATCTCCCGCACCCGTTTTGCGTTTGCAACCTTACGCTTTCGAATTACTGCGAGGTAATTTCCACTTCCCTCCTGGCGCACCACACCGGCGCTGCTTACCGCTAAATGCTTGCGAATCAAAAGCTGCATTTGCGCTGCCCCTGCCTGGCATATGCTTTGCACCCGGGCGCACCGGCGAATTATTGTCGCCGGGAGGATAATTTTTAGGATGATGGCTTTGTTATGGAGGACTGGCACAACGTGTGGGTAGCATTGTTTTCCCGGCTGCACCCCGGAGACTGGCCACCGGCAACGCGCGCGCAACGGGTGCCGGCGGCCCGAGCCTCGCGCCGTGCAGCCCGATTCCTCTCGCTTTTCCTCTGCGCGAAGGTATTATGCTCGTTGGCGCATGCCGGCAGTCTCACGGTGAGCTGGGACGCGAACAGCGAACCGGATCTGGCCGGTTATCGCGTGTATTACAGCCTCACCACCCAGCGTTATTCGGCAGCCAATTCCCGCGATGTCGGTTTGAAGCTGACCACCACTTTCGACAATCTTGAAGAGGGCCGGAGGTATTACTTCGTCGTCACCGCCTATGACCGGGCGGGCAACGAGAGCGCCTACTCCCGGGAAGTGTCGGCCACGGTGCCAGTGGTGGATCGCACGCCGCCGCAAATCAGCACGGTCAATGCGATCGATCAAACCACGGTGGCGGTGGCATTCAATGAGGCGGTCACCAAAGCGAGTGCCGAGAATAAGAGCAACTACCGTATTGATCCGCAGATCGTGATTGCGCGCGCCACCCTGCAGGCTGACAATCACACCGTCCTGCTTAAGACTTCGGAGCACAGCAACGGCAAAACCTATACGATCACCGTGCAAAACGTGAGCGATGCAGCCCAGCCGCCCAACAGCATCAACCCGGCGGTGTCGGCCACCTACACCTTCACCGGCCTCGACCAGGCGCCTCCCGTCGTCACCTATGTGGGCGCGGTGGACGCCGCCACCGTGGAAGTCCGCTTCGATGAGCCGGTAGCGGCAGCGAGCGCGGAGAAACTCGACAATTATGCCATCAGCGGCGGCATCACCATCAGCAGCATTGCACGGCACGCGGACAATCGCGGCGTGCATCTCAAGACCAGCGCGCATCAGGACGGCGCCAGTTATCTCATCACGGTGCGCAACATTGCCGATCTGGCGGCAACGCCCAATGTCATGCCGGAGGCCATGACCCTGGCTTACACCTATCGCGCCAACGACCGGCAGGCGCCGGCTGTGCGCGCTGCCGCGCTGCTCGATCTGACAACCCTGAGTGTGACCTTTGATGAACGCGTCACCCGCGCTTCCGCCGAACAGGTGGGGAATTACCGCATTTCCGACAACGTGCAGGTGCAGAGCGCGCGCTTGAACGCGGAAGCCACCGAAGTCATCCTGACGACTTCCGCGCATGTTTACGATCACGATTACACCCTGACAGTAAGCGGCATCACCGATGCCTCGGCCAATGCCAATGTCATGAGCCCCACGTCGGTGCGCTACCGCCTGCAACAGCAGGGTGTTGACCGCGAGGCGCCGGTGGTGACCTATGTTGGCGCCCATGACGAAACCACGGTCGAAGTGCGCTTCAACGAAGCGGTCACCAAAGCGAGCGCGGAAAATCCCGCCAATTACAGCATCACGCGCGGCATCACCATCAGCGGCGCGACGCTGCACCTGGACGGCCGCGGGGTGCATCTCAAAACCAGCCCGCACAGCGACGGCGAGACCTATGAGCTGACGGTTTCCGGCATCACCGATCGCGCACCCGTGCCCAACAGAATGACGGGTTCCGCCACCATGGCCTACACTTTTCGCGCAAACGACCTGGATCCGCCCGCCGCCCTCGCCGCGATTTTATCGTCTGATCTGCTCACGGTCACCGTGCTCTTCAATGAAAAAGTCAGCGCGGCAACGGCCACCAATCCGGAGAACTACACGATTTCGGAAAATGTGCGGGTCTATTCCGCGAGCTTGAATGCCGAGGGCACCGAGGTCACGCTCGCCACTTCGCTGCATTGGTACGATCACACTTTCACCGTGACCGTGCGCGGCATTGCGGATGCCTCCCCCAACGCCAATGTCACGGTGCAGCCAGCCGTGCTGCGCTATTCCCTCGGCGCGCCGGGGCAGTTTCCCGGCGGCGGCCTCACCATCAGCGCCTGGTCGCGCAAGGAATACCAGATCGACACGCTGCGCGCCGGCAAACGGCTTTATATCGATCGCGCCCACACCATTACCAGCGTCCCCAAGAAATTCGAGGGCCTGTTGATGTTCCGCACGGCCTATCGCGACCGGCGCGACCGCTCGCAGACCTTCTTCGAATTCAATCTCAATCGCGCCGCTGACGTTTACATTGCCTATGACCCTCGCGGGGAACCGGTGCCCGACTGGCTGGCAAACCATTTCACCCGCGTCAACAAAACCGTGCTGATCAACGGCCCAACCGATCAGTTGCAAATCTGGAAGGCACATTATCCTCCCGGCCGCGTGCAGTTGGGCGGCAACATGGCGGAAGGCGGCCGCACCGATGTGGCCCTGACCATGTATTTCGTATTTGTGGACGATCTGCAAGGCGGGCGCGGCGGCAGCAGCGCGAGTGTGCCCCGGCTGTTCACGCTGCATCAGAATTTTCCCAATCCCTTCAATTTGAAGGCCGGTCACCTGCAGACCGAGATCAGCTATTTCCTGCAGCAGCAGGGCCATGTTGTGCTCACCATCTACAACATGCTCGGCCAGGCGGTGCGCACCATGCAGGACGGCGTGCTGCCGCCCGGTTTGCACCGCCATGTGTGGAATGGCCTGGACAACGATTTCCAGGCGCTGCCCAGCGGCAAGTACCTCTATGTTCTCGAGATTCGCGAGCAGGTGAGCAACGGCGTCTTCACCGTGACCACCGCGCTCGAGCGCCAAACCAAAGTGATGACCCTGTTGAAATAGCCCTTCCCGACACCGGCCGCCGTCCGGCTCCTCAAGGTGGCGCAGCGCTGCCTGCGAAACTCGCCCGTTTGTCGAAGGCATCACAGCTTTTCTCCCAAGAAAACGGCCTCCCACGAAATGGCTTTTTCCGTGGGAGTTCTGTTTTCGTGGGCGGAATATTTGTGTTTGATGTTGAGAGCGCCTCCTGTTTGCACTCACGAAAATGCACTCTACAAAATGTTTTTTCCGTGGAAGCCCTGTTTTCGTGGACAGATTTTTGGGGTTGATCTTCACATCGAGGTTTGAATCTCTGCCGTGCGGTGAGAAAGATGTTCCAAGCGGAACTGCCGGTTGCCCTCCTTCTCATCGCGAGAGAGCACCGAGAAACAGCTCCAGCGGAGCGAACGGTTCATAGCTGCGCCCCACCTCCAAAATGCGAACGCCGAGGAGCGGCCGGTAGAATTTACCACCTGAATTTTGCACGCAGATTGATCTCCTCCGCGAGAAACGCCGCTTTGATCGCGATGGCCAGCCACCCAAGGAGTGGTGCATAAAAAAGTTTGCAGGCAAACGTGCGGTCAACTCTGGTGGAAGTGAACTGTTTTTAGTAAAGCGGCTTCCCGCAGTTCCCAAAATTCCGTCAGGAGTGACCTGCCTGCTCCTCCTAAAAAAGCCGCGTCAGATCATGAGAAATTCTACAGGTCACTCCCAACGGCGTTTTGTGAACCCGCCATTTCTCCCGGGCAACAGCAAGCCGGCATGCGAAATTCAGGTGGTGACATTGGAAAAGATGTCTGCGCCATGTCCCCACATGCAACTGAGGCATTACCACTCTTCTGATTTTTGCCTTGCGCCGCAGCAGAATTTTCTTATCCTCTGGCCAGCACCGGAGATTGGAGCGCAAACCGATCCCCATCATGCACCAAGAGAGGAGGATTCTGCCATGGCGGCGCAGCACAAGCTCAGCGAACAGGAAATCAACCAGGAGCTCTCCCGGCTGCCCGGCTGGACGATTGCCGGCGGCAGGCTGCATAAAACCTTCCACTTCCCCTCGTTCGTCGAGGCTTTCGGCTTCATGGCACGCGTGGCGCTGCTGGCCGAGGCCATGAATCATCATCCCGAATGGTCGAACGTTTACAACCGTGTCGTGATTGATCTGGTGACGCACGACGCTGGCGGCATCAGCGCGAAAGACTTCGCCCTCGCCCATAAAATCGAGGCAGCGGCCTAGGACGGCTGTAATCCCTCAGTAGCTGTGTGGGGTGGTGCAGGCATCCCTGCCTGCAGACAAGATGTCCGCGTTGGGTCATCAAATGTAACTGAGGCATTACGGGCGGCTTGGGAATCCCCTTGCAATCCAGGCCCTGAATGTTTATTATCGGCGCCAATTCCGGTCGCGGGAAAGTGCGTATCCCACCCCACCGGTCGCGCGGCTATCTGTTCCAAATTACCCCGCGACCAGCATGAATCCGCTGCTCAAAGAGTTGCAAGTCTGCATGATCTGCTCACTGACTGTCTCCCCGGTCAGCACCGCAGGCTGTGCTGATCTGCGGCAGGCCATTCACCGGCTCCAGCCCGGGTGGGCGGCCGCGCGCAGTATTTTGCACCCGCATCTCGGGGCGCTTGGCGAGCCGAGCGCGCCTGGCCAGGGCCTCACGGCGACAATCCAGTTTTGCGCCGGCCCTGCTGCGTGAGGCCGGTTCCCTGCGACCGTGATTTTTTGCACAAATATTTGCGGGAGTGAAGAACATGCATTGGTTGACCGATCCACAAGCCTGGGTGGCGTTGGTGACGCTGACGGCGCTGGAGATCGTGCTCGGCATTGACAACATCATTTTCATTTCGATCCTGGCGGGCAAACTGCCGCAGGCACAACAGCCGCGCGCGCGCACACTCGGCCTGGGTCTGGCGATGCTCTCGCGCATCGCGCTGTTGTTTTCGCTCACCTGGGTGATGCACCTGACCCGGCCGCTGTTCACCGTCTTCCGCAATGAAATCTCCGGCCGCGATCTCATCCTGATCCTGGGCGGGCTGTTCCTGCTGGCCAAGAGCACCCACGAAATTCACAACAAGCTCGAAGGCGAGGAGGCGCATGGCGCTCCCAGAGTGCGCGCGGCGTTTCTCGGGGTCTTGGTGCAGATCATGCTGCTCGATATCGTATTCTCGCTCGATTCGGTGATCACCGCCATTGGCATGGCCAATCATCTCGCCATCATGGTGGCGGCGGTGGTGATTGCGGTGGGCTTCATGATGCTTTTCGCAGGGGCCATCAGTGATTTCGTGCATCGCCGCCCCACCGTCAAGATGCTCGCGCTCAGCTTCCTGCTGCTGATCGGCGTCACGTTGATTGCAGACGGTCTCGATCAACACATTCCCAAAGGCTACATCTATTTTGCCATGGCGTTTTCGGTGTTCGTGGAGATGTTGAATCTGCGCCTGCGCAGCCGGGAGGTGCAACCGGTGAAGCTGCGCGGCGAGGTTTTTCTGGAGAAGGAAGCGGGTCGGCCGGGCCAATGAAATGCCGGGGATGGTGGCACACCGCAAGACAGTCAACAAAAAAAGCTCCTGCCGGCAGGAGCTTTTTTTGTTGGAGAATGCGGCTGGTGGCGCGTGCAGGATGTATTAAAAGAAACGTTCGCGTTTGTCCTCGATGTCGGCATCCTTCTTCAATGCCGCAAGCCATTGCTCGAAGGCCTGCTGGCGGGCGCGGTTGGTGAGCTGATTGCGCAGGTCTTCCTTTTTGTCGTTGTAATCGGCCTGGTTGAATTCATCGCGGCTGAGCAGTTGAATGAGGTAGGAACCGCGCAGTCCCTTCACCGGCTTGGAGATTTCCATCGGTTGCAACGAAAAAGCCGTGCCAATGAACGCCTGATCGCGCCCCACGCCGGAGACGAATCCGGCGCGGGTGAAAGGTTCGGGAGTTTGAAGGGCAATTGTATCGCGCTGGGCCAGCGTCTCGAAGGAGCTGGTGCCGGCCTGCAGCAGCGCGGCGTAGAACTTCTCGGCGGTCTGCTGCGCCATTTGGCGCCAGCGTTCCTCCTTCAAAGTTGTCTCGATTTGGGTTTTGGCCTCCTCCAGCGACTTGGTGTGCTCTTTCTGTATCTCGGCCACGCGAATCACGGCGAAGCCCTGCGGCGTCTCGAAGGGGTCACTCACCGTGTTGACGGGATTGCGGAAAATGAACTGCGAGGCGGCGTAATTCAAACCCAAACCGGGGACGAAGCCACTGCCCTTGACGAAGAAGGTGCTGGTTTGTGCCGGCACTTTCTCGCTGGCAACCGTTTCGTTCCAGGAGGTTTCGCGTGCCTGCTCGGCGAAAAAGCGGGCGTCGCTCTCTGCGGCTTCCCGGGTGGCGCGCGAGGCCTGATAGCGCAACAGGATGTGGCGTGCCCGCACTTTCTCCTCGCCGTTCTCCTGCTTGCGTTCCTCCACTTTGATGATGTGCAGGCCGAAATTGGTGGGGACCGGCCCCACGATCTCGCCCGGTTTGGCCGCGAAGGCGGCCTCTTCGAACGGCTTCACCATTTGCCCGCGCGGAAAAAATCCCAGATCGCCGCCTTTGCTGCTGTTGGATTCGTCTTCGGAGTAAAGCTCCGCCAGTTTGCCGAAATCTTCGCCGGCCAGCGCACGTTGATAGACGGCGGCCGCGGTATCCTGTACCGCTTGCGAATCCTGCCGGGTGGGATTGGTTGAAAAGATGACGTAATCGATCTTGCGCTTTTCCGGCTCCTTGAGATCGTCCTGGTGTTCCTTGTAGTACTTCTGAATTTCCTGCGGGCTGATGGTCACCGCGGCGGTGCGATATTTGTCCCACGGGAAGGCTGCGTAACGCACGGTGGCCTTCTGATAGCGGGCGAGATATTCACTCCTGATGTCGCTTTCGGTGACGAGCACCGAGGCAAACAGCATATCCTGCAGCTTCTGCACTGGCAACTGGTTGCGCATCTCCTGCTCGACACTGATCCAGGCCTGATCCAGTTGCGGATTCTTCAGGGCCGCCTGATAGCGCGCCATGTCGAACTGGCCCTGCTCCGTGCGGAACATCTGTTGAATGAACTCCGGCGGCTGATCGAACAGATAGTAGGTGATCTCCTTGTCGGTCGTGCTCAGGTTATGCTTGCTGATTTCCTGGCGCACCAGCCGGCTGTTGATCAAATCGTCCAGCACGCGATTGCGAATGGAATTGAGCTGGCTGTCGGTGATCTCGGCGCCGCTGTCTTTGTAATTTTCGAGCACCTGATTGACGGCGCGGTCAAACTCGGTAATCGTAATGTTTTCACCGTTGACCTTGGCAATGGTCAAATCGCGGGTTTGCAAACCGGTGACATTCATGCCCCAGTCAAAGACGATGGTGCCGACAAACACAGCCACCAAGCCATAGAAAAAGATCTTGGTGTAGCTGCGCATTCTTTGCATCATTCCCATGACGGAAAACTCCAGAGGTTTAAAGCTGGGCGCCGCAATTCAGCGCGTCAAGTTTTCAATTTACAAGCGCGAAATATACACTGGAGGGCTTTGATTTGCAAGGTGTTTTTCCCCGCGGCACAAATGGCGTCAGGGTGAAGCGGGACACAGCCGGCGGCATCATGTGCCCGGCCGGATTGCTGAAATTTTCGCCCGGCCAGGCCTTTCCGTGTCACCGGCCGGCTGCAGCCTCTCATGGCCGGACATGACTTGCATTTATGATTGATTCAACGGCGGGGCCATGGCTTGCAATTGCTGCTGTGAAGCTTCATGCCACCGCGGAGCTGTAGCAGATCTCATGAGGGGACCTGTGACACCTTTTCAGCCAAGCCGCGCAGCTTGACATTGGTGGCATGAGGATGTATATTCGCCGTGTCACTTGCCAAATTGGCATTTTCCGTGATTTGGCTGTGAATTTGCAACGAACAGGTTGCCAGTCTTTCTTATCATGCCATCATGCCGCCCAGAGATGGCAGTTTTTGTTTTGCCAATGGACAAGTTTGAACTCGTCTCAGACTATCAGCCGACCGGTGATCAACCCCGGGCCATTCAAGAGCTTACCGAGGGGTTGTTGCGCGGTGTAAAGCATCAAACCCTGCTGGGTGTGACCGGCAGTGGCAAAACTTTCACCCTGGCCAATGTCATTGCCAACGTGAATCGGCCGGTACTGGTCATTTCTCATAATAAAACACTCGCCGCCCAGCTTTATGGTGAATTCAAGGGCTTCTTCCCGCGCAATGCGGTGGAGTATTTCATCAGCTACTACGACTATTACCAGCCGGAAGCCTATGTGCCGAGCACGGATACCTACATCGAAAAAGACACGGCCATCAACGACGAGATCGACCGGCTGCGCCTGAAGGCCACCAGTGCGCTGCTTTCCCGCCGCGACGTGCTGATTGTGGCCTCGGTCTCCTGCATCTATGGCCTGGGCGATCCGGAAGATTACAAGGCGGAGCTGCTCATGCTCAGCCGCGGGCAGCGCATCGAGCGCAACCGCATTCTGGAGCGGCTGGTGGACATGCAGTATTCCCGCAATGACTTCGATTTTGCACGCGGCACTTTTCGCGTGCGCGGCGACGTCATCGAAGTCATCCCGGCCTATGAGCGCGAAGCCTACCGCATCGAGATGTTCGGCAATGAGATCGAATCTTTCGCGCAGATCAACACGCTCACCGGCGAGATTTTGGGCGAGGTGGACAGCGTGGCGATTTTTCCGGCCAAGCATTTCGTGACCCCGCGCGAGAAAATGCTGCGCGCCCTCGCCGCCATTCGCGAAGAGCTGGCCGAGCGCCTGGCCTGGTTGCGTGCGCACAACAAACTGCTGGAGGCGCAACGGCTGGAGATGCGCACCAATTTCGACCTCGAGATGTTGCAGGAGATCGGCACCTGCCACGGCGTGGAGAACTACTCCCGCCACCTCTCCGGACGCGCACCCGGCCAGCGGCCGTTCACGTTGATCGACTATTTCCCCGCGGATTTCATCACCATCATCGATGAATCCCATGCCACCATTCCGCAGATCAACGGCATGTATCACGGCGACCGCTCGCGCAAGGAGACCCTGGTCGAGCATGGCTTCCGGCTGCCCTCGGCGCTGGACAACCGCCCGCTCAAATTCGATGAGTTCGAAGCCATGATGAAGCAGGTGATTTATGTCTCGGCCACACCGGCGGACTATGAACTGCAGAAGAGCGGCGGCGTGGTGGTCGAGCAGGTCATCCGCCCCACCGGCTTGATGGATCCCGAGGTCGAAGTGCGGCCGGTGGCCAATCAAATCGATGATCTCATCGCCGAAATCCGCCAGCGCGTGGCGCGGCATGAACGCGTGCTGGTGACCACCCTCACCAAGCGCATGGCCGAGGACCTGGCCGATTACCTCGCCGAGCTGGACATTCGCGTGCGCTATCTGCATTCGGAGATCGAAGCGCTCGACCGCGTCGAGATTGTGCGGGATCTGCGCCTGGCCGAGTTCGACGTGCTGGTGGGGGTGAACCTGCTGCGCGAAGGTCTGGATTTGCCGGAAGTGTCGCTGGTGGCGATTCTCGACGCCGACAAGGAGGGTTATCTGCGCAGCGAGCGCTCCCTGATTCAGACCGGCGGCCGCGCGGCGCGCAATGCCAACGGCAAAGTCATCATGTATGCCGATACCCTCACCGGCTCAATGCGCCGGATGATCGAAGAAACCAACCGCCGGCGCGAGATTCAGCGCCAGTACAACGAGGCCCACGGCATCACGCCCAGGACCATCTACAAGAGCACCGAGGAAATTCTCAGCTCGACCCAGGTGGCGGACGTGCGTGGCGACAGCAAATACAACCGCGAAACCCAGGCGCCGGTGTCGGCCTCCGCGTGGGAGAAAATGACGCCCTTCGAGCGCGAGGAATTGCTCGACCGCCTGGAGCAGGAAATGCTGAGCGCGGCACGCCATCTCGAGTTCGAACGCGCTGCCGAGCTGCGCAATGAGATCGAGTATCTCAAAACCGGGAAAAAGAGAACTCCCGCGACCTACACGGTGAAAAAGACGCGGCGGCGTGGTCGGACGCGCTGAACCGCGGCTGCCGGGCGGTATGGCCGCGGGCCGCCTCATCTCCACCCCGTCACGAACGGTTGACCATCCATTATTCCCATGAACCCTGTCGGCAAAAACGCGCGCCCGGCCGGGCCGGTGCGTTTGCTCGTGCTCGGCGGCGGTGGTCGCGAGCATGCGCTGGCGTGGAAGCTGGCACAAAGCCCGCACGCCGGTAAAATCTATTGTGCGCCCGGCAATCCCGGCATTGCGCAACTGGCCGAGTGTGTCGATATCTCTCCGGCCGATGTTTCCGCCCTGCTTGCTTTTGCCCGCGCCACCGCGATCGATCTGACCATTGTCGGGCCGGAGGCGCCGCTGGTGGCGGGCATCGTTGACAGTTTCGCCGCCGCCGGTCTGGCGATCGTCGGCCCCACCCGCGCGGCCGCCATGATCGAGGGCAGCAAGGCCTTTGCAAAAGTCTTCATGCGCCGGCATGGCATTCCGACCGCGGCTTTCGAGATCTTTGAAGATTTTCCCGGGGCGCGCAGCTTTCTGGAGAAATGCCGCCTGCCCATCGTGATCAAAGCCGACGGTCTGGCCGCCGGCAAGGGTGCCGTGGTGGCGCACACGCATGCCGAGGCCATCGCGACCGCTGCGGCCATGCTTGAACGCCGCCTGTTCGGGCAGGCCGGCAGTCGAATCGTCATCGAAGAGTTCATGCCGGGGGAAGAAGTGTCGGTACTGTGTCTCAGCGACGGCGCGAATATTCTCACTCTGCCGGCGGCGCAGGATCACAAGGCGGTATTCGATCACGATCGCGGACCCAACACCGGCGGCATGGGTGCCTATGCGCCCGCGCCGGTGATGACTCCGGCGCTGCTTGCCCAGGTGGAAAATGAAATTTTGCGGCCCACGATAGCCGGTTTGGCGGCAGAGGGACGCCCCTACCGCGGCGTGCTTTATGCGGGTTTGATGATCACGGCCGCAGGCCCCAGGGTGGTGGAATTCAACTGCCGTCTGGGTGATCCGGAAGCGCAGGTGATTGTGCCGTTGCTCGAGTTCGATTTGGTGGAGCTGTTCTGGCAAATGGCGCATGGCACGCTGCCGGCGACGCTGCCCGCGGCTGCAAACGGCTGGGCGCTGACAGTGGTGATGGCTTCTGCCGGCTACCCGGGAGAATACCAAACCGGCCGGGTGATCTCGGGTTTGCCGCTGCGCGAGGCGGAAGAGGTTCTGGTTTTTCATTCCGGCACGGCGCGAGATGCGGCCGGGCGTCTGATCACCAACGGCGGCCGGGTGTTGGCGGTCACCGGTCTGGGCCGGACCTTTGAGCAGGCACGCCAGCGGGCGTATGCGGCGGTCGGCAAAATTTCTTTTGAGGGCGCGCACTACCGGACTGACATTGGGGCAAAGGCGCGGCGGCACTTGGGAGGGGGATGATCAGCATCGTCCGGCGGTCAGTGGCTGGGCGAATCGGCCGGCAAGGGATGAACTCAAAGTGAGTCAAGGCTGGAACCAAGCAGGGGCAGCAGTCTTCGGGCATTTTCTTCATTCAGAAAGGACAGAGCATGAAAGTGTTGGTCACCGGCGGAGCCGGTTTCATCGGGTCGCACATCGCAGACGCATTGCTGGCCAGGGGCCATGAGGTCGTCATCATTGACAATCTCGTCACCGGTCGAAAGGAGAATCTCAACCCGCAGGCAAGATTTCATCAAGTTGACATTCGCGACCGGGAGATCGCCGCGATTTTCCGGCGCGAGCAGTTCGAGGTCGTCTATCATCAGGCGGCGCAGATGGACGTGCGCAAGTCGGTGGCGGATCCGCGCTATGACGCCGAAGTCAACATCCTGGGCACGCTCAATCTGCTGCAGCAGGCGCAGCAGACCGGGGTGAAGAAATTCATTTTTGCCTCCACCGGCGGCGCGATTTACGGCGAACAGGTGCACTTCCCGGCGGATGAAGAGCATCCCACCTGGCCGGCCTCACCCTATGGCATCACCAAGCTGGCGTGCGAGAAATACATCGCGTTCTTCGGCCAAAGCTACGGCCTGTCGTACGTCCTGCTGCGCTACGCCAACGTCTATGGCCCGCGGCAAAGCCCGCACGGTGAAGCAGGGGTGGTGGCCATCTTCACCGCACGCCTGCTGAGCGGCGAACAAGCGGTGATCAACGGCGATGGCCGGCAGACACGCGATTATGTCTACGTTGGCGACGTGGTGGCGGCCAACCTGGCGGCGCTCGACTATCCGGTGAGCGATTACTTCAACATCGGCACCGGCCGCGAGACCGATGTCAATCAATTGTTCCGGCTGCTCAATCAGGCGACCGGCAGCCGCTGCGAGGAACGGCATGGCCCGGCCAAGCCCGGCGAGCAGCGGCGCAGCGTTCTCTCTTATGAAAAAGCGGCGCGCCTGCTGGGCTGGCGGCCGCAGGTCAACCTGGAGCAGGGCCTGGAGCAAACGGTGGCATGGTTCAAAAACAAACGTTGAATGCCGGCTGCCCGCAAACTCGCCGGCCATTCTTCAACCTCCGGCGTCAGATGACATGAAAGCATTGACGGCAAAAATTGGCGGCAACGGCGTGAGTGACGACTTGCGCGCGCTGCGCGATCAAATCGGTCTGGTGGGCGAGTCACCGGAAATCTGGCAGATCATCGAAACCGTGCAGCAGGTGGCGCCCACCAACATCCCGGTTTTGGTGCTGGGAGAAAGCGGCACCGGCAAGGAGCTGGTGGCGCAGGCGATTCACCGCCTCAGCCCGCGGGTGGACAAGCCCTTCGTGGTGGTCAATGCCGGCGCGATTCCGGAGGGCATCATTGAATCGGAATTGTTCGGCCATGAGAAGGGGGCCTTTACCGGCGCCATCGGCACACGCAAAGGTTACTTCGAGCAGGCCGACGGGGGCACGCTCTTTCTCGATGAGGTGGGCGACATGCCGTTGCCGGCGCAGGTCAAGTTTCTGCGCCTGCTGGAGGGCAAGGATTTTATCCGGGTGGGCGGCAGCAGCAACCGCAATGTCGATGTGCGCGTGGTGGCGGCCACCAACAAGGATCTGCGCGAGGCGGTCGAGCAGGGCCGCTTTCGCGAAGATCTTTATTTCCGGCTCAACGCCATCCGCATCCGCATTCCACCGCTGCGCGAACGCCTGGAGGACATCCCGCTGCTGGTCAAAAAATTCGTGACGGATTTCTGCCGCGAAAACAAGGTCGAATTCGAAGGCATTTCCGAGGGGGCCCTGCGGCTGATGCAGGACTATTACTGGCCGGGCAACGTGCGCGAGCTGCGCAATTTCGTCGAGATGTTGATTGTTTTGCAACGTGGCCGGCGGGTCGATGAGAATGCCGTGCGCCAGCACCTGCCGCGCAAAAGCGAATATGACCGCCGGCTGCCGGTGCCGCTCAACCGCCGCAGCGAAGAAGTCGAGCGCGAGTTCATCTACCGCGCCCTGGTCGACCTCAAAAACGAAATTGCCCAGTTGCGGGAATTAATCATCGGCCGCTACGTTTCTCCCATGCGCCGTCTGAAACCCGGCAGTTACGTGGAACCGGATGATGTGCAGGAAGTCAGCGCTGATGAAGTCGGCAGCGAGGAAGAAGAACTCGAGTCCCTGGAGGGCATGCAGAAGCGTCTGATCTATGAAGCGCTGCAGCGAACCAACGGCAATCGCCGCAAGGCTGCCCAAATTCTCAAGATCAGTGAGCGCACGCTCTACCGCAAGATCAAAGAATACGATCTGCCCTTCTAACCGCTGCGATCAGGGGCCTGCCGGCCCGGGGGAATGTCCGGCGCACATGCACCTTGTTCCCGCGGAAAAACCCGGGCAGACCCTGTTGGTTGCAGGCCGAAGGTCCGCCCCGCGGTCTCTCACGGGGCTGCCGCGACGGGTTGCGGTGAGCAAAGCATCGAGGTGTGGACTGCGATGAACCATTTCCTTTGCCCGGCCTCGCGCCCACCAGCCGCGGGGCAGAGCAGCTGCACAACAGCGGTGGCAGTGTCGCTGCTGACTGCGCTGTGCGCGCTGCTGGCAGGTTGCGGAGTGTACTCCTTTTCGGGCTCGGCCAACCCGCATCTGAAGACCGTGGCCGTTCCCATCTTCGATGACCGCACGGCGGAATTCGGCGTGAAGGAACAGCTCACCGAGGCCATCATTGCGAGCTTCAACCGGGACAACACGTTGAAGCTTGCCGATCGGCGGGTGGCGGATGTGATTGTGAACGGCACCATTTTGCGGTTGCATGAACAGGCGGGCGTCTACACCGCGGAGGAGCAGGTGCAGGAAATCCGCGTGTATCTGACGGTGAAAATCAAATGTGATGATGTGAAGAAGCGCAAGGTGCTGTGGGAGGAGGAACTCACACAATTCGGTACCTACACGCCGGCGGGCGCCAACTCCGGTGACCGGCAGAGCGCGATCAGCAGCGCGATCGCCAAGATCGCCACCGAGGTGCTGAACCGCACGGTCTCCGGCTGGTGAGCATGCAACCGGGGGCTCCCTGCGGGCCGGTAACTCAATAAAGAAGTTGCGCTTTAGGTTTGATTTACTTATTATCGCCTTTGTCTTTCCCTAAAAAATCAACGGTGAGGAGGAATTCTGTCACAAGCGGCACATGCGGTGCCGGTTGGGACGGTCACGGAGCTTATGAACACAGTGCTGGAATACGGCGTTCTTTCCCTTTATTTCATCGCGCTTGCGATCCTGTTCATCTTTGGCGTGCATGGCTTTGTGATGGTCTACTATTACAAAAAGTTTCGGCGCGTCAACGGGTTGCGGCCCAAGCCCTTGCAACACCATCCCAAAGTCACGATTCAGTTGCCCATCTTCAACGAATATTATGTTGTTGAGCGGCTGATTCACGCGGTGTGCAGCATGACGTATCCGCGCGAGCGCCTGCAAATCCAGGTTCTGGATGATTCGACGGATGAAACCCTGGCGCTCTCCCGCCGGCTGGTGGGGGAATACCGCAGCCGCGGCATTGACATCACGCTGTGGCACCGCGAGCAGCGCCGGGGGTTCAAGGCCGGTGCCTTGCGAGAGGGTTTGGCGCATGCGAGCGGGGAATTCATCGCGATATTCGATGCGGACTTCATTCCGCCGCGCGATTTCCTGATGCGCACCATCCCCTACTTCGACGATCCCCAAGTGGGCATGGTGCAGACGCGCTGGGGGCATCTTAATCCGAATTTTTCGCTGCTGACGCGCGCCCAGACTATTGGCCTGGACGGCCATTTCATGATCGAACAAGTGGCGCGCAACGGTGCCGGTTTCTTCATCAATTTCAACGGCACCGCCGGCATTTGGCGCAAGAGCTGCATTCTCGATGCCGGCAACTGGTCGGATGACACGCTGACGGAGGATCTCGATCTCAGCTATCGCGCGCAATTGCGCGGGTGGAAATTCAAGTTTCTGGCCGATGCGGTGTGCCCCGCCGAGTTGCCGGCGGAGATCGGGGCACTGAAATCACAGCAATTCCGCTGGACGAAAGGCGCGATCGAGACCGCCAAAAAAATTATGCCGCAAGTCTGGCGTTCGCATTTGCCGCTGCGCGTCAAGCTGCAGGCGACGATTCACCTCACCAACAATCTGGTGTTTCCGTTCATTCTGCTGGCCGGCCTGCTCAATGTTCCGCTGCTGCTGCTGAAAAACGACGCCGGCAACGATTACCACCTGTACTTTACCATCAGCTCGGTTTTCGTGCTGGCGTTCTTCGGGTCGTTTTTGATGTATATGACGGCACAGCGCGAGCTTTATCCGGACTGGCGGCGGCGCATTCTGTATTTTCCGGTGTTCATGGCCGGCAGCACGGGATTGGCGGTCAACAACACCCGCGCCATCTTCCTGGGCATGTTCAACCGCCGCAGTGAATTTCAGCGCACGCCGAAGTATTGCATCGCAAACGAGCGGGATCATTTTCTGGGCAAGAAGTATTTTGTCGGGCGCGGACCGGCCACTCGTTTTGCCGGCACCGGCATTGTGGAAGTGTTGCTGGCGATTTACTGCCTGGCCGGGGTGGTGATCGCGCTGCACTATGCCGAGTTTGCCGCCATCCCCTTTCAACTCCTGTTTTGCTGTGGCTTTGCCTATATCGGGGTGCTCTCGCTGCAGCAGGCGCTGCTGCCGCAGCTCCGCAGCAAGCTGGCGCGCGTCTTCTGGCTGGCGGGACGCTCCATCAGCCTGCTACAGCCGCGTTGAAACCGGTCAACAGGTCGGGCAGGACTTTTGAACTGAGGAAGCTGTCATGACTAGAGTCGAAACCGAGCGTCTGGAATCGCTGCAGGTTTTGCTGCAGCAAAATCCCGACTCCCTCACTTTTGCGCGGGTCGCCGACGTCCTGATGCGCAACGGCCGCCTCGATGAGGCCATCCAGGTCTGTGAAGAAGGCGTGCGCCGCCACCCCTACTATGTCACCGGCCATTTCGTGCTCGGTAAATGCTACCGCCAGAAAAAGCTCTATGACATGGCAGAAAAGGAATTCAAGCGCGTGCTGCTGTTTGATCCCAAACACATTGCCGCCCATCGCCAGTATGGCGATCTGATGCGCGAAATCGAGTGGGACAATACCTGCGAAATGAGCTACCGCAAGATTCTGCACATTGATCCACTCGACAGCTACGTGCAATCGGTGGTGGATGAGTTTGCCCGCCAGAGCCAGGTCGCCGCGCCGGCAGCACCTGCGACAACGACCCGCCGCCCGGCGACACCTCCCGCACCTGCTGCGCGCAAAACCGCCACTCCCATGCCCGCAAAACCCGTGGAACCACCGGCCCGCAAACCGGTGCCCTCCCCCACATCCGGCGAGCGCAAACCGCCACTCACCGCACTGCCTTTGTCCGATGAAGAATTACTGGCGGCCTCCGCCAAAACCAGCCCGCCGGCAGCGCGCCCGGCGCCTGAACCGGTCAACCTTCCCGAACCGTCGCTGGATCACAGTGCCGACAAAAAAGGCGAGAGCAACACCGTGGTCATGACCAAATCGGACGAGGCCCGTTTCTCCTCGATCCTTGATGACATCTTCAACGATGAGGTCGTCGAGGAGGCCGATGACCGCCCGGCAGCCACGGTGGAGCGAAGAAGTGTTGCGGCGCCCGAACCGCCAGCCGCCAGGCCCTTGCCGCCGATCGAGAGTTTCGAAGTGCAGCCCTACGGGCGCAAAACCCCCGCGGGTGCACCGCCGCTCAACACCACGGACGTGCCCCGGCCGCCCGTGAGCGAGGCTGCGCCCGCCACCGGCGCCGAAATTGATGACATGGATTTTCTCCCGCCCTCGCCGGCCGCACGTCCTCCCCGGCCTGCAGCGGATCTGGATTTTGATTTCGATACCATGCCGCCGGTCGATAAAACGGCTGAGCATGACAGCAGCAGCGAACGCACGCCCGTCACGGCCGCGCCGGCGAACCGCCGGCGGCCCGCGCCCACCCGCCTGCTGGAGCAGTTTGGAGAAAGCGTCGCGCCGATGTCCAACAACGAGTTTCAGCCGCGCGACAAGATCGTCACTCCCACCCTCGGTGAGATCTATGCCGCGCAGGGGCAGTATGCCAAGGCGATCGGCGTTTTCGAGCTGCTCAGCAAGAAGGATCCGGCGAACCGCCATTATCGTGAAAAAATCGACTACTTGAAAAAACGTTTGCAAGAGACGCAGAATGCCGGATAGAATCGAGCGCCTCCGGCACTCGCTGCGCGAAAAAGGGCTGGCCGCCATGCTGATCAGCGCGCCGGCGAGCGTGCGGTATTTCTTCGGCTTCACCGGTTCCAATGCGCTGGGTGTGATCACGGCGGAGCGCAGCCTGCTCGTAACGGACTGGCGTTACCGCGACCAGGCGGCGCAGGAGGTGGAGCATGCCGAGGTTTTCATTGCGTACCGCGATTTGTTCATCCCGCTGAAGGAAAAGCGCGCCCTGGCTTCCGCCTGGCGGGTCGGCTTCGAAGAGCATCACTTCACCTGCCACCAGCTTGCCCAACTGCGCAAGCATTTTCCCCAGCTCAAGCTCTTGCCCACCGAGCGGCTGCTGTCTCAACTCGCGGTGCCCAAAGAGGCGCAGGAACTGGCGGCGCTGCGCCAGGCAGCCGCCTTTGCCTGTCGCACCTGGGAGGCAATCCAGCCTTATTTGCAGGTGGGCGTGAGTGAGGCCGATCTGGCCGCCGAGATCATTTATCGCAGCCGTAAAGCCGGCTCCGAAGCAGATCCCTTCGAGCCCATCGTGGCCAGCGGCCCGCGTTCCGCGCTGCCGCACGGTCGCAGCACCACCCGCCGGCTGCAACCCGGCGACATGGTTGTCATCGACTTCGGCTGCATGTGCGCCGGTTACGTCTCGGACATCACCCGCACGATTGCAGTGGGCGAGCCGCCGGCACGCCTGCGGGAAGCTTACCAGCTCGTCAAGGAAGCCGGGGAGCGGGTCTATGCCGCCGTGCGTCCGGACATGCAGGCCGTCGCCCTGGACCAGGTGGCGCGCGACTATCTCAAAGCCCGAGGCCTCGGTGAGCAGTTCAATCATGCCCTGGGCCACGGCCTGGGCCTGGACGTGCACATGCTGCCGCGCATTGGGCCCGAAAGCAAGGACGTGATCCCCTTTGGCAGCGTGCTCGCCATCGAGCCCGGCGTGTACCTGCCGGGATTGGGCGGCGTGCGCATCGAAGACGACATCCTGGTCACCGCCGGCGGTTGTGAAATCCTGACGCCCATCTCGCGCGAGCTGATCTGTGTGGAATGAGGCCCGCGATGCCGCCACCGGATCACCTCGCGGTCATCATAGTCACCTATCAGAGCGCGGCGCACATTGGCGCCTGCCTGGCTTCGCTGCCAGCCGCCGAACCCCGGCGCCGGCTGACGATTCATCTCATCGACAATGCCTCAACCGACAACACCATGGAAATCGTCGCCCAGGCCGTGCGCGAGTTGCCCGCCCCCCGCGTCGTGGTGCACATGGTGCGCAATCCGGACAATGTGGGATTCACTGCGGCGCTGAATCAGGGCCTGGCGCTCTGCCCGCGCGAAGCGCCAATCCTGTTTTTGAATCCCGACACCGTTCTTCCGCCCGCCAGCCTCGCCCGCCTGCTTGACGAACTTTATAAACACGATCGGGTCGGTGTGATGGCGCCGCAATTGCATTATCTCCGCGCTTCCCCTCGGGCGGGGACGGCACTGCCCGCCTTCTCCGACGCGACCATCCAACCATCGTGCCGGCGGTTTCCGCGCTATACCGACCTGCTGTTCGAATTCACCGGCTTGTCACGCGCCTTTCCCGGCTCGCGGCGTTGCAATCGCTGGAAGATGGGCGATTTTGATCATCGCAGCTCGGCCGCGGTGGAGCAGCCGCAGGGCGCCTGCTTGCTCGCGCGGCCACAGGTGGTGCAGGCCCTCGGCCGGTGGGATGAACGCTTCCCGCTTTTCTTCAGTGATGTCGATTGGTGCCGGCGTGTGTGGCAGGCGGGCTGGCAGATTCGCTTCACCGCGCAGGTGAAAGTGTTTCATGCCCTGGGCGCCAGTGTCAAACAGGTCCGGCCGGCCGCCGTGTGGAGTTCTCATGTCTCCTTCTGGCGCTATTTCTGGAAATATCGCCGCTCGCCGCTGGAGGCCTTCTGGCTCATCCTGCTGGCACCACTTTTTCTATTCACCGCCGTGCTGCGGATCGCGGGCTACCTCCTGGCCACGCCCCTCCGCCGGCGAAACATGATTCCCTGATGGCAATGCATGACCAGGCTTTCGCTTTTTCGCCCGGCCTGCCGGTTTTTCGCCTGCGGCCTGCTGGCCCTCCCGGCTTCACCGCTTTGGCCGCAAACCGCCGCGGTGCAGCCCGGCATTGTTCCCGGTGAAATCATCCTCAAACTGCAATCTTCCGCCGGCATCCTGCGCAAGGGCGGGGAGATTGTTTTTGCCCCGCAGAGCCGGCTGCCTGCCAGCCTGCAAAACTTCGGTGCCTATCGCGCCCTGCGCCTGTTTCCCGAGTTACACCAGGGGGAACTCGCTGATTACATCCTGGTGCGCTTCGACAACCACCCGCCGGAGCTGGCGGCCTGCCTGCAAGAACTCTCCCGCCTGTCCGAAGTCGCGCAGGTGCAATACAATCACATATTGCACGCCACCGGCAGGTTGGGCCCCGCCGCGCCTCCGGAGGGGGCGCCCAATGATTCCCTTTTCCCCGCGCAGTGGGCATTGCAAACCCTGCGCGCCACCGCGGCCTGGCACACCACCAGCGGCGCCGCCAGCGTGTTGCTTGCCGTAATCGATACCGGCGTCGAACTCGATCATCCCGATTTGCAGGCCAATCTCTGGATCAATGCCGCGGAAGATCGTAACGGCAACGGCCGGCTCGATCCCGCCGATCTCAACGATAGCGATGACGACGGCAACGGCTTCCGCGATGACGTCATTGGCTGGGATTTCACCGATGCGCCCAATTTTCCGGATGGCGGCGATTATCGTGACCGCGATCATGATCCTTCCGATGAGAACGGCCACGGCACGGCGGTCAGCGGCATCATCGCCGCCGTGGCGAACAACCGCATCGGCATCGCCGGCCTGGCGCCGGGCTGCAGGGTCATGGTGTTGCGGGCCGGCACCAGCCGGGGTCTGCTCGAGGAGGACGATGTCGCGGCGGCCGTGGTGTATGCCGTGCACAACGGCTGCCGGGTGATCAACATGAGTTTTGGCGATGTGGTCGTCTCGCCGCTGTTGCGCGACGTCATGCAATTCGCCCATCGCCGCGGCGTGGTGCTGGTCGCTGCGGCCGGCAATGAGGCGGGCACAACCCCGGTTTTTCCCGCCGCTTTCCCCGAAACAATCTCGGTTGGTGCCAGCGATGTCGCGGATCGCCTGGCTGCCTTTTCGAACTACGGCGCCAGCGTCGATCTCGTGGCCCCCGGCGTTGACATTCTCACCACCACCCGGCAGCACAGCTATGGCCGGTTCAGCGGCACCTCGGCGGCCGCGCCTTTCGTCGCGGCACTCGCCGGCCTGCTGCTCTCGCGTTCGCCGGAGTGGAGCAATGACATGATCCGCGCCGCGCTGCAAAACACCGCGGTGGATCTGGGCGCGGCAGGATGGGATCGCTTTTTTGCCGCCGGCCGCATCGATGCCGCGGCGGCGCTGGCAGTGAAGCAGGTGGCACGGGCTGAAATCGCCTCTCCGGCGATGGATGCCGGCTTCACCGGCAAGGAGATGCTCGTCATTCGCGGCACCGTGCTCGGCGCCTTCGTTGAACGCTATGAATTATCCTTTGGCGTGGGCGATGATCCTGTGACCTGGCAGCCCCTGGCTTCCAGTTCCCGGCGTCAAGTGCTGAGCGATTCCCTCGCCTCCTGGCCGCTCACCAGCGTGCCCGAGGGCATTTACACCCTGCGGCTGGTTGCAGTCCAGCAACCCGGACCGGCCGTGGAAGACAAAGTTCGCCTTGTGATTGACCGCACGCCGCCCAAGTTTTCCGCAGTGAAAATGACAGCGATGCTCGATGGCAATCACCCCAGTGTGTTGCTTGAATTCGACACGGACGAAATCTGCCGTGCGACCTGCTGGTGGCGGCCGCGCGGCGCCGCAACTGCTTTTGCGCCGCTGCCGCTGAATTATCTCACCACCAAGCATCGCCTGCACTTCACCCGCACCCTGGCGGGCGGTGAGATCGAATTTTATTTGGAAGCCGAAAACCGCGCCGGGCTGACGACACGCCACGACAATGACGGCCGCTATTTTGCTTTGAATCTCACCGGGCCGGAGATTCCCTCGCATACCTTCGTCGAGAGGCTGCTGCCCCGGGAGGCGCAACTGCCCGCCGGTTTGCTGCCGCCGCGGGCCGTGGATTTTGACCGGGACGGCTCGCCGGAATTGCTGCTTTCAGTTTACGGCCGCGGCAACGCCATCGGCCCGCTCACCCTTTTTGAGTGGGATGGCCGGGGCTTTGTGCCACAATTCACCTTCAGCCAGCCGCTGATCACGCGCGACTTCGGCGACAGCAATGGCGACGGCAAACTCGAGCTGCTCGCCGGCATGGGACCAAAGAGTTTTATTTTTGAAGCACCGCAGCCCAATGCCTTTCCCACGCAACTGGTGTGGGCGGACAGCAATGAGTTTTGGGCCGGCCGTTTTGCTGATCTCGATGACGACGGCCGCAGCGAGATTGTTGCACGCAATGCCACCGGCTTTGCGGTCTGGGAAGCCACCGGCGATCATGCCTTCCAGGCCGTGGCCCAACTGGAAAATTTCACCGCCGGTGAGAATGGCGTCGGTGTGCCGCATGCCGAGCTGGGTGATTTCGACGGCGACGGCCGCCGGGAAATTTTGCTGGGGGATTCCGACGGCGATGTGTATGTCTATGAGGCCGCCGGCGACAACGACTTCACCCCGGCCTGGCACGATCGCCTGCCTCTGCGCGACACCATTGCTTTTATTCGTGCCGGTGATTTTGACGGCGATGGCCGCAGTGATTTTGCCGCCGGTTGCCATTCCGATCCTGCGTTGAACAGCGAGCATGAATTCGATGCCCGCCACTGGCTCTTCCGCGTTTATCGCGGCACGGGAGACAATCAGTTTCAGGTGATCTGGGAGCAGCGCTTCTTTGGCTTGCAACCGCCGCCGGCTTTCGACGCCGGTGTCAGTGCCGGCGACAGTAATGGCGATGGCCGCGATGAGCTCTTCCTCAATCTCTTTCCCGATGGCTACGTGGTGGATTTTGCCGCGGGCAGCAGCCGCATGATCTGGCACTACCAACCGGTGCGCAGCAATGCCACGCTGGTGACCACGCTCTCTCCCGGCGCCGGCCGCAGCCTGCTCTTTTCCGATGGCGCCATCATACGAGTCTTTTCGCCGGCGGGCAGCGAAACGGCGGCGCCGGCGCCGGCCGGCATCACCGCACGGCCGCATGATGCCACCAGCGTTTGGCTGCACTGGCAGCCGGTGGCGGGCGCGGAGGGCTATCTCCTCACCCGCGAAAAAACCGGTGGCACGGAAGTGTGCAACACCATCATCACCGCAAATGAATATCTCGATGCCGGACTGGTCAGCGAGCAGGTCTATCGCTATACCGTCGCGACGATCGACAGCCAGCGCCAGCCCATCATCGGGCCGCCATCGCGCAGCGTAAGCGCCCGGCCCACGGCCGCGCCCCGCGTGTTGCGCGCAGCCTTTTTTCCACCGCAACAAGTGGCAGTGACTTTCTCGGAGGCGATGCACGAAGACCTGCGCTGGCATGGCCGCTTTTGCCTGCGGCCGGTGGCAGCCGGCGCTGATCCCTCCGGCTGTTGGACGCCCGCAAGCATTGTCTCCAGCCGCGCAGGCAGCGAGGTGATCTTGAGTTTCACTGATTATCATTTTGCCGCGGGTGAATACGAAATCGAAGCGGCCAACCTGTTCGATGTCGATTTCGCCCGGCTGGATTCCGCCCATGCACGTACCCGCTTTCACGTCGCCGCGGCCGAACCCCGTTTTTACCTCGCTTCCGCGCGGCTGGAATCGCCCAAAAGTGTGCTGCTGGGCTTCAATCTGCCAGTGGATCCGCGCACTGCCGGAGAACCGGCCAACTACCGCCTGCAGATTACCAATGAATCTGCCTTGCAGCCGCAGTTGCACAGCGTCACGGTGCTGGCGGAAAATCCCGCGGCCGTGCGATTGCGGCTGCGGGACGGTTTCGTGGCGGCCACCGGTCTGAACTACTTGATCACTGTGCAGGGCGTGCGCAGCGCGGGCGGCACAGCGTTGCGACCGGGCGAGGGTGATGCCATTGGCTTTGCGCCAGTTGCCGCCGATCTGGAGGAGGTCAGGGTCTTTCCCAATCCCTTTGTTGCCAGCCGGCATTCCCGTTTGATGATCGCCGGTTTGACGCCCGCGGCAACCATCAGGATACTCGATCTGCAGGGCCGGGTATTGGTGACCCTCACGGAAACCGATGGCAACGGTGGCTATCCCTGGGACGGCCGTGATGAGGAAAGAAAGTTGTTGCCTTCAGGGGTGTATGTGTGTTATGTTACATCCGGCACACAAACAGCGTGGGCGAAATTTGTGATCGTGCGGTGAGGCGGCCGGCGCCCCGGCATGGCGAGTCAGCAGGAAGTGCCATTACAAAAACACGGTTCAGGGAGGGCAGTGCTTTATGCTCGTGGTCGGATTGACAGGCGGCATTGGCTGCGGCAAATCAGAGGTGCGGAGCCGCTTGGTGGCTGCCGGTTTGGAAGCCATTGATGCCGATACCCTGGCGCGGGAATTGACCAATACCAACGCAGGCATCATCAAGGCCATCAAGGCGGAATTTGGGGAGGACATGTACGATGGCGACGGCCGGCTGCGGCGCAAAGCGCTGGCGGCGATCGTTTTCAACGACCGCAAAAAACTTGAAATTCTCAACGGCATCATCCATCCGCGCGTCATCAGCACGGTGGAGCGCATGATCGGCAAGTGGGAGACGGCGGGCAAAAGCATGGCCATCATCGAGGCCGCGCTGCACTACGAGGTCAAATGGAACGAGGCCATGGACGTCATGGTTGTGGTCTATGCCTCGCTGGAAAACCGCATCAAGTGGATCATGCAGCGCGACGGCATCGACGAAGCCGCGGTGCGGCGGCGCATGGCCAACCAACTGCCGCTTGAGGAGAAGGTCAGGCGCGCAGATTATGTGGTCGAAAACACCGGGGATCTGCAGCAACTCGATCGCGCGGTGGAGCAGTTGGTGAAATGGTTGCGTGCCCGGGCCGCGTAGAGACAGCCGGGTGCGCCAAGTGGCCGCAGAGACGTGGCTGTTCGCGGCTGGCCGCCGCAGCACAACCCCGCCACACCGCCGGTTTTGCTTTCAGCCGGTACTCCCGGGTCTCGCGCCGTTGCAGGCGAGCGGGACGGAACCGGCGCAAACGCCTGTGAGGGAACGGCGACAAGAGAAATGCAAAATTTCACCGGAGGCATCCGGGACAAGCGCAAAATCCTCCAGGCGGCAGGGGGTGAGCGCAGCGTCGCCGGCTGCGTTGTTGTCATTGTCCGCTTCTTCGCGGTTGAACACGCTGTGCTGCGGACAGAGTGCCGCGATTTGTTCGAGGGTTTCGCGCAATTCTTCAAGCATCACTTTCTGATTCACGGCGATACCCGAGACGGTTGGTGCAGAAAACGCGCCGGTCCCTGGTTTGAGTTTGCCTGCCTGCCGTTTCTTTTCGCTGGGGTGAATGATGATTTCAAATTGCATGCCGCTGCAATGAACCGGCGTGGCGTGACTAAACTCAGTTTTTGCTGAGCACATTCCCGAGCACGAGCCCGGGCACCAAATTTTTCCTGACCTCTCTTCCGAGAGCGTACTTATTCTGTTTTTGTCTGAAACAGACGGCCTGCCCAGGAAGCGGGCCAAAGAGGAGCTTTCCACCTTGCCGCATTTTTTGTTTGGGCGAAAGGTCATTATCCGTTCGCTCATGTCAATGACTTCTTCGAAGTGCAAGACTGGTGAAGCCTGGTGATGGGAAAAATTCCCCGCATGACGACAACCAAAGCCGGGCTCGCTTCATCCGATCAGACAAGACTGTCAATTGCAAATGGTCATATGGCAGGGATTTGGCAGTTCAATTGATCGCGTTGTCAGATTCACTGTTTCAATGATTAAGCTGTGCTTGCCTTTTACTTATTTTTTTTAGAAAGGCGGCGGGGGCTGACGATTTTCATGCAGCAGCGCGACACTTCAATCGCACCCAAGACAGCGAACTGGCGGTGCCAGCATCAGCCAAAACAAAAATGCTGTAAAAAATATCTTGACTTTCCGGCATTCTTGCTTTATATTGGCCGTGCTTTTTGAAAGCAACTGGGTGGCTGGAAGATCAAAAAGCCAGCTTCACAGTCAGTGACTGAAAAAACGGCGCGCTGTACGGTTTACTTCGATACAAACTACGAGATCCCCCCCCAGTCTCGTAAGTTTGAACCGGGTTGTCGAAGTTCCAATCGGAAGCGCGCCTTTTATTTTGTATCCTGTCCGTTGGCCTGCGGTTTACCCGCCCATGTGTTTCCCCACTGGCCTCAAGGCTTGCGCAAAATCATCATGCGGATTTCCGTCATCTCCTCCATCGCGAAGCGAATGCCTTCCCGTCCCAAACCACTCTCTTTGACGCCGCCATAAGGCATGTGATCCACCCGCCACGAGGGCACCTCACCGATCAACACCCCGCCGACTTCCAGCTTGTCCCACGCTTGATGGGCTTTATAAATGTCCCGCGTGAAGACGCCGGCCTGCAGGCCAAACCTGCTGTCGTTGACTTCGTTCAGCGCTTGCTCAAAATCGCGGAACGAGGACAGCATCGCCACCGGCCCGAAGGCCTCCTGGCAGGAAATCTTTTCATCTTTTGGCACGTTTTCGAGCAAGGTGGCCTCCATTATCGCACCGTGGCGCCGGCCGCCACACAACAGTCGTGCCCCGCGCTTGACCGCGGCATTGATCCAATTCTCCAGACGGATGGCCTCCTGCTCGGAGATCATCGGGCCGATGAAAGTGTCTTCCTCCCTGGGATCCCCCATCTTGAGCGCGCGGGTTGCCGTCACCAGTTGCTCGCGAAATGACTCATAAACCTGTTCGTGAACGAGGATGCGCTGCACGCTGATGCAACTCTGGCCGGACTGATAGAAGCCACCGAAGATCACCCGCTTGACCGCATCAGCAAGATCGGCGTCGGCATCGATGATGACGGCGGCATTGCCACCCAATTCGAGCACCACTTTCTTCCTGCCGGCACGGCGCTTCAGCTCCCATCCCACCTCCGGCGAGCCGGTGAAACTCAACAGCTTCAAACGTTCGTCCTCGGTGAAGAGACGCGCGCCTTCACGGTGGCAGGGCAAAATGGAGAAGGCACCCGGCGGCAGATCGGTTTCCGCCAGCACCTCACCGATGATCAGGGCGCCGATCGGCGTCAGGCTGGCCGGCTTCAACACGAAGGGACAACCCACCGCAATGGCCGGCGCCACCTTGTGAGCCGCCAGGTTCAGGGGAAAATTGAATGGTGAGATGAAGGAGCACGGCCCAATGGCAACGCGCTTCCACATGCCCACATAATTCTGTGCGCGCGGTGAGATGTCCAGCGGCAGGACTTCGCCGGTCAGGCGCACGGCTTCTTCCGCGGCAATGCGAAAGGTGTCGATCAAGCGGTTCACTTCCCCGCGGCTGTCACGGATCGGCTTGCCGGCCTCCAGACACAGGCTCATGGCCAGTTCCTCGGCGCGCTCGCTGAAACGCCGGACACAATGTTGCAACACCGCCTGGCGCTTGAATGCCGGCAACGCACGCATGGGTTCGGTGGCCGCCACCGCTGCAGCGATCGCCTGATCAATCGCTTTTTCATCAGCGAGGGCGGCGCGCGCGACGACACCGCCGGTATATTTGTCGGTGACTGGCAAATCGGTGTTGGGTTGCACCGGTTTGTTGGCAAGGTAATAGGGGTACTCGGGCTTGAGCATGGCTGTCCTCCGATTAACTGCGCTCTCGCAAGGTCGGGCAGATGTGTTTGAGACGCTCTCTGCCTGCGATTCTCAAGTTCACATGAGTGGATCCCACAGCTTCAAATTCACCTCGTCTTCTGTAGCGCGCGATCGCCATATTGTCCGGCGCACTCGCTCGTTCCCAACCGAGACGACTGTGACAGCAAAGGGCAAGGGAGGTCACCCAATCGCGTTTGTTCTCCCGCGGCAACAATTTCCCGTGCAATGTTTTTGTGGGAAGGCTGCTTTCGTCGGAGAATTTTTCTTGCTGCATTTTGTTGGATGAAATCATGATGCCGGCTTCATCTCCGGTGCGGAATCGCTTCACGATCCATCGCGCTCCACCGGCGCACGGCAGACTGCAAGGCCGAGCCAGCGTGACAACCGCTGCCGGTATCGGGCGATCACGGCATAGATGATGATTTCGAGCAGCAGGAGCACGGGCACGGCATGGCACAACATCACCAACAGCGTCCAGGGCGGATGCCGCCAGAGAAAAAAGTTGACGGCAAATGCGCCGCGATAAACGCGCCCGCTGCGGGAAACCGCGTGCAGCCGGCGGGTGCATTGCGTTCGCGTCACGCCGAGCGCCAGCAGCTCCGCATCCGAAAAATTTTGAAACGGCATGATCCGCCAGCACCCGCGGGCGGCCATGCGGCGTGCGTGATCTGCACAGAACCGGCAGAGACCGCAATCGCCGTCAAAAAGCAGGAAATGCTGATCACCGGCTGGCAGGGTCATGACGCCCCTCTGCGTTCGCAGGCCAGGGTCGAGATGAAATTTTGCACAGCTTGAAGTAGTACAGTGGCAGGCCCTGCTGCCGGAACTTCGTCTCATAAAGCGTCGGCAGGCGATCGGGCAGCCCGGAAACGATGCCGCCGGCCAGGCAGCTCCGGAAGCCGCCGTGCGCCAGGAACTGTTGCAGCATTTCACGGGCATAGTCGGCCACATCCGTTGCCACCGTCACCACGCCTTGCGCTTGCAGGCGATCATGCAACAATGCGACCAGCGGCGGTTGCACCAGCCGGCGTGGCGCGTGGCGGCGTTTGGGCCAGGGATCCGGGAAATTGATGTAAACTTCCGCCACTTGTCCGCTGCGGAACGCCGTTGCGAATGCAGCCTGTGCCGGCATGGCCAGCAATCGTACGTTGGTCAACTGCAGACGGTCGATCTTCCGCTGCGCACGCGCCAAGCTTTTGGCATAAATATCGATGCCGATGAAGTTCGACTCGGGTTCGGCTTGCGCCATGGCTGTGAGAAAATGGCCATGCCCGCAGCCGACATCCACTTTGAGCGGATTGTGATTGCCAAAGATCGCGGGCCAGCCGCGGCCCGCAACGATTTCAGCGGGTGCAATCACCCAGCCGGACGGCGGAAGGGCGGCGTTTGCGGTCTCGTGCGGGCACATCATTACTGTCGCAAAACAACTGCGGGGTGTGTCTGGGAATCGTGGGACGCTCCTGCCGGCTTCAGGGGGAGAAAATCTTTTTCTGGGGATCCCACTTGAGTTGATGACGATGCTTCGCCCACCATTGCCGAAACGGCCGGATTTCACTGTCATTGGCCGCCGCCGGTATTTCTGCGTGAAAGGGGAAATCCACTTTGAGATGGGCGCAGAGATGCTCATGGGCATCCTTGCGGATGTCGGTGGCTTCGCCGGTGTCCATCATGTCGAGCAACACCGGCAGACCGCGCGGGTCTCCCAGCTCGAGCGCGGCTTCGGCCAGTTCGACGCGAATGTACTCATCTTGCTCCTTTTCCGCCGCGGCGAGCAGCCGCGGTGTGATGCCGGCATGCCCCAGAATTTTTGCGGCCCGCACGGCATCCTCGCGCACCAAATCCTGCGGATCATCGAGCAGGGCGAGCACCTGCGGCAGTGCCGCGGCCATGCGGTGTTCGATCACCAGTCGCAAAGCCCGGCCGCGCACTTCCGCTTCGGCATCCGACAGCAGCGGCAGAATCTGCTCGAGGCGGGCGTGATCCAGGCTGGAATCGGCAGACAGCATGTGCAGACCGAGCAGGCGTTCATTTTTAAGCGGACTGGCCAGCAAATTCGCGGCATGGCGCGCCGTTGTCTTTTCAAACAACAGCGTCAGACCGAAGAAGGCGGCAACCGCCACGCCGCCGGCCGCCACGCGCAGCACTGCGACGGTCTTGTGCACGGCATGCTGCACATACCACAAGATGCCACTGGCCACGAGAAAGACGGCAAAGCAAACGACAATGGTGGGGCCGGAGGGCAGGTCGGAGGCATAGGAGATGACCACGCCCAGCAGGCTCACCAGCCCGCCGATCACCCAGCCGATGGTCAGCCGGAGGCTCAGCCGGTCGGCAAAGAGCACGGCAATCACCGCCGGGATCACCAGAAAACAAAAGACCAGCAGCACGCCCGCGATCGCCACCGAGCTGGTGACCACGAAACCGAAGGTGAAATAGAACAGAAAATCCCACAGCCGCACCGGGATGCCCTCGGCCTCGGCGCGCAGGGGGTCATGCGAGATCAACAAAAAATGGCGGCGAAAGCGGTAATGAAACAGACCGATGGCCGCATAAAGCACCGCCGTCGTGACGATGGTCGGGCCGCGCACCCACAGGATGCTGCCCGCCAGCAGTGTCTCCACCTGCTCGGCGCCGTGCGCCAGCCGGGCGGTTATCAAAATGGTGGTGGCAAGCGCCACCGCGTAGGTGATGCCAATGATCGCCTCCTGCGGCACGCGCTCATGGCGCATGCGGGTGAGCGAAAAGATGACGGCCCCCACCGAGGCAAACAGCAGCGAAAAAAGTTTGATGCTCCAGTGATCGGTGTCGAGATCGTAACCCAGCAACACGCCGTAGACCGCGCCCAGTGCCGCGATCTGCGCCAGCGCCAGATCCACAAAAATCACCTTGCGCGCCAGCACATGGATGCCGAGATAGACATGAATGCCGGCGAGCAGCAGGCACGCCAGCATGGGGTAGGTCATCGTGCGCAGAAAGTCTTCGATCATGGTTGCAGGCTCGCGAGCAAATGGTCGATCAGCCGGAAATAATTCGGTGCCACCGTGCCGGGGCCGACATCGATGGGAACCACCACCACCCGGGCGCCGGTTTGCGCGGCGATGTAATCCGCCGCGGCGCGCGGATAAAAATTCTCGATCAGAATGGTATCGATGCCCTCGGCCTTCATCACTGCGATGACGCGGTCCCGATGGCGCGCCGACGGCTCGATGCCCGGCTTCTCTTCGATCTCGATGGCAACCGTCAGGCCGAAACGCCGGGCAAAATAAACCCAGGTTTTGTGATACGAAACGATCTTGCGGCCGCGCAGTCTCTCTGCCTGTGCGAGCCAGCCGCCGAGCTTGGCGCTGAGCTGGCGCGCCGCCAAAAACTCATGCAGACTGCCCTGGCGCGCCAGCCGCGTGAGTTTGCCGGCACCAACCTCCCGCAACAGCTCGGCACCAAAGAGTGCTTCATCCAGGCGTTGCTGATAGGCGGCCAGTCGTTCATCATAATAAGCCGCACCCGCCGGATCGATCGCTTTGAAACCGCCGGCGATGTTCTCCACCATTTGCCTGACGTTGAGCGGGTCGAGCCAGATGTGCGGATTGCCATAGGGGTGGACATCGCCCCATTCGCGCGACAGGGTTTGCGGCAGCTCCAGCGTGGCGATGTTGTTGGAGGCAACGATCAAACCCGGCTGGCCTAATTGAATCCGGGGATTGCCGGAGCCGGCGAGCAGATTTTCCGTCCACAGCTCGAGCTGCAGCCCAATTTCGATGAAGGCATCCGCTTCGCGCGCACGCTTCATCAGCGTGGGCCGTGGCTGCACGAAATGCGGATCTTCATGCGGATCCGCCAGGGCCTGCACCTCCATGCGCTCGCCGCCGATCTCCCGGGCAAAGTCTTGCAACACCGACAGCGTCGTCACCACACGCAATTTTCCGCCGGGAGCACCGGCCGGAGCGGCGGTGGCGAGTGTTGACACCAAAGCGGTCAGCAGGAACACCATGCGATATGGCAAAGCATCGTTCATCATA
The DNA here is from genome assembly GCA_034506255.1 of candidate division KSB1 bacterium. Lineage (NCBI taxonomy): Bacteria > Pseudomonadati > Candidatus Zhuqueibacterales > Candidatus Zhuqueibacteraceae > Candidatus Coneutiohabitans > Candidatus Coneutiohabitans thermophilus. The sequence continues at coordinate 101,353 of JAPDPX010000008.1, read as the reverse complement.
TTATCCTCAAAAAATTGACCTGTTCGCACAGATGCAGGCGTGCGGCCTCGCGCTCACCTTCCTGGGAAAGTGGAAGGCTGCGCGACGAAACGCGCCGCCGGGTCTGAGCCGACTGTCCGGGCGTTGGCGCAGGTCAGCGATTTACCCAATAGGGCTCGGCGGGATGCGCGCCGAACACGAAGTTGATTTCGAGCATGGCCGTGTTGCGGCCGTCCCCTTCAAGATCGCTTCTGACATGCTCCCACCCCAGGCGCAGCCGCAGGTATTCCGTGGTGTAGTAACTCAAAAAGGCGGCGTAGGCGCGCGTCTGCTGTTTGCTGCGGCCGAGCGCCTCGGCAAAATCGGCGCGCACGCCCAGATAGGTGCGGCGATTGAACTGGTATTGCGACCAGGCGTAACCGCCGAGCGGCCGGCGGCCCGGCCGTTCATCATCCGCCAGGTTGTATTTCGTCCAATACAACTCGCCGCCGAGCAGAAACGAATGCCATTCGCCGCGGGCTTTGGGTTTCCACTTGTAAGTGAGGTCGAAGCCGTACAGCCGGCTGTGCAAACCCTGCCCGCCGCCGGCTTTGCCCCAATAGCCGCTTGCGCCCAACTCCAGATCATGGCCGGCGGCGGGCTCCCAAAACCACTTGAGGTGGGCCAGGCCCGCGAGATGATCACCGGCATTTTCCGCGGCGATCGGCAAATTGCCGCCGTTCAACAAATCGAGGGTGGCTTCCAGCGTGTTGGCCGTGCCCGGCGTCGGCAGGAAGAATTGCGCCGACAGGCCGTTTTGGATGAAGCCCTCTTCGCCGAGAAAAGTGGTCAGCGCACGCGGGTAGGAAGTCTGCGGCAGATCGTGCAAATGGATTTTGTTGAAACGGCCGAACTCGGGGCGGTAGCGGCCGGCTTTCAGCTTCAGACCGAGCGGTGCAGTATTGAGCAGCGGCAGCTTCTTGAGCACAAGATACCCCTCTTCGATGCCGGTGGTGAATTGATTGGGCGCCTCGGCTTCCACCGCGACGATGAGAAACCCATCGGCCCAGGGATCGATCGCCGCACGCAGGTCGATCTCGACCTCGCGCAGATTGAAGCGGTTGTCGATGCGCTCCCCTTCGTCGAGCATCACGGTTTGATTGTCGAAACGGCCGAGGAAATTGCCGAAGACAGTCAGGCGGGGATTGAACACGTTGGCCGACTGGGGCGTGAGGTTTGCCGGCCGGCTGGCTGCGGCAAGGCGCTGTTCGAGTTGCTCGATTTGTGCCCGCAACTCCTCCAGGTCCGCGGCATGCGCCTGCTTCAGCTCTTCAATTTGACGCTGCAACTCCTCCAGCGCCGGCGGAGCGGCGGTGGTCTGGCTGCGGGTCTGCGGCCCTGCCACGATCACCGCCACAAGCATCACAGTGCTGATTCGCCATGTCCCTCGTGTCATGCGATCCTCTCCCTTCATGCTGGGTGTGCCCTGCACTTGCCTGGCAAATTTATTGAAAGCGCGCGCACCCCGCGCTGTGCGGCGCGGCGCAATGTGCGAAACTTTTGCCTTCCCTGCAAGCTGCACCACCGACGATGGCGCGGCGTTGCGGCCCGGACCGGTTTGCCGGAAAGCCGCGCCGGCACGCGGCCATTTTTCGTTCGGGAATTTTTTCGGCGCCGGCCGTTGCGGGAAAAGGAGGCGCTGCGACTCACACGGCAGGGAAGCCGGCGTTCGATTGCAGCTTGCGCCGGCGATGGTCCGGACGTCTCGCGGGCAGACGGGCAATGGCGCCGGCCTGTGCCGAACCTTGCGGTGCCGGCGCGGCGGCTCAGATCGCTTTCAATACCACCAGCGTCATGTCATCGTGCTGGGGATGATCGCCGGCGAATGCCCTGACTTCCTGGAGGATGTAATGGACCAGGGCTTCGGCGGAACTGTATTGATGCCGTTGCAGCAATTGCAGGAAGCGCTCTTCGCCAAATTCCTCCTGCTGGCGGTTCATGGCCTCGGTGAAGCCGTCGGTGTAGAGCACCAGGGTGTCACCGGGCGACATCTGCAATTCACCCTCGACCAGCGTGCGGGTGAAGACCTCGCCGGGGTCGAGGCCGAGGCCGAGGCCGGCGGTTTGCAGCAACCGTGCCTGGCTTTCTCCGCTGCGGAAGATAATGGCGGGATTATGGCCGGCACGCGCAAAGCGCAGCACACTGCGCCGGCTGTCGAGCACGGCGTAGAACATGCTGACGTACCAATTGCGCTCGATGGTGCGATACATCAGGTTGTTGACTTTGCTCAACACCTGTTTGGGCGAGCTTTCTTCACCGGCATGCGACTGCAGGATGCCCTTGGTGAGCGTCATGTAAATGGCGGCGGGAATGCCCTTGCCGGAGACATCGCCGACGGCTATGCCGAGTTTGCCCTCCTGCAATTCGACAAAATCAAAATAATCGCCGCCCACTTCCAGCGCCGGCACACACAGTCCGGCAATGTCGAAGCCCGGCACCCGCGGCGGTTGTTTGGGCAGCAGGCCGAGCTGCACGCGATGCGCGATTTCGAGTTCTTTCTGCAGGCGCACACGTTCCTTGATGCGGCGAATGTGCGGCGGCTCCGCTGCCGGCGTGAACTCGAATTCCCGGCCACGCAGGGCGCTGGCTATGCCCAGAACCGGCAATGCGGTGAGCACGGCAATGCCGGCGAGGGCATTCCCCACAAAGAAAGGTGCTGCGCTGCCCAGGAGTGGGCCGATGGTATACGCGGCCGCCAGCAGGGCCGCGGAGGTCATGGCGGCCAGCAGGCCATGGCGCCAGAAGATAAAGCCCTGGAGTAAAGCGGTCGCAATGCCGGGCACCAGCATGAAATAGGAGGGCCGCAGATTGTAGATGTCATTGAAAAAGACTTGAAACAGTCCGTCAAAGACCGCCGCGATCACGATCGCCACACCAGTCGCTTTTACCAGGCGGCGCAGCGTCGTAATCAAAAACAGGCGAAAAACCAGTTCGCTGAACAAAGCGGCCGTCAACATGTTGGCGAGCATGCCAAAGACGGGCAGCGTTTGATCGTGCAGGGAGGGCCCGCCGCCGCTCAAGCGCGGCAACACGCCGAGATGTTCGATCATGAGAAAAGTCAGGCCCTGCACCAGGCCGAGCAGGATCAGGCCATAGGCAAAACCGACCGGCAACTCCCGCCCGATATTTTTGGTGAACCACTTGCGGTTGAAGATGCTGTCCACCCCGGCCAGCAGCCGCGGGGCCTCCGCGCGGAGAATTTGTTCGCCCACGGTCCAGCTCGCCAGCACCATCAGGGCGATCAGGAGGTAGCCGAAGGCGGTGGACACCCCGAGTTGAATGAATTTGGTGTACAGATGGCTGATTTGCCCGAAGCCAACCCCCACCCCCAGGCGATCCCAACTGTTGAGCGCCTGCAGCAGCTGCACAAACAGCAAAATGCCGGCGAGCCCCAGGCCGGTGCGCACTCCGATTTCCCCCTCGTGATATTTGCGCAGGAAGGCAATCAAAGAAGCGAACAGCAGAAGCACATAAACCATTACCGACATGCTGTTCAACAAAATGTTGGCCGAACTGACCACGCCCGAGGCGGTGACGAAATCCTGGGGATCGCGCAGGTAGCGCACCACGCCGGCAAGCGCGGTGCCGGCGAAATGCACTTCCACCACTTCCACCGCTTCCCCCAGGTTGGCAGCACGGCGGGCGAATACCAGGCGATGATCAGTACGCCGCAACTTTTGCGTGTGCGTCGATTGTTCCAGTGTGAACTGCTCCGCCATGATGCCGCGCCAGCCGGACAGCACCTGGTGTGCCCGTTGCGCTGCCACCGCGCTGCTCAAGGTGTCGGCTGACATGGAGTCCGGCAGCACATGCAGGAAGCTCAATAACTCGCCGGAAGTGGAGACGCGCACACGGTAGGTTTCCCGCTGCTGATCCTTGGGGACGTTGCGATAGTAGTCGAATTGCCAATTGGCCGTGGGCAATTGCCCGGCACGGGACTGTTCCATGATGGGCAGCACGCCGAACCGGCTCATCAGATATTCCAGCGCCGAGCCGTCATACACAAAAATCTCGTCACAATAAAATCCGGAAACCGAAAAGTTGTAGCGCTGCAGACAGGAATCCGCCACGGCGCGCGCCCGGCTTTTGTCGAGACGCACATTCGCGGCAAAGAGGGGATTGATTCTGGGCATGCAATAAATGGCGAGGGCCAGGCCGGCCAGGGCCGGCAAACCAAGAATCAGCCAACGCGAAGGCGACGGGAAGTTCATGAAATCTCCAAATCCAAAGCGGTCATGAACCGGGCAGGGGCGAATACAGCGCCGACAAAATACAACGGCTTTCACGTGAAAACAAAGCAAATGTTACAGACATGCAGCTTTTCCGGCGGCGTGACAGAGGCAGCCACGCACACCCTCCTCTGCCCACCGCCGGCGGCTTTGCTTCTGATGCGCGCCATTTGAATCTTTTTTCCCGGCGCGGCATGAAGTGCTTGACATTCGGCACGGGAATTCGTATCTGGAACAACAAAACACCGACGCGCGACCTGCAAACCGTTACCCTTGTTTGATCCATGGCAGTCATGCTGCACTCCTTTGCAACCATCCTGCTGGCAGGGCTCAAGCCGCTGACACTGGTGCTGTTCAGCAAGGCCGGCCTGGCAACCGCCTTTCTTCTCGGGCAGCAGATCGGATTTTGCAGCGGCCTGCTGCGCTTCTGCCGCAGCGCGCACACCGTTCCCTTTCTCTTCATGGAATTGCGCCTGCGCCTCAATTTGCGCTATTGGGTGGTGTGGCTCTCCCGCCTGGTGCTGCAGGATAAACAACGCCAGTCCCCGCCTCCCACGACTCACTGTGAAGTGCTTTGTTTCGGCATCGGCCGCAACATCCTCGACCTCTTCAAAACGCTTACCCTGAGCGATATTTCCCCGCCTGCTCTTGCCTGAGCGATTTCCCGCATGACGAGCAATGACGGGTTTGCCACTCTGCCGTGATTGTTTCGGCGGTGGGATGAGCTGTTGCCGGTCATCAGACGGCATCGCGTGTGTCGTTCCCACACCCCAGAGCACAATCCCGCTTCTGCAGGATGCCTTAATGCGCTGCCGCGTTGCGTTGGCGCCCGCCAGTCAGTCACAAGTCTGGCGCAAGCCGGGATGGCGGACAACCAACCCATCCGGATGAGCTGCGGCCCTGCCTGTGCCCGGTCGGGCGAGTCGCCCTGACAGGAGTTCCGGTGGACGACTGCATGCTATACTCACTGCGGCAGAGGCACTGAATTTGGCCAAGCTGACTCTATTACCCTTCCAAATCGAGTAGATGAAATGAGCAAGCACAAAAATCGCGCGGCCGCCAAGCCCGCAGAAAACTGCGGAACAGAACTAAACCACGCCGGGATCAAATTCATGCCGGAAAACGGCCCTGCCCAGTCACAACTGTCAGAGCAGAAACAAGTCGATGGCATTTGGGTTCTGCTGGTCTTCGCGATCCTTTTCCTGTTTCTGATGGTAATGGGCTGGTGGGCGAGCTGAATGCCGCACAGTTTTTCCTCCCTTTTCCATAAATGAGAGATCGCCCGGATGCTCATGATGGCGCCATGAGGACGGCGAGCCCCGGAGGATGCGCGTGCAACCCTGCTGCGTCCGGGCGATTCCATTGCCTTGTGCCGATTCGATGACCGTACCTTCCGACCGCACCCACGGGTGAGTGGAATGGGTCATGTCATCTCACCTTCAAAGCCTGAAAAGCTTGTTCGCCTTTCCCGGAACAACGGAGGGGACGACGATCATCATCCTCATCCCAGCGGAGGACGCACATGCAAAACATTCAACATCATTTCTTGCAGATCGCGCCGCGTTACCGCGATCTGCGTCTAACCGATCTGGCGCCCATCACTTACATCGCCGAAGGGCTGCAGACGCTGCCGGAAATCATGGCCGCCGATGTCGGCTGCGGCGCCGGCCGGTATGATTTGAAATTGTTCGAGCAGCTCGGTGGCCGGCTGCAGCTCTATTGCTTCGATGCCAGCCCGGCGATGTTGCGTGAGTTGCGCGCCTACCTCCAGCAGCACAACGTGCACAACTTTGCCGTCATTCATGCCGATGCCCATAAGTTGCCGCTGCCCGCCGCCTCCCTGCATTGTCTGTTTACGTTCAATGCCATCCACCATTTCAAGCTCGGTCTGTTCCTGAACGAGGTCCGGCGCGTGCTGCGCGACCGGGGTCATCTCTTCATCTACACCCGGCTGCGCAGCCAAAACCGCCGCACTATTTGGGGCAAATACTTCCCCGGCTTCAGCCAAAAAGAGACGCGCTTGTATGAGCTGGACGAATTGCGGCGCCTCATCAATCAGCAATCTCACCTGCAGTTGCAAGCCGTGGAGTTTTTCAAATTCGAGCGGGTGTGCGATCTGCCGGAGCTGCGCCGGCGCGTCCGGCAACGCCACTATTCCACCTTCTGCTTGTATGAGCAGAACGAGTTCAACCGCGCGTTGCGGGAGTTTGAACGCCGCCTACGCCTGCATTATCGCGACTTGGGCAACATCCGCTGGTTCGACGAGAACGTGCTGCTGACGCTGCGACGGTCGCGCCGGCCGCCGGGCATCACTGACGAATGACGGCTTGGCAAAGGGGTTTCACCCCAAAGCGCAACACAGACATGTCGTTTGCCACCCGGACGGGCTGGCGGTCGATGCTGCCAAACCTTCGCGGGCGGGAGAGGGTCTGCGGCGTAATCTGGTTTCGGCTGTGCGCAATCGCGAGGTTTTGAGAAAACGCTGCTGCCACAGCCTGGCCGTTGTCGCAAACGCTGGCGCGGCTTCACGACCGCCAGCTTTCGAAAAACGCCGTTTCAGCCGGAGTCGGAACGTTTTGGGGACAGACACTGTTTTATCCGGCCTGTTCCGGCAGCCGCTTGTCGCACCTCTTGCATCTCTGACCGGCGGCGATTATATTGCGACCATAGCTGGAAACTCAGTGCCACGACAGCTTCAACGTCATGCACAGCAACAAAACCAAAGGCCAGATCGAGGCCGACATCAGCGCGGCCATGACGCAATTCGAGCGGGAGTATCTCGGCCGCGGCCCGCGCGCAGCCCGCAGCTTCATCATTCAAGACATGATCCTCAGTCGTCTGCACGGCGTTCTGACCCTGGCGGAGGAGAGACTGGCCGGCGAGCGCGACGGCGCCCAAGTGATCAAGCAGGTTCGCATGCGGTTGATTGAAAGCGCCCGCCCCTTGTTGGAGCAGATCATTTTTGAAAAGACGGGCGCACGGATCGTCACTCTGCATACCGACATCAGCTCCAAGACCGGAGAACGGATTTTTGTTTTTTGCCTGAACAAAAACTTGGAGGAGGAGCTGCGAAAATAATGGGGCGCGGCGTACAACTTTCTCCGTCATCCCATCGTCTCATTGGTCGCAAACCGGGCAAATGACATCTCGACTGTCAAGAACAGCGAGCGGCCGTTTGACAGGCTTGCGTGCAATGAAAATTTTGACCCGCGGGCAGACGGAATAGAGTACCGTCTTCAGGACAAGACAGTAAGCTAACAGTAGGCCGGCGCTCGGATTCAAACCGGAATTCGGGTGCCGGCTTTTTTTTGGACCCTGCAGCAGGGAGTGCGGAAATGAACAACGCCACGGCAGCACTGGCGCGGCAGATCAGCGCGCTGGTTGCTGATTTTCTCAACCAGCAGTTGGGCGAGCACGCGGCTGCGGTCGAAACCTTTCTGTCCGGTAATCTGGTGACGGTGCGTGCCAGCGACTGCTTTGCTCCGGGTGAACGGGCACTCGCCCGCAATGAGACCGACTGGCGTCTCTTTCACCAATTCAAAAGCCAGCAGTTCGAAAGCGTGAAATGGCTGTTGAAGGAACGTTTGGAGGAAATCACAGGCTGCGAAGTGCGTGACCTCGTATCCGCGCTCGGGCCGGACGGCATGCGTTTCGCAGTCGTCACCCTGAACAAAAGTATTGAAATTGAAAGGGAAAAATGCCATGAATAGAGTCAAGACCTTCATGCTCATGGCCGGCCTGACGGCGCTGTTCGTCGTCATCGGCAAGGCGCTCGGCGGACAAACGGGCATGTTCATCGCCTTTGGTCTGGCACTGGCGATGAACTTCTTCAGTTACTGGTTCAGCGACAAGATCGTGCTGAAGATGTACGGCGCGCAGGAGGTGCGCGAGGTTGATCATCCGGCCCTGTACAGTATTGTGCGGTCGCTGGCGACGCGCGCCAGCCTGCCGATGCCCAAGGTTTATGTCATCCCCGGCGAGCAGCCCAACGCCTTTGCCACCGGCCGCAATCCGGAACACTCTGCGGTGGCGGTCACCGAGGGCATCATGCGCATTCTCAACCGAGATGAGCTGGCGGGCGTGATCGGCCATGAGCTGGCGCACATCAAGCACCGCGACATTCTGATCGGCACGATTGCCGCCACCATTGCCGGTGCCATCAGCATGATTGCCAACATGGCGCAATGGGCAATGCTCTTCGGTGGCGGCCGCAACGACGAAGAGGAGGGGCAGAATCCCCTGGTCGCCCTGGTCGCCATCATCGTTGCCCCCATTGCCGCGATGTTGATCCAGATGGCGATCAGCCGCAGCCGCGAATATCTGGCCGATGAGGAAGGCGCGCGCATCGCGGGCAACCCGCGTTACCTCTCCGGTGCGCTGCGCAAATTGCATGTCGCCGCCCAGCAGATTCCACTGGCGGCCACACCGGCGACAGCACACATGTTCATCGTCAGTCCGCTCAGCGGTGGTGGCACGCTGCTCAACCTGTTCAGCACCCACCCGCCGATGGAAGAGCGCATCGCGCGGCTGGAGAACATGCGGCTGTACTGAGGCCGGCGCCGGGATGTCCGGCTGTGGCCGGCACCGCGGGGCAGTTCAAAATGCATGTCTCCCGCCGGGAACGGCGGAGTGATCACGCGACGGTGTGGTTTAAAAAAAACGGGCAGCCTGTTGGCATGGCGCTGCCTGTGCAAAATTCTGGTTGCAGTTGTCACGTTGCCCCGGCCTGCGCTCCGTCCGGGGCAATTTTATGGTTTCCTTCTGACTGAAAAGCAAAGCGAGGTGGTCCAAGCAATGTCCTGTTTGCAAAATCGAATTGAAAATGGCAGACCGGCAGGGGGTTGAAATCGACTACTGTCCGCAATGCCGCGGGGTGTGGCTCGATCGTGGCGAGCTGGACAAAATCATCGCACGCCCGGCGGCCGCTATGCCGGACCGGGATCGTAACGATCACGACGACGATGATGATGATCGCCGCCGGCGCCACGATCATGACGATGATCACGCGGGGCGCTACCCGCGCAAGCGCAAGTCGTTTCTGGGTGATATTTTCGATTTCTAATTGCATGCGATTCGTCAGAGGGAGCAGCGTCAATTACTATCACGCGCGCCGTTTTTTGCCACCAGAGGTTTCACGAAGGAGCCGGTATGTCGGATCAGATTTTGTTGTGGGTTGGTTTCAATCTGTTTGTGTTATTGATGCTCGCCCTGGACCTGGGCGTGTTTCATCGCAAGGCGCACGTCGTCAAGACAAAGGAGGCGCTGCTGTGGAGCGTGGTGTGGATCGCGCTGGCGCTGCTGTTCAACCTGGGCATCTATTTTTGGCAGGGGCAGAAGGTCGCGCTGGAATTTCTCACCGGCTATCTCATCGAGAAATCGCTGAGCGTGGACAATATCTTTGTCTTCCTCATGATTTTTGCCTATTTTGGCGTACCGGCTCTCTATCAACACAAGGTCCTGTTTTGGGGGATTCTCGGCGCGCTGGTGATGCGCGCCATTTTTATCGTCTCCGGGGTGGCGTTGATCGAACGCTTTCACTGGATCATTTATATTTTTGGCGTCTTTCTCATTTTGACCGGCGTGAAAATGGCGTGGCAGAAAGACAAGGAAATTCACCCGGAAAAAAATCCGGTCCTGCGCCTGTTCCGCAGGGTCATGCCGGTCACCGATCGCTATCACGGCGGCGCCTTCTTCGTCAGGCCAGCCGGGCGCTATTTGGCCACGCCGCTGTTCGTCGTACTCCTGCTGGTGGAGACCACGGATTTGATCTTTGCCGTCGATTCCATCCCCGCCATTCTCGCGATCACGCTGGACCCTTTCATCGTCTACACTTCCAACGTCTTTGCGATTTTGGGGCTGCGCTCACTCTATTTTGCCCTGGCCGGCATCATGCCGCTGTTTCACTATTTGAACTATGGCCTGGCTGCCATTCTCACCTTCGTGGGCGTCAAGATGATGCTGGTGGATTTCTACAAAATTCCCATCGGCGTGTCGCTGAGCGTGGTGGCTGCCATCCTGTTGGTCGCGATTCTGGCCTCCCTGCTCTGGCCGCGGCCACAGACGCCGGTCACGCTTCGCGCGGAAACCCCGCACCCGAAACCTGAAACCATCGACTCAACCGGATGATGAACATGCCGCCACACCTCGACCAGGCCCCTCCCGCCGGATCGCTTGCCGGGCAAAGCCAGCGCACGCTCTGGCAACATCCGGCAACCGGCTGGTTACTGGCGATCCTGCCGGCGGGTGCGCTGATTTACCTGCTGAGCCTCACCGGCCGGGTGGCTGCCGGCGAAAGCGTGATACTCTCATTAAACTGGGTGCCCAGCCTGGCGGTCAGTTTTTCCTTCCTGCTGGACGGCCTGTCGCTGCTGTTTGCGGTGCTCATTACCGGCATCGGGGCGTTGATTCTGATTTATGCGGGCGGCTACCTCGCCGGGCATACGCTGCTGGGACGTTTTTACTTCTACCTCCTGCTGTTCATGGCTGCCATGCTGGGCGTGGTTCTGGCTGACAATCTCATCACCCTGTTCGTGTTCTGGGAATTGACCAGCCTGAGTTCCTATCTGCTCATCGGGTTTGATCATCACCGGGAAGAGGCGCGCAAGGCTGCTTTGCAAGCGCTGCTGGTGACGGGCGGCGGCGGCTTGGCGCTGCTCGCCGGCCTGCTGCTGCTGGGCAACATCGGCGGCAGCTTCGAGCTTTCCGAATTGCTGCAGCGCGGCGACCTGGTGCGCGGACACACCCTTTATCTGCCGCTGCTGTTGCTCGTGCTGGCGGGTGCATTTGCCAAATCGGCACAAGTGCCGTTTCATTTCTGGCTGCCCAATGCCATGGCGGCACCGGCGCCCGTCAGTGCCTATTTGCATTCCGCCACGATGGTGAAAGCCGGTGTCTATCTGCTCGCGCGCCTGAGTCCGATTCTCGGCGGCACCGAGGCCTGGCACTATCTCGTCACGCTCGCCGGTGCCGCGACCATGCTCATCGGGGCCCTGCTCGCCTTTCCGCAGACCGACTTAAAAAAAATCCTGGCGTACACCACTGTGAGCACGCTGGGCGGCCTCACCCTGCTGCTCGGTCTCAATACCACGCTCGCGGCCAAGGCAGCCATGGTTTTTTTGATCGTGCATTGCTTCTACAAGGGCGCCCTGTTCATGATTGCCGGCGCGGTCGATCATGAGACCGCCACACGTGACCTGCGTGAACTGAGCGGGTTGCGCCGCTTCATGCCGCTCACCACCCTGGCGGCGACCCTGGCCGCGCTGTCGATGGCAGGCCTGCCGCCCATGCTCGGTTTCATCAGCAAAGAGCTGCTTTACGAGGCCAAGCTCGAGGCCCCGCGTGCGGCTTTCTGGATCACCAGCGCCGGTGTGCTGGCCAACGTCCTGCTGGTCGCGATTGCCGCCCGGCTGTTGCTGCGGCCGTTCTTTGGCCGCCAAACGGCAATGCCGCAGACGCCGCACGAAGCGCCCGTGACTTTGTGGCTCGGCCCGGTGACGCTGGCTATCTTGGGTTTGATCATCGGCCTGGCGCCGGACACCACTGCGCAGTACTTCATTGTCGGCGCGGTCAGTGCCGTGCGCGCCGAGGCCACCGAGGTCAAGCTGGCGCTGTGGCATGGCATCAACCCGGTGCTGGCACTGAGCGTGCTCACGGTGGCGTCCGGCCTGTTGCTCTATTCTTTCCGGCGCCTGCTACAGCGCGCGACACAACCCTTGTCCGGGCTGGCCCGTCTTGGTCCGCAGCAATGGTACGAATGGTTGCTGCGGGGACTCAATGGTCTGGCTCAGTGGCAAACGCGCCTGCTGCAGAGCGGCTATTTGCGTTCGTATTTGCTCATGATCATCCTCACCACGATCGGGCTTACCGGCTATGCTTTGGTCAGCCGCGCCGCCCTGCCGCCTCTGCCCTCATTGCCCGTGGCGCAATCTTATGAATGGCTCATCACAGCGATCATGCTGGCGGCCGCGATCGCCGTCGTGCGTGCCGGCTCGCGACTGGCGGCGGTGGCCGCACTCGGGGTCATCGGCTTCAGCATCGCCTTGCTTTTCGTGCTCTATGGCGCGCCGGATTTGGCGATGACGCAATTCGCGATCGAGACGCTCTCCGTCATCATTTTCGTGCTGGTGCTCTACAAACTGCCGCGCTTCGCCAAGTTCTCGCGGCCGGGTGCACGCCTGCGTGACGCCCTGGTCGCGCTGGCGGCCGGCGGCATGATGACGCTGCTGGTGCTGGCCGTCACTGCCGCGCCGTTGTGCTCGCGATTGACCGGCTTCTTTGCCGAGAACAGCTTGCCTGCCGCCAACGGCCGCAACATCGTCAATGTGATTCTCGTGGATTTTCGCGGGCTGGATACGCTCGGCGAAATCACCGTGCTGGCGGTGGCGGCAGTCGGTGTTTATGCTTTGTTGAAGTTGCGCCTGGTAAAGGACAAGGAGGGATGATCATGCCTTCATTGATTCTGTCTGTGGCCGTGCGTTCCCTGCTGCCGTTGCTGCTGTTGTTCTCCGTCTTCCTGCTCATTCGTGGACACAACGAGCCGGGTGGCGGTTTTGTGGGCGGTTTGGTGGCAGCCGCCGCATTTGCGCTCTACGCCATCGCCGAGGGCATCGCCAAAGTGCGCCAGGCCCTGCGCGTCGATCCGCGCACATTGATCGGCGCGGGCCTGGTGGTGGCGCTGGGCAGCGGCCTGCTTTCCCTGCTGCAGGGACGGCCGTTCATGACCGGGCTTTGGTACCAACAGCCCGTGCCGGTTCTGGGAAAAGTCGGCACGCCGGTTTTGTTCGATCTCGGCGTTTATCTGGTGGTGGTGGGCATCATCCTGACCATCATCCTCAACCTGGCGGAGGAGTGAGTGCCATGGAGACCGTCCTGGCTGTGGTGATTGGCGGGTTGTATGCCGCCGGCTTGTATTTGATGCTGCGGCGCAGCCTCGTCAAGCTCATTCTCGGCCTCGCCATTCTCGGTCACGCCGCCAATCTGCTGGTGTTTACGGTGGGCCGCCTCACCCCAGGCCGGCCGCCCATCGTGTTGCCCGGAGCCCTGACCCCCGACAAGCCGTTTGCGGATCCACTGCCGCAGGCCCTGATTTTGACTGCCATCGTCATCGGTTTTGGCGTGCAAGCCTTCGCCCTGGTGCTGCTCAAACGCGCTTATCAAACCGTGGGCAGCGATGATTTGGACGAAATGAAAGCGACCGACACCTGAGTCGACACGCTATGCAACGATCCGCCGGTCCCGGTGGCTTGCAGAGCGGATCTGCTTTGATGAAGAAGGATCACCTCTGTTCATGAATGCTTTGCTGGTTTATCCCATTTTGATTCCCTTCGCCACCGCGATCGTCGCGCTGTTTTTTGGGAAAAACCCCCGCGTGCAGCGCGGCTTGCACCTCGCCGGTGCGGTGGCCTTGCTGGCGGCTGCCATCCGGCTGCTGGTGGCGGTTGGGCGTGCCGGCATTCAAGCCACACAAATCGGCAACTGGCCCGCGCCTTTTGGCATCACCCTGGTCGCCGATTTGCTCAGCGCCATCATGGTTGTGCTCGCCGGCTTGATGGGACTGGCGGTGGCCGTCTACTCCCTGTTCTGCATCGACGCCCGCCGTGAAGCGTTCGGTTATTATCCCCTGCTGCAAATTTTACTGATGGGCGTGTGTGGCGCGTTTCTCACCGGCGACCTCTTCAATCTCTATGTTTGGTTCGAAGTCCTGTTGATTGCCTCATTCGTGCTGGTGGCGCTGGGCGGCGAGCGGCCCCAGCTCGAGGGGGCGATCAAATATGTCACCCTCAACTTGATGTCCTCCGCCCTGTTTCTTGCGGCGGTCGGCATACTCTACGGTGTGGCCGGCACCCTGAATCTGGCCGATCTCGCGCGCCAGTTGAGCCTGCCCGACCGGCCCGGGCTGGTGCCGGCACTGGCCATGTTGTTTCTGGTGGCCTTCGGCATCAAGGCGGCGGTGTTTCCGCTGTTTTTCTGGCTGCCGGCGTCCTATCACACGCCGCCGCTTGCGGTGTCGGCGATCTTCGCCGGCCTGCTCACCAAAGTCGGCGTGTATGCCCTGATTCGCGTGTTCACGCTGTTGTTCGTGCAGCAGCCCGGCTTCACCCATCAACTCATTTTGCTGATCGCGGGCCTGACCATGATCACCGGCGTGCTGGGTGCCGCGGCACAACATGAAATCCGCCGCATTCTTTCCTTTCACATCATCAGCCAGATCGGCTACATGATTATGGGACTGGCACTGTTCACGCCCCTGGCGCTGGCGGGAACGGTCTTTTATTTGATCCATCACATCATCGTCAAGACCAACTTGTTTCTGGTGGCCGGCGCCGTGCATCATCTGCGCGGCAGCTACGAGCTTAAGCAATTGGGCGGCCTCTACCGCGCCGCGCCCGGCCTGGCAATTCTGTTTTTGATCCCGGCCTTGTCGCTGGCAGGTGTGCCCCCTCTTTCCGGATTCTGGGCGAAATTCGTGCTGGTGAAAGCAGGATTGCAATCGCAAGAATATCTTATCGTTTTCACTGCATTGGCGGTGAGCCTGCTGACGGTGTTTTCCATGATGAAGATTTGGGCTGCTGCTTTTTGGCAAGAGGAGGAGCCGGTGCAAGCCGGGCAGGCCGCAAGCACGGCAGGCGACCGCAGCTATCGCGGGCTGTTGATACCGGTGACGGCGCTCGCGGTGTTGACGGTGATGATTGGGCTGCTGGCCGAGCCGGTGTTTGCGCTGGCCGAACGCGCGGCCGGGCAATTGCTCAATCCCGCGGAATACATTGAAACGGTTTTGGGAGCAGACTGAAAATGCTGCTGCTCAATGTCTTTTTGGCGCTCGTTTGGGTCGCGCTGACCGGCGGCTGGAGCCCGGTCAATTTCTTCTTCGGCTTCGGCCTGGGCTATTTGCTGCTCTGGCTGGGGCGCGGCCATTTGGGCGCCGAACAGTATTTCGTGAAAGTGCCGCGCGTGCTCGGATTGTTGCTCTTTTTTATCTGGAAGGTGGTCGTCGCCAACGTCCGGGTTGCGATCAGCATGCTGTCGCCGCTGCGGCGCCTGCAGCCCGGCATCGTAGCGATCCCCCTGGAGGTCAAAACCGATGCGGAAATCACGCTGCTGGCGAATTTGATCACGCTGACGCCGGGCACCATGAGCCTGGATGTTTCCTCCGATCGGCGCGTGCTTTACGTGCACGCCATGCACCTGAAAGATCCTGAACAGTTCCGGCGGGACACCAAGCAGGGCTTTGAACGGCGTATTCGGGAGGTGTTCGGATGAATTTGCAGTCAATCATCTTCCTGTTCATCATGCCGGTGCTTGGCCTGGCGATCGTGCTGGCTTTCATTCGCCTGCTGGCCGGCCCGAGCCTGCCCGACCGCGTGGTCGCCCTCGATTTGATCACCACCATCGGCATCGGCATCATCGCGGCTTATGGCGTGGGCGCCGGGCAGCCGGTGTATCTCGACGTGGCGATCGTCGTGGCCTTGCTGTCCTTCGTGGGCATACTCGCATTTGCGGCATATGTGGAAAGGAGGCGATCCGAGGATGGCAGATCTGTTTAGTTTGATGCTCATGCTCACCGGTGCGGTTTTCATGCTGCTCGCCGCGGTCGGCGTTCTGCGCATGCCCGACCTCTATTTGCGCATGTCCGCCATCTCCAAAGCAGCCACGCTGGGTGTCATTTGCGTGCTGCTGGGAGCAGCCCTGCACTTCGCTGATTTTGCCATCAGCGCGCGCATCATCGCCATCGTCGTCTTTTTGATCCTGACCGCACCGGTGGCGGCGCATAAAATCGGCCGGGCCGCCTATCTCGCCGGCCCCGGCCTGTGGCGGGGAACCCGCTGGGATGAACTGAAAGGCCGCTATGATCATGAGCAGCAGCAGCTCGCCAGTGTGACGTGTGACCGGCAGGAGGCGGCAGGCTCTGCCCCGCCCGGCGATTCACCGCCGGCAGCCTGAAGCGGCGCAGACAAGCGTGGCAGACAGGACGGTATGCAAGACGGTGCCAGGTGGTGTGGCTTCACCAATATTTTGGGAGACGATGCGATTCATGAGCATGATGGTTTTGCTGCTGTTCGTCCTGGGTTTGGTTCTGTTGATCGTCGGTGCCGAGGCCCTGGTAAAAGGCTCTTCGCGCTTGGCAGCGGCGCTGGGCATTTCGCCGCTGGTGATCGGACTGACGGTGGTGGCCTACGGCACCGGTTCTGCGGAACTGGCGGTGAGCATCCACGCCGGCTTGAGCGGACAGGCGGATCTCGCGCTGGGCAACGTGGTTGGCAGCAATATTTTCAACGTGCTGTTCCTTCTCGGCCTCGCCGCCATCATCACGCCGCTGGTGGTGTCGCAGCAGCTCATTCGCTATGAAGTGCCGCTGATGATCGCAGTTTCCTTGCTGGTGTTGTTGCTGGCGCTGGACGGCAGACTGAGCCGCCTGGACGGGCTGCTGCTGTTTTCAATCAATGTCGTTTATGTTGTCTGGGCGATCCGCCAGAGTCGCCGGGAGAAGCAGCCGGTCAAAGAGGAATATGAACGGCAGTACGGCGCGCGCAGCCGTTCCCCGCAATGGTTGGTGAATCTCGCCCTGATCATTGCCGGCCTGGGCCTGCTGGTGCTGGGCTCGCGCTGGCTGGTCGAGGGCGCGGTTGTCGTGGCGCAGGCGCTGGGTTTGAGCGAGCTGATCATCGGCCTCACGATCATTGCGGCCGGCACCTCCCTGCCGGAGGTGGCGACCTCGATCATTGCCAGCCTGCGCAGAGAGCGCGATATCGCGGTCGGCAATGTGGTGGGCAGCAACATTTTCAACCTTCTCGCCGTGCTCGGGCTGGCCAGCCTGTTCGCGCCGCACGGGGTGAAAGTCCCACCGGCGGCGTTGCGGTTCGATATTCCGGTGATGATGGCAGTGGCATTCGCCTGCCTGCCGGTCTTCTTCACCGGCTTCCGCATCGGCCGCCGCGAGGGTGCGCTGCTCTTTGCTTGTTATCTGGCCTACACGCTGTATTTGATCCTGGATGCCACCGGCCATGATCGGGTCGAGGCATTCAGTCTGATTCTGTTCAAATACGTAACGCCCCTGGTCGCGCTCACGTTGATCCTGCTGGCGGCTCATGCCTGGCACCGGCGGCAGCACGGCCCGGCAGAAGGCGTTTGAACCCGGTGGAACTTGTTGCAAAGGAGAGAGGCATATGAAATGGTCATGGAAAATCGGAGAATTCTTCGGCATCAGTGTTTACCTCCACACCACCTTCCTGTTGTTGATCGGCTTCATTGCCGTGATGCACTGGCTGCAGGGCTACAGCCTGGCGATGCTGGTCTCCGGTGTCGGCTTCATTCTGGCACTCTTCGCTTGCGTGCTGCTGCATGAATTTGGCCACGCCCTCACCGCGAAGAAATACGGCATCAAAACACGCGACATCACCCTGCTACCCATCGGCGGCGTCGCCCGGCTGGAACGCATGCCGGATGATCCCCGCCAGGAATTGTGGGTCGCGCTGGCCGGGCCGGCAGTGAACGTGGTGATCGCCCTCGCCCTGTTCGTGTGGCTGCAGGCAACCAACACCTTCGAACCGTTCGCCGGTCTCACCGTCACCAGCGGCTCGTTCCTGGAACGGCTGATGATCGTGAATGTCTGGCTGGTTCTGTTCAACATGCTGCCGGCCTTCCCGATGGACGGCGGCCGCGTTTTGCGCGCTCTGCTCGCCACCCGCGCCGGCTACGCGCGCGCGACGCAAATTGCCGCGGGCATCGGCCAGGGCATGGCCTTCCTGTTCGGCTTCATCGGATTGTTTACCAACCCCTTTCTGCTGTTCATCGCCTTCTTCGTGTGGATCGGCGCCGCGCAGGAAGCCGGCATGGTGCAGATGAAAACCGCGGTGGGCGGCATTCCGGTGAAGCTGGCCATGCTCACCGATTTCCAAATGCTCTCCAGCTACGACACCCTCAACCGCGCCATTGAGCTGATTCTGGCGGGTTCGCAGCAGGACTTCCCCGTGGTCGACGACGGCCGGGTCGTGGGCGTGCTCACCCGCGGCGACTTGCTGATGGCGCTCGGCAAATTTGGCAAGGACGCGAGGGTGCGTGACGTAATGCAGCGCGAGTTCGAAACCGTGGAGGCCAACGAAATGCTGGAAGGCGCGATGGCCCGGCTGCAAAACTGCCAGTGCCACACCCTGCCGGTGCTGGACCAGGGCAAAATAATCGGCCTGGTGACCATGGACAATATCGGCGAGTTCGTCATGATTCAAAGCGCGCTGGCCGGCGGGAAAAGCCGCGGCTGGAAGCCGGCTTTTCAAAGTTGAGCCGGCCGAAGCGTTGCAACCCGGTTGCAAGCAGGACGACAAGCAGGCGCGCTCGTTTTTTTTTCCTGCTGGAGAGGGGAATCGTGGCTGTGCAGCGGCTGGTCGATCTGCGACATTGCGGGCTTTTTCTTCTGTTTTTTGGCGTGACCATGCCGCTGCTCTCCGCGGCGATGGGTGCCCTGACCGGCCTCTCCCAGGGTGGAACGGTGGTTCTGGCCACCATGGCAGCCAGTCCCTCCTACATCGCGGCGCCCGCCGCCATGCATATCGCCGTCCCCCAGGCCAATCCGACCTTGTGTCTGACCGCATCACTCGGCATTACCTTCCCCTTCAACCTGACCCTCGGCATCCCGATTTACTACGAGATGGCACGCCTGGCGCATGCCTTGTGAACGCGCTCCGCCCTGTCATCCGTGCTTTCCACCGTCTCGCTGCCGGCGCAGCTTTGCATGCTCGCCTCCGGCGCCACCCTGCACGTGCCCGCGGCACTCATCGCGCAGTATGTGGCCGGCACCCCGGCAAACCCATGCCGGCGCACGCGGAAGCAGGCCGGGCTTGTAATCTCCGCTCAACATGATTATCTTGAAATCATAGTCGCATGGCATTCACTTGTTGTGAGGGCGAGGATGGCGCTAGAAATCTTCATCATTTTCCTGTTGATCCTGCTCAATGGCATCTTTGCGATGTCGGAAACCGCCCTGGTTTCGGTGCGCAAACTCCGCCTGGAGCAACTGGCGGAGGGGGGCAATGAACGCGCCGCCGCCGCGCTCGAACTGGCCAACGACCCCAACCGCTTCCTCTCCACGGTGCAGGTGGGCATCACTTTGATCGGGACCATTGCCGGCGTCTTCGGCGGCGCCACTCTCGCCAGCGAGCTGCAACAGGCGCTGAATCTGATTCCATGGCTGCAACACCACAGCGAATCCGCGGCGCTGGCCCTGGTGGTTTTGGGAATCACCCTGGCCTCCCTCATTCTTGGAGAGCTGGTGCCCAAGCGCGTGGCGCTGCATTCCCCCGAGCGCATCGCCGCAGCCATGGCCTACACGATGCGGCGCCTGTCGGTGATCGCTTCCCCGGCGGTCCGTCTGCTGAGCTTCTCGACCGATGCGGTGCTGCGGCTGTTTCGCATCAAACCCTCCACGGAACCGCCGGTGACAGAAGAAGAAGTGCTGGCGATGATCGATCAGGGCGCGGAAGCCGGCGTGTTCGAAGAGGCCGAGCATCACATTCTCGACCGCGTCTTTCGCCTGGGCGACCGCCGCGTCAGCACGCTGATGACCCCCCGCAGCGACATCGTGTGGCTCGATCCCGATGATGCCATCGAAGAAATGCGCAACCGCATCGTAAGCAGCGGTTTCTCCCGCTTCCCCATTTGCCGGGGCAGCCTGGACAATCTGCTCGGCGTGGTGCGGGTGAAGGATTTGGTGGCCACCATCCTGAGCGGCCAGCCGCCGGATCTGCGGGCCGTCATGCACAAACCGCTCTTCGTGCATGAAAAAATGCGCGTCCTGCGCGTACTCGAGCTGTTTCGCACCTCCCGCACCCACCTGGCGATCGCCATCGATGAATATGGCGAGATTCAGGGGCTGCTCACTTTGAATGATATTCTGGAGGCGATCGTTGGGGATGTCCCCAATCTCGGGATGACAGCGCAGCCCCGGGTGGTGCAGCGCGAAGACGGCTCCTGGCTGGTGGACGGCTTCATTCCCATCGATGAATTCAAACAGCTTTTCCAATTGTCGGATCTGCCCGGTGAGGAGCGCGGGGATTACGAAACCCTGGGCGGCTTCATCATGGTGCACATGGAGCGCATTCCCACTCCCGGCGAATATTTCGAATGGGAGGGTCTGCGCTTCGAAGTCATGGACATGGATGGCAACCGCGTCGACAAGGTGCTGGTGAAATCCCTGCCGGCGATGCCGGCTGATTCCGGGCGCGCTTGAATTGGGCCGGCAGGCCGCGCCGCGGCCCTGTCAAAAAATTCAAAGAAGGAGAACAACATGAGAAGTCGAGTTCGGAGCAGGCGCAGGCACTGGCGCCTGTTGTGGGTGGTCGCTCTGCTGGCTTGCTCCGGGTGTGCCGCGCTGCAACAAATGCAGGACGCGCTCTTGAATGTGAAACGGCTGCAGTTCAAACTCGATGGCGTCGTGCCCGGCACGCTCGCGGGCGTGAGCCTGGCCAAGATCGATGATCCCGCCTCCTTGAATCTGCAGGATGGCATCCGGCTGACCTCGGCCTTCGCACAGAAATCCCTGCCCATGTCCTTTACGCTGAATGTCGCCGCCAAAAACCCCAACGACGGCAGCGGTGGCAGCCCGCAAAAAACCGCCGTGCTCACCGCGCTGGCGTGGACATTGAAGATCGATGACCAGGAAACGATCACCGGCGACCTCGGCGGCCCGATCGAAATCCCTGGCACCGGCCAGGCCACCATAATCCCGCTGCACATGTCGCTCGATCTCTATCAATTTTTCGGCGAGCGCGGCTACATGGAAGTTTTGAATCTCGCGCTCGCCATCGCCGGCAAGCAGGGCAACGCCGCGCGCCTCACCCTGGCCGCCACGCCCACCGTAACCGTTGCCGGCCTGCCGCTGAAGTATCCCGGGGCCATCCACATTGTGGACAAAGAATTCACCAATCCTTAAGTCGGAAGATGCCATGGCAAAACTCTGGCTGGTGCTTGCTGCTCTCTCTGGCTTTCTCAGCGTCGCATTGGGAGCCTTCGGCGCCCACGCTTTGAAGGCGACACTCGATGTGGATGGCCGGGAGATCTATGAAAAAGCGGTGCAGTATCAAATGTTTCACACCACCGCCCTGCTCCTGCTTGGGCTGCTGCAGAGCCACTATCCCGCGCTCCCGTTGCAACCCGCGGGCTGGGGCTTCGTGCTCGGCATGCTGTTGTTCTCCGGCAGTTTGTACCTCCTGGCGGTGACCGGCATGAAATGGTTGGCTGCGATCACGCCCTTTGGCGGCCTGGCATTTTTGTTCGGCTGGTTGTGGCTGGTCTATGCGGTGTGGAAAAATCACTGAATCACATCCGACGGCCCGCCCCAACACCACCTGTACATCCACCATCATGCCGACCTGCTTCGGGATGAGCGGCGGATGAATAGCTCGCGCCTTGCCTTCATAAAATCTTTTTCCGCGGGACTTCATTTTCGTGGGCGAAGCATTTCCCGAAGCCGCCAGGCGGCAAAATCAAATCGCCGGCGGTCGATCCCGACACCACCATGCCATTCCCCGACCCCGTTGCAGCCGGCGGCTTGACTTTTCAAAAAATCATCTGTAGGTTGCGCATGTCCACCGTTGCGCCATCTGTGCACCGCCGGAAGGAGCACTCATGATTCCTCTCAAAGATGACAATCCCCGCACGGCCTTCCCGATCATCAATACCCTGCTGATCATCGCCAATGTTCTCGTCTTCGTTCATCAAATCTCGCTGCCACAATCTGCGGGCCAGGCCTTAATCGACACTTATGGTGCCATCCCTCAAATCATCCTGCAGGGGGAAAAGATGGAGAGCCTGCTCAGCTCCATGTTTCTGCATGGCGGTTTCTTTCATCTTTTCGGCAACATGCTTTATCTGTTCATCTTCGGCGACAACGTTGAAAACCTGCTCGGTTCGTTGCGCTATCTCTTCTTCTATGCGCTCTGCGGAGTGGGTGCGGCGCTGGCGCATATCATGACCCAGCCCGATTCCGCCATCCCGATGGTGGGCGCCAGCGGCGCGATCTCGGGCATTCTCGGGGCCTACGCCGTAAGCTTCCCGCGCGCACGGGTGCTGGTGCTGTTGCCGGTTATTTTCATTGCCACCTTTCGCGTGCCGGCGTATTTGGTGTTGGGGCAATGGTTCGTGCTGCAGCTTTTCGCCGGCGTTTCCACCCTCGGCGCGACCGAGGGCGGCGGCGTGGCCTGGTTCGCCCACATCGGCGGCTTCGTGATCGGCATCATTCTGCTGCGTTTTTTCAAACCCAAAAAACGGTATTCGGATTATTCGGATATCGAAATTTTCTATCGCTGAAATGCAGCGGCGGCCGCCGGCGGGCTAATCCCCCGGGAACGTGCGGCGGAGCGCAGGCCTCCCCGACCAAAATTATTCAGAACCGCGTAGCCCGCAAAGCGCGCGAAGTTTGACCGGTTGGATCGCGACGCCCAACCACCCGGGGGAGGGTACAGAAAAAATTCTGCCGGCCAGCATGCGGTCAACTCCGGCAGGAGTGACCTGTTTGGCTCTCTTAAAAACCGCGCCCGAACCGGAGCATTTTGACAGGCCACTCCTGACGGCGTTTTGTGAACACGTCATTTCTTCTGGGCAACAGCGGGCTGGCAGACAAAATTCAGGAGGGTACTCTTGTTCGCGGACTTGGCGCCTTCGCAGTGAGAACAAGTGTTGTGCGTTTCTAAAAAGTTAGCAGCATTGAACAAGATGGCTGCGGCACCTCCCCACACGTAATGCAGGCATTACCGGCGGGGAGGGCGCGGCTTCCAGCGGGAGATGTTTGACAACATATCAGCCAGGGCAGTGGAACAACTTGAGGGAGTGGCCATGACCTTTGCGCCGTGGGAAAAAATCTTGCTGGCGGTTTTGCTGCTGGCGGCGGTGGCGTTGTTTGTCAGGGATTTCTCGCGCAGGCTCAAACAAATTCGCGCCGGCGCCGCCGACCGGGTGCGCACCGACCGCCCCGGCAGCCGGCTGTGGCGCACGTTCAAGGAAGTTTTCCTGCACACGCGCGTCATCGCGGCGCGGCCGGTGGTCGGCGTCATGCATCTCGCGGTGTTTCTCGGTTTCGTCCTGTTCGGCGCCGAGACGATTGATCACTTTCTCAAGGGTTTCGGGGTGCCGTTTCTCAAGGTTATTTTGGGCGAGCGGGTCGCAACCTTCAAAACCGTGATCGCGGTGATGGCGGTGCTGGTGACCGCCGGCATCAGCGGGCTGGCCTTCCGCCGTTTTGTGCTGGTGAAAATTTCGCCGGATCCGCGCTCGTGGAGCTCGGGGCTGGTGGCCCTCTTCATCGTGATTTTAATGCTCACCTACCTCAACAGCTTCCAGGCAAAGCCGGTGCTGGCCAAGGCAAACTGGTGGGCGCATACGCTCACCATCCTGATTTTTCCCTCGCTCATCCTGCGCTCCAAACACCTGCACCTGTTGCTCTCGCCTTGCGATATTTTTTTCCGCACCCACCGTTTGGGCGATTATCTGCCGCTCAATCTCGACCTGGACAGGCTCGCTGAAACCGATGAAGTCAAACTCGGGCTGGAGACGGTTGCGGATGTACCGTGGAAAATGCGGCTGGATTTTCTCACCTGTGTGGAATGCAAGCGCTGCACCGAGCAGTGCCCGGCGTGGAACAGCGGCCAGGAGCTGAATCCGCGCGGTTTCATTCTCGCCGGCCGGCGCGCGCTCGCGCTGCCCCCGGAGACGCCGGTGATCGGCAGCATCATCACCGCAACCGAGCTGGGGCAATGCACCAGTTGCGGCGCCTGCGAGAATGTCTGTCCGGTCGGCATCGAGCATCTGCAACTGCTGCTCGGCGCCAAGCGCGCGCAGGCGCTCGCGCTCGGCACCGGCATGGTGGCCACCGAGTTTCTTGAAAAGGTGGAGCAGTACGGCAACCCGCTGGCGGCGCGCAAGGAAGTGCGGGCCAGCCTGCTGCGTGAACTCGAACTGCCGCTTTACGAGAGGGGCAAAACCGAATACCTGCTCTGGCTCGGCTGTGTCTGGTCCTATAACACCGACATGCGTTCCAGTGTGGCGGCGATGGCGAAGGTTTTGAAGCAGGCACAGGTGAGCTTTGGCGTGCTGGCGGAGGAAAACTGCAGCGGTCATCACTCCCGCCGCCAGGGTGAAGAGATGCAATTCCAAACCCTGGCGCGCGCGAACCTCGCAGCCTTCGAGCACAACGGCGTGCGCAAAATAATCTCGCCCTGCCCGCATTGCCTGCACACCTTCCGGCGCGAGTATCCCACCCTCGCGCCCAATTTCAACGTGACGGCCGTGCATCACTCCGAGTTCATTACCGATTTGCTTGCCGCCGGCAGGCTGCAGTTGCAGCCGTCTGCCGCCAATGGCAAAAGACTGACCTATCACGACCCCTGCTATCTCGGGCGCTACGAGAAGGTCTACGCCGCCCCGCGGCAGGTGATCCGCAAGGCCGGTTTTCAAATCACCGAACTGCCGCGCCACGGCGAGCGCTCACTGTGCTGCGGTGGCGGCAGCGCCGGCTTTGCCCGCGAACAGAAAGTGGCCAAACGCGTCGATCAAACCCGCAAGGAGGAGATTGCCGCCTCGGGCGCGAAAATACTCATCACCGCCTGCCCGGAGTGCAAGATGATGCTCAACGCCGCGGTGGAGCAGACCAAGGATCTGGCGGAGCTGGTCGCGGAAAATCTCTAGCGCCCGGCCCATGAGCCCGAAGTCAACCGACTTGCCTTGCGGGCGTTGACGGGATGTGCAGGATCAAAAACCGCATTGGTCCCGCGGGACGGAGGACATCGTTGCCGGATGACAATGCCGATGGCTGTCCGTGATGGTTTGGCTGCAATTTTCCCCGTCCGGGGTGGGTGGAGAAGGTGAGGGCATCTCCCGCAAATGCACCACCGTCGCGCCCCAGCCGCCACCGCTGGCATCCGCCAACTGAAACGACACGACTTCCGGCAGCCTGCGCAACAGCGCATGCACGGTTTCGCGCAGTGCGCCCGTGCCTTTGCCGTGGATGAGGCGGACCTGCAGAATACCCCGTTCCCGGCAGGCCGCGAG
Source organism: candidate division KSB1 bacterium (assembly GCA_034506255.1). NCBI lineage: Bacteria > Pseudomonadati > Candidatus Zhuqueibacterales > Candidatus Zhuqueibacteraceae > Candidatus Coneutiohabitans > Candidatus Coneutiohabitans thermophilus. Next base: position 76,073 of record JAPDPX010000008.1, on the reverse strand, counting down.
ATAATCAGTCACCAGCGCCTTCACTTCCGCCGGCCGGAAGGTGTGCAAATCGAGCACACCATCGATCGGGATTGCAACCGGAGCGTCTTCGTTCATCTCTCTGCCTGCCACACAACGTTCTCACCTGAATTTTGCACGTTGCACCCGGATTGAGCCTCTCCGCGAGAAACGCCGATGCCATCGCGACGCCCAACCACCCAAGGGGTGGGGCATAAAAAATTTTGCAGGCCAACGTGCCGTCAACTCCGGTAGGAGTGAACTGTTTTTAGTGAGGCTGCTTCTTGCATTTCCCAAAACTCCGTGAGGAGTGACCTGTTCAATTCTCCTCGAAAAGACCGCGCCAGATCATGGGAAATTCGACAGGCCACTCCTGACGGAGTTTAAAGGCACGCAAGCTTCCCATGTCTATAAACGGTTCACTCCTGACGGAGTTTTGTGAACAAGGCATTTCTTCCGGGCAACAGCAAGCCAGCATGCAAAATTCAAGTCTCGAGAGGAGGCCACGCGCCGGCGCGGCCTCCCCACAGAACCGGCGTTCAAAAACGAAAGACGGCACCGACCTGGATGGTAAAAAGATCCGTCTTGGAACGTTTGACCGCATAGCCAATTCCGCCGTCTTCCCGCCGCAGCGACGCTTCATTGAGATAATCCGCCTCCCCGCCCACCAGATAGCGCAGCCGCAAATCAAGCAACACTTCCCGGGTGCGGCCGAGTTTGCTGGACTCGTGCACGCGCAGCATCACCCCGCCGCCGCCGCCGTAGCTCAGCGCAACGTCATCCTGGTTGGTGGTGCCGGCCACTTCGGCGGTGAAAAAATCGCTATTTCGAATGGTCGTGCGCGTGAACAAATAGTTCAAGCCGAACACGCCCTCGCCATAGGGCCGCAGCGTGCCGACATTCGATTGCAGCCGCAGCAGCGCATGCGCAGTCAGGATGTTGTTGGTGGTGTTGACCTCGACGATGACATCGGGAATGGTGCTGCTGAAGGGCACAAAACGGCTTTTGTCGCCATAAACCAGGTATCCCACTTCCAACCCCACGAAGTAGGGATTGGTTTGCGGCGCATAGCCAATCTGGCCGGAGAGGCCCCAACCCGGCTGGTCAACATTGTCAGCAAACTCACCCTGGGGAATGCCCGCCAGCAAGTGCAGCCCGGCCTGGCCGTTTTGCGCCAGCGCAGCGGCCGGCAACGCAAGCATCATCACACCCCCACCCAGCAGAGCAGCAGCAAGCCGCCCAACAAGCGATTTCATGTCATGACTCCTTTTCGGGAAAACGTTACGCAAATTATCTGCAATCCATGCAGGCAGGAAACCTGCGTTCCAAAATCTTCAATCTTCGCGCTTGGCAGCCCGACCCGCTGCGGTGGCGTTGTCTGCGCCGGGTCTGGTCGCGCCGCCGCTGCCCGTGAGGGAGAAGCGTGCGGGATCGACGCCGGGCGCAGCGGGAGGATGCGACACGGCCTGCGTCCCTTGCCCGGCCACAGCTTGTTCCACTCTCACGGTGTGCCACCGCAGGACGAAAGTTTTTTGCTCAACAGCCGGAACTTCTGCGAGCATGAGGATCGTGTCCGGCAAAAGCCGGCGACACCGCCACCGCCGTGGCAAGCAATGGCCGGCAAGCTGACATGATTTCGTTGCCTGTCAAGCCGGTGCCGGGGCTCAGTGGCGGTAGCGCTCCCGGATGCCCGGAATCAAATATTCGCTGAAGGCGCGTTCCTCATCATAAGCAGGCGTCCAGCCCCAGTCGCGACGCGCGGCGGAGTCGTCCACGTCCTCCGGCCAGGAATCGACGATGGCCTGGCGCTTGTCATCGGGAAGGAAATCGATCTGCGCGTTTTTGAACTCGCGCAACACCCGCTGACGGATTTCGCCGGCACTCGGGTTGAAGCTGCCGACGTTGTAGACCGTCTGCGTCAGGCTGTCACGCGGCGCCGCCTCCAGCCGCAGCAGCGCGGTGATGGCATCCGGCATGGCCATGAAGGGAATGCGGACATCTTCGCGCACGAAGCAGGCGTAGCGCTTGTTCTGCGCTGCCGCGTGCAGCATCTCGGGCGCATAGTCGCTGGTGCCGCCGCTGGGCACGGTGACCGCGCTGATCAGGCCGGGGAAACGCAGCGCGCGAAAGTCGATGCCGCCGCTGAGCGTGTCGGCGGCGAGCTGGCGGTAGTGGCGGGCATAATAGCGGCCGAGATGCTCGCAGTAGAGTTTGTTGCAGCCGTACATCGTCGTCGGCAGGGTCCATTCGTGTTCCTTCACCCTGCCCGCGGCTTTCTTCACGGCCGGGCTGGGCAGGCCGTAGACCGCGATCGAACTCGGAAACATGAACTTGACCACCCGGCCGTGCCAGCGCGATTGTTCGATCGCCAGCTTGAGCAAGTTGAGGGTGCCCTCCACGTTGACGCGATGCGCCGCTTCCGGCGTGAATTCCGCGCGCGTGGACAGCAGGGCCGCAAGATGATAGACACAATGAATTTCAAACTCACTTTGCAGGCGCTCCAGCAGGCGCGCCTCCAAAATGTCGCCGGTGATACTGGCGCTGCACAGCCGTTTCAAATTCTCATCGAGCGGATGCACATCGAGCGCGATGAGATGATGCGTGCCGAGCTCTGCCAGGCGCCCCAGCAGGCCGTGGCCCATTTCGCCATTGGCACCGGTCACCAAAATGCCCGGTTTGCGAATGTGTTTGGTCATGGAGCTGTTCTCCAGCAAAGTTCCACCTCGAACCGACAAATGAAAAATCATGCACACGCAGGCGAAAAGCCCGCGCACTCTTAGTCCCTCGGTAACGTGTGGAGCGGCGCAAGCATCCTGCCGCAGACACGAGGTCCAATGTCATCAATTTTTCAACCTGAATTTTGCACCCAGATTGATGCTCTCCACGGGAAACGCCGGTTTGATCGCGGCGCCCAACCAGCCCAAGGGTGGAGCAGAAAAATTTTGAAAATTTTTTCCGTGGGATTTCGCTTTCGTGGGCGAAATATTCTCACGAAAACGCTTTTTCCGTACGACTTCATTTCCATGGGAGGAAAACTTGCCCGTCTTAAAATAGCCATTAAATGGGAAGAAACCAAATGAGGCATGGCCCTGTGGCCGGTCTTTTGCTTGTAAAATCTGCTGCCCGGCTTTATATTGCCGCCACATTTGCCGGCTTGTCTTTCACTCCCTGCTTTGAACATGCGAAAGGAGCAAGACTTATGAAACCAGGATGCACTCTGGCCGTCGGCTGCCTCCTGCTGGGGTTGGCGCCTCCCTTGTGGGCACAATACGAATTGGAAATCGCCTTTCCCAACCTGATTTTCACCCGGCCGGTCGATCTGCAACATGCCGGCGATGGCAGCAACCGGCTGTTCGTGGTCGAGCAAGCCGGCGTCATTCGCGTGTTTCCCCACACCCCCGGCGTTGCCGCCGCCGACACCTTTCTCGATATTCGCGGCCGGGTCAATGACAGCGGCAACGAAGAGGGGCTGCTCGGTCTGGCGTTTCATCCCAACTACGAGAGCAACGGCTTTTTCTATGTGAACTACACCGCCGCCAATCCCCGCCGCACGGTGATCGCGCGCTACCGTGTCAGCGCCGGCAATCCCAACCGTGCCGAGGCCGCCAGTGAATTCATCCTGCTCACCATCAACCAGCCCTATGAAAATCACAACGGCGGACAGCTCGCCTTCGGGCCACATGATGGTTACCTCTACATCGGCATGGGCGATGGCGGCTCGGGCGGGGATCCGCAAAACAACGGCCAGGATCGTCGCACCCTGCTCGGCGACCTGCTGCGCATCGACGTCGACAATCCCTCCGGCGGCCGCAACTACGGCATTCCGGCGGACAATCCCTTCGTCGGCAACACCAGCGGCTATCGCGAGGAAATTTTCGCCTGGGGCTTCCGCAATCCCTGGCGTTTCAGCTTTGACCCCCAAACCGGCTGGCTCTGGCTGGCAGACGTCGGGCAAAACAGCCGCGAAGAGATCGACATTGTGGAAAAAGGCAAAAACTACGGCTGGCGCATCATGGAGGGCAAAAATTGCTATGACCCGCCCTCGGGTTGCAATCAAAGCGGGCTGGCGCTGCCGATTTGGGATTACGGCCGCAGCAGTGGTGCGTCGGTGACCGGCGGCTATGTCTATCGCGGCACGCGCGTCGCGCCGCTGGTTGGCGCCTATATCTACGGCGATTTCGTCTCCGGTCGTATTTGGGCGCTGCGTTACGACGGCGTGAACCCGCCCAACAATTCCCTGTTGATTGATACCAATCTCAACATTGCCTCGTTTGGCGTGGATCAGAACAATGAACTGTATCTCTGCGCCTTCGACGGCCGGCTCTACCGCTTCAAGGCCATTCCCGTCACCGCGGTTGCGGCTGCGCCTCTGCCCGCGCAGGCGCGGTTGGCGCAGAATTATCCCAATCCCTTCAATCCCGCCACCACCATCCGCTACACCCTGGCGCAACCCGCCATGGTGGTGTTGGACATTTACAACCTCGCCGGCGAACGCATCAAACGGCTGGTGCAGGCGCAGCAGGACGCGGGCGAGCATGAAGTGGTGTGGCATGGTTCGGATGAAGCGGGCCGGCGCCAGGCCGGCGGCGTTTACTTCTACCGGCTGCAAATCGGCGACGGTTATGTCGAAACGCGACGCATGACCTTCCTGAAATAGTGAAGTCCGACTTGGGCAAGGCGAATCTGCCCAAGTCGGACTTCGCCAACCTTCGAGCAAATGCAAACCCGCCCGAGCGCTGCGGCACCGGACGCCCGGGCGGTTCATAAATTTCTGGACGGACACTAATCACTTGCCGCGCATCATCGCCAGCAGGCGCTTGAATTGCTCCCGGTCCTGCTGAATGAACTGTGAAAACTGCCCCGCACCGGCGAGCGCCTCGCCGCCGTCGATGGTTACCACCTCGCCGGTGATGAAATCCACGCCCTCCGCCACCAGAAACACCGCCAAATTCGCCAGTTCCTGATGCTCGCCGAATCTGCCGGCAGGAATGCGCTGCCGCGCCTGCTCTGCGATTTCTTTGGTGGGCAACAGCCGCTGCCACGCGCCTTCGGTGGGAAACGGCCCGGGCGCGATGGCATTCAGGCGGATGCCGTATGCCGCCCATTCCACTGCCAGCGAGCGGGTCATCGCCAGCACGCCGGCCTTGGCGCACGCCGAGGGCACGACGAACGCCGAGCCGTTCCAGGCGTAGGTGGTGACGATGTTGAGAATGCTGCCGCGGCGGTGCGCGGCGATCCATTTTTTTCCCAGCACCTGCGTGCAATTGAAGGTGCCGTAAAGTACGATTTTGACCACGGCATCAAAGCCGCCCGGCGACAGATCTTCGGTGGCGGCGAGGAAATTGCCGGCGGCATTGTTCACCAGAATGTCCGGCAGGCCGTGCTGTGCCACCAGGGTGTCGATGGCGGTCACCACCGCCTGATAATCGCGCACGTCGCAGACGAAGGTGATGGCTTCCCGGCCGTTGCCGGCTTGTTGGATTTCCTGCCCGGCCTTTGCGAGCCGGTCGGCGTTGCGGCCGCAGACTGCGATCGTCGCGCCCAGTTCCGCGAAGCGTTTGGCCATGCTCAGGCCCAGACCCGAGCCGCCGCCAGTGATCAGGGCGAATTTGTTCTGCAGCAGATGGGGATGGAACATGCGGTTTCCTCTCGAGTGAAAAAGCGATGAGCGTTGCGCGGATGTGAGGCTTTGACGGACAACGCAACATAGCCAACTTTCTCTGCAAAGTCAAACGCCGCCCGCCTGTGCACTTTTTTGGGATCAGGCTGCTGCGAGGGCAGGGTCCTGCATCAAAAGCCAGGGTCATTGCGGAGAAACCGTCGCCTTCCCTCGCCCGCGAAAATACACCCCCCGAAAAAGCTTTTCTTCCGTGGGATTTCGCTTTCGTGGGCGAGACATTTTCCCGCTTTTTGTGAGACTTCTTTTTCGATTTTTGGGGTCTGATCCCGACGCCTCCTCTGCCGTGCCGCCGGGGCTGAAGTGGTTTACTCCCCCCGCATAATGCCTGAGTTACGGGTGAAGGCGCCATGCCGACATCTTTTCGGCAGGCAGGGCTGGCTGCGCTACTCCACACGCTAGCGAGAGCTTGTTCCCCCGCCGAGAATGCGGTTGCTTTTCTCTGAAAAATGTTTAGAGTAATTGCGTCACGGACGAATGCCTTTGCCGTGCCCGGTGATTCCTGCCGGTCATCCGATCGGGCGCAAGGCAACGCACACCATGCACTTGCCCCCTGGCACAGCGCAGCAGGGTTGCAACGACAGCGGCGCTACTCCATTTTCAGCCGATGGGAAGCGCCGGCACACTCCCCTGATTTGGCAGCCCGGCAAGCTCGCCGTTCCTTCCCTGGTGGCATATGCTTTGCCCTCGATCTCGCATGATTCAGGCCACTGCAGTCACCGTTTCGAAAGTTTGATAATTGATTACCAATGCGTTATTCCGGTCCGGTTGTTCCACGGAGGAACACCGGAACTGTCTCAGCCGGTTGCAGGTGCCTCCCGGCAAGACAAATTCCAGGGAGTTGATGCCATGAAGTATTTCTTTGTTCACTCGTTTGGCCGCGGGTTTCTGCTGATGATGCTGGTGGCGCTGCCGGTGCTGGCCGCGGAGAATCAGGAGTTGGAGCGGGCCAAGGCGCATTTTCGCGCCGGCCGCATCGAGGAGGCCATCACCCTGCTGGAGACCTTGCTCGCGACTTCCACGCTGTCGCTGTCGGATCGCGTCGAGGCATGGGAGTTCCTGGCTTTCTGCAACGTGGCGAAACAAAACGAAGCGCGGGTGCAAACCAGTTTTGCGGAGATTCTAAAACTCGATGCCACCTACGAGCCGCGCGATTCCTATTTGAGCCATCCGGCGGTGATGCGGAGCTGGCTGACGGCGCGGAAGCAGGTGCTGGGCAATTACTGGCAAATGACCGATGCCGGCATCAAAACGCTGGCGATTCTGGATTTCGACAACAACTCGCTGAGCGAGGCCGACAAGGTGGCCAATCTCGGCAAGGGGCTGGCGGACCTTTTGATCACGAATCTCGCGACGCTCACCAAGCTCAAGGTGGTGGAGCGCGAGCGCATTCAGTTCATTCTCGAGGAAATTCAGCGCAGCGAGGCCACGGTGCAGGGCCAGCCGCTGGTCAACCCCGACTTTGCGGTGCGTGTCGGCAAGCTGCTGGGCGCGCAATCGGTGTTGATCGGCAGCTTCATGAAGCTCGAGAAGAAACTGCGCATCGACGTGCGGCTGGTGAAGACCGAGACCAGTGAGATCATCAAGACCGATTTTGTCGAGGGCCCGCCCGACGAGGTGCTGGATCTTGCCAAGAAGCTGGCCCTGAAGGTGAGCGAAAACCTGGATGTTGCCGTGAACAAGGTTGAAGAGGAGAACCTCGAGCGGTTGCGGCACAAGGAGATACCGCTGGAGGCCGCCATGGCGTATTCCGAGGCGCTCAACATGCTGGATCAGGGGCGCTACCAGGAGGCGCAGGCCATGCTCACCAAAACATTGAAGCTGGCGCCATCCTTCAAGATGGCGAGAGAGAAACTGAGCCTGTTGCAGACCTTCCAAAAAAGCTAGGCGGAGTGAGGGCTTTGAAAATTATTCCGGGCAGGCTCGGCGGGCCGGCAGTGGTGTGGTTGCTGGCGGCGGTTCAACTCGGCTGTGGCGATGCGCATTTGCGCAAGGGCCGGGCGGCATTCAACCGCGGCGACTTCGAACACGCAGCGCAGGCCCTGCTGGCCGCGGCACAGAACAATCCGCGCGACGCCGCACGCTTTCGCGAGCTGGGCGTGGCGTATTTTCACCTGCGTGATTTTGAGCGGGCACTGGCGGCGCTGGAGCGCGCCCGCCGGCTGCAGCCGGCGGACGGTCGCACGCTTTTTTTCATCGGCTATGTTCACGAGCAGCAGGGCAGATATGCCGAGGCGCTGGCGGCTTATGGTGCCTACCGGCCGCGGCCGCTGTTCGATCCTCTCGGCCGGCAGGTGCAGGCCCGCATGAGCCGGCTGGCCCTGCAGCTCGCCGAGCAGGAGATTCAGAAGGCTCTGCAGGAGGAACAGTCGCGCACGCTGACGCGGCCGGCGGCCAACACCGTGGCCGTGCTTTATTTCCGCAATGTTTCCGAGCGCGCGGAATGGAATCCGCTGCTCAAGGGTCTGGCCGCCATGCTCACCACGGATTTGGGCAAGGTCAACAAACTGCGCCTGGTGGAACGCACCAAGTTGGAGGTGCTGCTCCATGAGATTTCCGCCACGCCGGCGCAGTTGTATGATGGTTTCACCGCGCCACGCGCCGGCCGCATTCTGGGCGCCGAGCGCGTGGTGATCGGCGGCGCCACGGCGTTGGGCACTTCCAGTCTGCAGTTGGATGCCGGCATCATCCAATCCGCCACCAGCGAGCTGGTGGCCAAAACCGTGCGTGTCAGCGGCCGTTTGAGTGACATTCTGCAGCTCGAAAAGCAACTCGCCTTCGCGCTGATTCAGCAGCTCGGCATCAAGCTGAGTGTGAGTGAGCGCGACGCCATCCAGAAACTTCCCACCGAAAGCACGCTCGCCTTTGTGGCCTTCTGCCGCGGTTTGGACTTCGCCGACAGCCTGAAAATTCCGCAGGCGCAGGCCGCCTTCAGCGAGGCCCTGCGTCTGGACCCCGGTTTCCAGGCAGCGCGGCAGCAGTTGGAGGCCCTCACGACACCGATGGCGGGTGAGACGGAACTGCTGACGCTGGCACAGCTCGATCCGGCGGAGGCGCTGCAGCAGCGCCATCTGGAGGCCACCACCGCGACGCTGCAGGAGCCGCCGGTGTTCGTCGCGCCGCTGATTCCGCCCGCCAGCAGCGGCCGGATCGTGGTGAGCGGCAAAATTCCAAATTGAGGACAGAAACCCTGGCTGAATCAGGCATGAAAGCAACGCGCCCGCACACTCGAATTTTTCGCGGCAGTGCCGGTCTGCTCCTGCTGCTCGCCGCCGGGCTGCATGGTCAGCCGCGCTTCGAATATGCCGCCGATTTTTTTTCCTTCACACAAAGTGCCACCTTCATGTCGTGGGAATTGCAATCCGGCGGGCAGCGGCAGCGGATTCAGCAGACTTATCTGCCCGCGACGCTCAGCGTGCCGGTCGGCCCGCGCACGACTTTGATGCTGGGGACGGCGGGCGGCTTTTCCCGCGCCGAGCTGGTGGCCAGCAACACCTGCAACGGCATGAGTGACGTGCGCCTGCGGTTGTCGCAAAGCCTGGGCGGCAGCCGCTGGTTTCTCGGCGCGGGCGTGAATCTGCCCGCCGGCAAAAACAAGCTCGATGACAGGGAAAACGCCGTGATCAATGCTTTGAGCGAGAACGTGCTGGGCTTCCCGCTGCAGCGTTACGGCGCCGGCTTCGATCTTGAACTGTCGCTGGCGCATGCCTGGAATGTCAGCGACCAGCTCGGCCTGGGGTTGGGCGCCACCTGGGTGAGACCCGGTGCCTTCGAATTTCGCAAAGCGAGCAGCACGCGCTACCAACCGGGCGATCGTTGCGTCATCACCATGCTTCTCAACCGCCTGGACCCGGTGCTGGAATGGCGTGTGCGCCTGCTCGGCCAGTATTTTGCTTTCGACAAGCTCGACGGACGGCGTTTCTTTCGCCAGGGCTGGCAGCTCGAACCGGGCGTGAGCCTCGAGTGGCGGTTCGCGCCACAGTGGCGCGGCCAGCTCTCCCTCACCCACATCTGGAAGGACAGGAACGAGGTGCGCGCAGCAGTGACAGCGGGCCTGCCACCCGAGCATTACTACATCGACAACAACAGCTATGCCCGGCTGGTTTTTCTGCACGATTTCTCGCGGCGCACGCAAGCCGGCGGGTATTTGCATTTCAATCATTTCGGCACCAGCACGGTGCAGCAACTCAACCGCGCCGGCATCGCCCGCCTGGGCCTGCAATTCGCCGCCAAGCTGTCGGAGCATCTCCTGCTCGGCGGCAGCGCGGATTACGCCAGCGGCAGCGCGGAAAACAGCCAGGGCGGCAACCTCAACCTGAGTGGTTACGGCCTGGGCCTCTGGGTGAAAACGCAGTTTTAAACAGCAGCCGCGCGAAAATGATGCGACCCGGGCCGGGCTCGAAAGCTTTGAGCACCGCGGCAACTTTAAGGTCCTTGACGCAACGATCGAGCTGTTGCCGGGGGATTTGGCTGCTGGGTGGCAGGCTGGGAAAGACACGAAAGCGCTGCTGCTGCGAGTGAACAGCGCCCGGCAATATTCTGCCGGCGCTGCGCGCTGGATTGTGATGTCATTCAAGTACCTCAAATGCAGAGACTGATGCGACGCACTCATCCCGAAATTGCTCCGCGGCCGGCGATCATCCGCCTGGGATTTTTGCTTTGGCTGGGCATGGTGCAGATGGTTCTGCCCCAGACCACAGAGCCGGACACGGCGGTGGCACTGCTGGCGGTCGATGAACAGCCGCGCAGCGATTCGGTCAGCTCGCCGGCGGTGGCCTTCGACCGGCGGGAATATGCCACCTTTGTCTGGCAGGCGCGTTTTCAGAAGCGCGAGGCGGTGCTGTTGCGGCAATTCGACGCCATCGGCCGGGCCCTGACAAACGGCATCGTCCCGGTGATTTTCTCCGATGACACCGTGGCCTTTGCCGGGCCCGACCTGGCCTTCACCCCCGGCGACTCGCTGTGGGTGGTGTGGGAGGAACGCTCGCGGATCAGCGGGAGCAGCGAGGTATTTGCGCAGGTTTTCAACCGCGATTTGAAACCGCTGAGCGGCAGGCTGACGCTGCGGGAAACTGCCCGAACGTGGGCGCGGCGGCCGCGCGTGGTGGTCGATGCCAAAGGCCGTGTGCTGGTCGCCTGGATCGAACGGCTTCTGCCGGGGCAGGGCTTGGCGACGCGCATTGTGGCAAGATATTTCGACAGCAGCGGCCGGCCGCTGAGCGACATCTTTCCGCTTTATGAAGACCAGGTCAGTCTGGCAAGCGGCGAGCAGCTCGATCTGGCCGCCTCCAGCAGCGGCCTGGTCGCAGCGACCTGGGAGATGATCAGCGAAAATCTCGAACAGATTTTTCTGTGTGTCTTCGAGGATGCCGGCAAATTGCGCGTGCCCGCCACGCTGATCGCACAGCGCAATGTTGGCCACCCCAGCCTGACCTTTCTCTCCGCGCAGGAAATTTTGGTGCAGTGGCAGGAGGCCGCCTCCGGTAGCCGGCTGGTCGCGCAACGCTTCGATTTGCAGGGCCGGCCCCTGGCCCCCGTGTTTGCCATCACTGCCGGCTCGGCCGGGGAAATCAAACCCTCGCCCGCCACGGTGCTGGCGCTGAGTGACACCACCTTCGCGTCGCTGTGGTCGGAGCTGAACACCACCGCAAAGGAATTTCATCTCATCCAGAGCCAGATTTTCGACCGCTCGGGCAAGCCACTGAGCGGGGTCCGCCTGCTGGGGCGCACGCCCAATGATTCCACGCGCATGATGATCGAGGTGGCGGCGGCCCGCTCGCCTTACGGCAATTTTGCCATGGTGTATGACGGCAATGACCGCGATCCCAAATCAGATTTTCCGCGGGTGGCCGGCCTCATCACCCAGTTTGTCCTGCCGGATCTGAGCGCCGACAGTTTGCAGGTGGTGAATGTCGAGCCCACGCGCGCCGATTCGGTGAGGGCGCGCTTCCTCATCCGGAACAATGGCCGCGCGCCGGCAGCCAACTCCTCGGTGGTGGCGCGCGTGCTCAGCCAGCGCACGCTGCAAATCGTTGCCGTCGTGCCCGTGCCCATACCCCTGTTGTTGCCCGGGGAGAGCCGCGCCTTTCGGGTCAATCTCGGCACCTTCGAGCCGGGCCTGTATTTCTTTGGGATGATTGTCGATCAGGCGCGCGAAATCCCGGAAGCGAAGGAAGACAACAACATTCCCTCGCCGATCAGTTTCACCGTGCTGGAGGCGCCCACGCTGGTGGTCTCCAGCACCGGTCTGCAATTCACCGCAATCGTCGATCAAAGTGATCCCGTGCCGCCGCAGGTTTTCAACATTCGCAACGGCGGCAGCGGGATTTTGAGTTGGCGCCTGACCGCCGATCAACCCTGGCTGCGCGCCAGCCCGCAAAGCGGCCTGATCACCAGCCAAACCGAACAAGTGGCGGTGAGTGTGAATGTGGCGGGACTGGCTGCCGGCACACATCTCGGCGCCCTCACCCTCACCTCCAATGGCGGCACCGCCACCGTGCTGGTGACGCTCATCATCCGGCCGGCAGAGCCCCGGCTCGCGCTCGAACCGGCGGTGTTGCGTTTTGCCGCCACGCAGGGCAGCCCCGATCCGCCGGCGCAGAATCTGACCATCAGCAATACCGGCAACAGCGTGCTGCGCTGGCAGGTGCGGAGCAACCGGCCCTGGATCACAGTGTTTCCCGACAGCGGTTCGACCACGCAGCAGACCGATCAAGTGGCCGTGCGCGTGACGACTGCCAACCTCGGCGCCGGCAGCTACGAGGGCAGCCTGATGATCAGCTCCAATGGCGGGGAGGCCGTGGTCACGATCACACTGGAGGTCAGCCCGCTGCCAGCGGCCCTGCGCGTCATCCCCACCAATTTGAACTTCACTGCCACCGAGGGTTTGGTGAACCCGCCGGCGCAGCCGGTGCTGATCAGCAACACCGGCGGCGGCACGTTGAACTGGAGCGTGAGCGAAAACTTTGTCTGGCTGTCGGTCTGGCCGGCCTCCGGCACCACCAGCAGCGAGGTAGATACCGTCTGGGTGGCGGCGAGCATCTCGACCGTGCGCGCCGGCAGTTACTCCGGTTTCTTCAGCATCGAATCCAACGGCGGCACGCAAGTGGTGAGCATCAGCTTTTTGGTCAATCCACAGCCGCCGGTGCTCGCGGTTGATCCCCCGAGCCTGTCCTTCACCGCCCTGCCGCTCGGTCCCAATCCTGCGCCGCAGCGCTTGATCATCCGCAATGCGGGTGGCAGCTCGTTGAACTGGTTCGCGACGGTGGATCAAAGCTGGCTGCAGGTATCCCCTACGGCCGGCGATACCCGCACCGAGTTGGATACGCTGACTGTTGCCGTGAATTTGACCGGCCTGATGCCAGGCACTTACAATGCCGTCATTCGCATTGCTTCCACCGCCGGCGATCTGCCCATCGGTGTCACCCTGGCGGTGCAGCGCTATCCTGATCTCCAGGCAGAGGTGGCCGGCGCCGTTTTGGAAGACTGCCGGGCGGCGGACTACAATTTCCGCACGGCGTTTACGGTGACCAATGCCGGCCCCGGCACCTCCACACCCACCACCGCCCGCCTGCTGCTCAACGGCGCGCTGCGCCAGACGGTCAATGTCCCTGGGCTGGAGTTGGGCGCGAATTTCAACGTTGCGTTTGCCCCTCTGTCGTTGCCGGAGGGCAACAATGAGCTTCTGTTCGAGGCGGGATCAGATTCGGCCGATGGCAACGCCGGCAACAATCGCGTACGGCTGCAGGAATGGGTGCCGCGCCGCGGCGACGCCAATCTCGACAGCCTGGTGGATTTGCGCGATCTCTTCTATCTCGTCGATGTCATCCTGCAGCGCCGCACCAGCGTGATCGACAAAAGCTGCTGGGCGGCCAATGCCGTGGTCGATGAACATCTCGATGTCGCCGATCTCATCGCCATTGTCGACCTTCTTCTGAATGAAACCGGCGGTGCGATGGGCCGCAGCGGCAAATTCGAATTGCAAGCCGAGCCGGTGTCTGCGACGCAGACCCGCCTGCGCTGGCATTCGCCGCAGCTTTTGCGTGCCTGGCAGGCCCGTTGCAAACTGGCGGGCGGCGGCCACGTGCCGGGCAGCCGCAGCGTGCGCTCCGGCGCCTGGGAGGTGCGCTGGCGCTTTGACAACGAGGAATTGAGCCTGCTGGTGATGCCGGTGCTCAACCGGGCCACGGCCGAACCGGGCGAAGCGGTGATCGATCTGCCCGTGGCACTGACGGTGGAATCTTTGCTTGCCGCCCGCGGCTTGAGTGTGAGCGGCGAGATGCTTGCGCTCGAGGCGCGCCTGAGCGGCGGCAGCACGGAGTTGCCCACGGAGTTGCCCAAAGTGTTCACCCTGATGGCGGGCTATCCCAATCCCTGGCAACCCGGCCGGCATCAGGCCCTGCACTGGCGCTATGACCTGCCCGCGGCCGCGCGGGTCGAAGCCAAAATCTACAATCTGCTCGGCCAGGAAGTATGGCGCTTCACGCCCGGCGTGCAAGCAGCCGGCCGCTATTCCCTGCGCTGGGAGGGCCGCAACACCAAAGGCCAAACCGTCGCCAGCGGCGCCTACTTTTTGGAGTTGATCGCGGGCGCCGAGCGCAGGCTGACGCGCTTTATCGTGCAGTAGGGAAAGGACGCAACCTTCGGGTAAAATGAAAATCACGCACCACATTCTTGGCGCTGCCGCAGCGGCACTGACGCTCTCCGCCTGCACTGCGCTGCCGCCCACAGCCTCCGCTCCCGCCACCCTCGCGCTGCAGCTCGAGTTCCGGCGGGGCACGCTGCACCCGGGTGAGTCGGCCGGTGGCTGGATGAAACCGCCGGCCGTGCAGCCAATCAACCGCATCGAGATTTATGTTTTGTTCGCCGCTGACACGCTGGCGCACGCCACCGCCCGCGTGGCACCGGGCGATTCGATTTTCAGTGCCGTGCTGGAAGTGACGCCCGGCGAAGAGCGGCGCCTGGTGGTGGAAGCCTGGTCGGATCAGGCGGAGGTGGAGAGCCTGCTGGAATACCGCGGCGTGCAGGCCGGTGTGCGCATCACCGCCGGCGTCGAACAGCAGGTGACTGTGACGCTGTATCCCGTGCCGGTTGCCGGCCGCCGCGTGGTGATGATTGCCGGCCGTGGCGCGGGCGCTGCCGGCTCCAGCCGCAACCAGGTGCCAATTTACCTGATCAGCGCCGACACCCTGCGCGGCCTGCAACTCGACCTCCATGCCCACATCCGCGGCAATTCCGAGAGCTTTGGTCTGCAGCCGCGCGGTTTGGTGAAAGACGGCACTCTACCGCTGCAAAACCTCGACAGCAACCTCATCACCAGCGCCGGCTCACCGGCGCTGCGGGTCGTGCTGTTCGATGACAGCGGCCGCAGCCTGCCACCGCTGCTGGAACCGCGGCATTTGTTCGATGTCGATTTTCAGGTCGAGGCCGGCGTCCCCCCCGGCACGCGCTATCGCGTGTGGCTGTCCGACTTCGTGGTGCGCGATTCCAACAATCGCGGTCTGGAAGTGTTGAGCGTGGAGGGTGAGTTTCTCGTGCGCTAGCGCGGTGAATTCCCTGCTGCTGTGATGCAATAAAGACGGGATTTCCACTTCTCATCCATCATGGATGCGCAAAGCCGGTGTGGCGGCGGGACCACGCCGGCTTTTTTGTTTCTGCGTTCCGCTTCGAGCCGTCTCCCGCGGATGATCCTGCCGGCAAATGGGCGCGGCCTTCACGCGCGGCCGGATTTCACCGTCAGCGCCCTGAACCGTTCGCGAAGCTGGGGGGTCAGCATCCCGGCGGTGAAGCGCCATTCCCAGTTGCCGGTGGTGGTGCCGGGCAGGTTCATGCGAGCCTCGGAACCCAGGCCGAGCAAATCCTGCAGGGGAATGATGGCGGCGCGGCAGGCGGATTTCATCGCCACCTCGATCAATTTCCAGTTGATCTCACTGTCGTCATTCTGAAAAAATTTCCGGACGGTGGCGCGTTCTGCGACGAATTCCTCCGGTTTTCTGCCGCCGGGATTCTGGAACCAGCCCAGGGTGGTGTCGTTGTCATGCGTGCCGGTGTAGATGACGGCGTTTTCCGGGAAGCCGTCGATCAGACCGCGCACCACCCGTTCATCATGCCCGAAGGCGAACTGCAGCACCTTCATGCCGGGAAAGCCGAACTGTTCGCGCAGCGCCTCCACTTCCGGGGTGATCACGCCCAAATCCTCCGCGATGATGGGAAGCTGGCCGAGCGCCTCCCGCACAGCGTTAAAGAAACGCGCCCCCGGGCCCTCCACCCATTTGCCGTTGACGGCGGTCTTCTCGCCGGCGGGAATTTCCCAGTGCTTTTCAAAGCCGCGAAAGTGATCGAGGCGGATGTAATCCACAAGCTGGAGGGTGGCGCGGAAGCGTGCGATCCACCAGGCATAGCCGGTTTCCGCCATGCGCTGCCAGCGATAAATCGGGTTGCCCCACAACTGGCCGGTGGCGCTGAAATAATCCGGCGGCACGCCCGCCACCACGGTGGGCTGGCCGCGGTCGTCGAGATGAAACAACTCGGGATGTGACCAGACATCGGCGCTGTCATGCGCGACAAAGATGGGAATATCGCCAATGATCCTGACGCCGTGCGCGCCGGCATACGCCTTCAACTCCCGCCATTGCTTGAAGAATTGGAATTGCAAAAACTTCTGGCAGAAAATTTCACCGGCCAGCTCGCGGCGCCAATGGCTCAGTGCCTTGCGCTGCCGGCGCACCAGTTCCGGCGGCCAGGTGGTCCACGGTCGCAGGGCATGCACTTCCTTCAGGGCCATGAACAGGGCGTAGTCTTCCAGCCAGGCGGCCTCACGTTCGCAAAATTCTTCGAAGACCTTTTTTTCAAAAGTGGAGGCCTGGGCCTGAAAAATGGCGGCGGCTTCGTGCAGCAACGGCAGCCGGTGCTGAATCACCCGGCCATAATCCACGCGCGCCGCCGGAAAGTCCGGCACGGCTTCGAGACGGGCCGGCGGCAACCACTCTTCATCCACCAGCCTTTCCAGACTGATCAGCAGCGGGTTCCCGGCAAAAGCCGAGAAGGATTGATAGGGGGAATTGGCGTAGCCGGTGGGCCCCAAGGGCAGCACCTGCCACAGGTGTTGTGACATCCCGGCCAGAGCATCAACAAAAGCATAAGCTGCGGCCCCGAGATCGCCGATGCCCAGACGGCCGGGCAGCGAGGTCGGATGCAGCAGCACACCGCTGGAGCGTGCAAAGATCACGTGGTCAGCCCAAGTATTTGATGGATAGATAATTGATGGTGAGATGGACGGTATTGTCGATGACGATGAGCAAAATCGTACTGATCTCCGGCGGCGGAGGCTGGGGGGTGGCCCCGCGCCACGACCACTGTTTGAAGCGCGTGATGTAGGCCGCGAGCCGGTAGCGGTCGATCACGACGTGGGTGACGAAGATGACGAGCAGCGCCCAACTGAAGCCGGTGATGAGGGTGAAGGGCAGGGAATAAACCAGTGCGTGCACAATGGCGGCCGTGAGACTCGAGAGCTTGGTGCGCGCCATCCAATCGGTTTGCAGCACATAATCCCCTATCAAATGGCAAATGAGTTGATCCATTCAGCACGCCTCGTGCTGGCTTGGCTGTTGCATGGCGGCCCCGCCCTTCACTCGACCGGAACTGAGGCGGTGATGGCCAGGCTGGTCAGCAGGATCACAAAGCTGATCACCAGGCCGGTCATGAACACCAGATAACTCATGCGAATGAAGCGATATTTGCGATCGCCCAGCACCTTGCCGAGGTTGTAGAGATCACGCGCCAGGGAGTCATAGACACGGCTGCGGTCATTGATCACTTTTTGCATCTCCTGCGCAAACACCGGATATTCCAACTGGCTGAAATAGCCGAAGAAAATGATGTTGAACCCTGGGCTTTGCGGGTCCGGCCTGGGTAGACGCGGGGGCAGGTTGGGCAGCGTGGCATAGACCGCCAGCAGAATGGTGGCCACGCAGGTCAACCCCATGCTGATAATGGCCGGCTGCAGAGTGGGATCGTTGAAATTCACCAGCGACAGGGAAAGGATCAACGCGCTCACGGTGATCAGCATGTTGGCCTTGTTGTCCGCCATGGCGCTCAATTGCAGGTGGGTGTTGAGCACGATGCGGAACAGGTTGTCCATCGCGCGATCAGCGTTCTTGGCCTTCAGGCGATCACGGGTCTTCTCTTTTTTCTTCTTTTTCGGGGTGAGATTGTCGCTCCCGTCAGGCGTGTCGATCATCAACCACCTTCTTTCGCAGTGCCGCAAGCTCAGCGCGTTGGACTGCCGCAGTTGGAACAAAACGCGAAGATAATGCGCAAAAAGCGGTTGAAAGGCAAGGGATTTTTCGCGGGGCGGGTGATGGGGGGACGAAACAACCTGGCACCGGAGCCGGCGGGCTTCCCTGCAACCAGCTCCGGTGCGGTCAAGCGCTTTGCTTCCCTGCAAAGTCAAGAAAGGCGGCCGGCTTGCACAACCAGACACCGGCACTTGCCGCTCAGGCGCTCGGCCGGATGCGCTTCTCCGAAAACAGCGGGCGCCGGCTGGAACGTTGCGAACGGGTGAGCATGCGCTGCTCGAGATGTTGCAGCGCTTTGAGCAAGTGGTCGCGCTGCGCCCGCAGCGCCGCCAGCTCGCGTTGCGCCTGCCGCAATCTGGCCAGCAATTGCTCGCGCGAGGCCTGCGCGAGCGACGGGATGCGCGCCTCCGGCGGGCATGACGCCGTGGCGAGGCTGCAGGCGGCAGGAGCCGGCCGGTTCTTTTTTGCTGTCGCGGGCTGCTGGCCGTACCCCGGCGACAGGCTGGTGCCTGCCACCAACAAGCCGCTCATGAGCCATACCATGCCACTGGTAAAACGACCCTCTTTCCCGTGTTTCATGATTCCATCCGTTGATGAGTGAGAGATCCCTTCTTGACTCTGACTGGCGGGGGGCGGCACCCGCACGCCGGGTTTGTCCGGACAAGGACAAAGTGCCCGGGCGGTGTTGGCGACGGTTGCTGATTCACATTTTGTTTGATTACGCTGGCATCACCTCCCCTGAAGATTTTGGACTGGTTGTTTTACACTGAGACATTCATTCAAACGGCATACCAGGCGCCGCAGGCATGACCGCCCTCGCGTTATCTCATTTTTCGCACTCACACTTGCCCCGGCCAAGCCATTTCACGACCGTTGCCATGACCACGGCAAAATGCCGCAGCCCTGTGACAGGCAAACGGACCAGGCCCAAAATCGCTGAACCTGTGCCGTGATTCGCAGCGACAAATGTCACAACCAACTGACGTCAAGTGGAACTGTCAAACACGCGGCAAACGCCAATAGTGCAGCGTGCGACGATGCCGCCCTCTCTCACGGGCAGTGCACGACGCTTTGGAGTTCGTGCAAATTATCACAAAATGTGCGTAACGCAGCCTTTCAGCTCAATGTCACTAACTGAATTTTGCATGTTGGCTTGCTGTTGCCCGGAAGAAATGGCTTGTTCACAAAACTCCGTCAGGAGTGAACTGTTTGTAGACATTCGAAGCTTGCGCGTTTTTAAACTCCGTCAGGAGTGGCCTGTAGAATTCTGGCGCGTTTTTTTTGAGGAGAGCCGGGCAGGTCACTCCTGACGAAGTTTTTGGAGATGCGATATGCAGCTTTACTAAAAACAGTTCACTCCCACCGGAGTTGACCGCACGTTTGCCTGCAAAATTTTTTATGCACCACCCCTTGGGTGGTTAGGCGTCGCGATCAAAGCGGCGTTGCTCGCGGAGGGAGCAATTTGGATGCAAAACTCAGGCACTAACTTTTCAAACAAAACAAAAAAATTCACGCCAGGAGTTTTTCTGCAGTAATTGCCCAACAACAAGCCTCCGTACCACAGAAATCACACACACCACCGGGTTTCCCCTCGTGTTCTTGGTGCGTTGCATGGTTCAAAAATCTTCGCGGTGACAGTTCCGTCCCCTTTTGGGTTTGCCGCGGCTTGGGGCCGTGGCTTTCCAGCAGAGAGCATCCGCAGAATCACAAGCAAGAGAGGGCCTCGGTCTAACCGTGGCGGAAAGGTGATCCTTTGCGAAACTCCGGCGACTTTCCGTCCTTGCGTGTTCTGGCTTTTGGATTTTTATCGCTTCGAAAAAGTTGGCAGCATTGGGCTTCCAGCCTGCCTGCAGACAAGATGTCTGCGCCACATTTTCATCGTGATGGCTGTGCAGATGCACAGGGCAAATGATCAAGAAAATGCTTTTGTCGTAGACCCTTCAGGGTCGGCGCCTGAGGGCACAACTATGAAAGTTCATTTTCATCACGCGGCATGGCAAATGACTGCTGATAAAAAAAAATCAGCATGAGGCGGCATCGTTCACCGTCCGAAAAATTTGATTGTGGCGGCGTGTCGCGTTGCGGTTCACGCACACCGATCGGCATACAAACCAAAATATCCGGCGCTGGCGCCCGCTGAAGCAGCGCTTGCAATTATGCCGTCGCTTGCTTAGTTTGTCGCCGCATTGTTTATCGTCCGACACCAGCTTGCCAGCCCAACGCCGCAGCGCAGGCTGCCGCCTGCATGCAGAAAGAGGTCTGCGCTGCATTCAGCGCACGGAGTGTCCAGCCGGACATGACCATTCCTTCGAAATCTTCCGGCACCGCGAGGCCAGATGCGAAAATGAAACGACTGCACCATTTCATTCTGCTTGCCGGCTGCGCCCTGCTGCTGGTTTCCTGCAATGACCGGGCGCCCAGCGCGGCGTCCAGCCGGATAGTAGCGGGAGTCGATTTCACCGCGTTGTTTGCACCACCACGCCAGAGCGAGATCGAGGCCGTCCAGCGCGATTGGGACAGCCGCAAGCCCACCGCACAAAATTTTGCAGAAGTGGCGCGGGCAACCACCTATCTGGGCGCGGCCACGGCAACGGTGCGCGCCGTCTCACACACGGTGGATGGGCTGCGGCATTACGGCCTGATCATCGCTCCCAGCGGCGCCGCCGAGCGCAGCCTGCCGGTCTTGCTGTATGCCCACGGCGGGGAAAGTGGCATCAGCGTGCCGGAAGTGCTTTACATCGCCACCGTGATGAATGGCGCCAACGCCGGCCGCTTTGTCTACGTCGCGCCCTCGTTTCGCTCCGAAACGCTGGATTTTTACTCGCAGGAATTTGTTTCAGATGGGCCGCCCAGTCCGTGGGATCGCGACGTTGATGATGCCCTGGCCCTGCTGGAGGCCGCGCTGGCCAACACGCCTGCGGCCGATCCCAATCGCCTCGGCGTGTTGGGCGTCAGCCGCGGTGCATGCGTGGCGATGTTGCTGGCGGTTCGCGATCCGCGACTGCGGCTGGTGGTGGAGTATTTCGGGCCCACGGATTTTTTCGGCACATTTGTACAGCAGGTGACGGAGGAAATATTGCTGGGCAATCCCAGGGATTTGCCCGGGCTGAATTATCTGACCGAGACACTGTTGCGACCCCTGCAAGCCGGCAGCCTGACGCTGGCGCAGGCCAGGCTCGAATTGCTGCGCCGCTCGCCGGTTTATTTTGCCCACCGACTGCCGCCTCTGCAGTTGCATCACGGCACCGCCGATCCCATCGTGCCGGTGAGTGAGGGGGAACGCCTGCGCGAGGTGTTGCAAGGACTGGCGCGGCCGGCCGCTGATTTTGAGTTCCACTTCTACCCCGGCGGCCAGCATCATCCCGCCAGTTTGCCGGGCTGCCCCGAGCGCACACAAAACTTTCTGGCACGGCTGCTGGCAGGCGGGGGATGAAAATGGCCGTGGCACGATGCTTTCTCTGAATAAGAAGGAGCTGGCCAAACACGGCACACCCGGCAAAGTTCGCTTCAGGCGAGAGAGAGGCTGCAGATGAACATGAGGGAAAGGTTGTGAGGCGCGGCGGGGGAGGTGAACGAGGCAAAAAACGTCTCCGGGAATGGATGGGTGCCTGGTGGCCCCCGCGGTCTTCAAAACCGTTGCTTCGGCGCCTGCGCGTCGAAGGGTGAGTTCGATTCTCACACGTTCCCGCCAAAATAACAACGGCCGGGAGTTTTCTCCCGGCCGTTTTGTTTTCAGACCATCGCGCGGCGCAACTTCTTCTTCAGCGCCTTGATGCGGCTGCGCACCGCGGCGAGTTGCTTGCTGTCGTGCGCCGCGAGCGCTTTCTCCCGTTCCTGCTTCAAAACCTTGATTTTGGCTTTGATCGCGGTCTTGTCAATGCCGACGATTTCATGATGTTCATGAATGTTGAGCGCAGTGCACAGCGCCTTGAGCAAATGCTCCTTGTTCATTTGGGTGTAGCCCTGCACCGCTTCATGCTGAATGTCCTTGGCGAGTTCACGCAGCTCGGCCAGGGTTTTGTGCTTCAGCTCTTGGTACGTGTAGGTCATGAGGCCTCATCCTCCAAAAAATTGTGAGCATGCCATTGCCACACATTCCAGCCGGGGGGAAGCGGCGCGGCTGCTGTCCTCCGACTGTCCGCTGCCTGCCGGAAAAATAGCCGGGCACGCGGAAAAATCAAGGGGATTTTCAGTTTCTATGCAATGCCTCAGTTGCGTGCAGGGACGTGGTGAAAGGCCGGAGGGCCTGCACCACTTCACACGGGTTGTGGCTTGCCCACGTTGGGGACTCCGGTTCCAAACGCATCGACATGGGCCCACCGCAACGCGGCACGGCGGCAATCCGTGTCACCGGCATTCCAGCCAAAGAGCGCCCACGCAAGTGGAACTCCCGCCCCATCATGTCAAACCCTTGCGCAAAGGTGCAGTTTTCACGGGTGAAAACCAGAGCTGGGAAGCGTTCCGGGAAGCGCTCTGAAGCCACGCCTGCGGCCGGGGTGCTGCCATTCATTATCCACACGAATCAACCCAGAGCCGGATGTTCTTCCGTCCCGCCCTCAGATTCTTCCCAGGATCTTGTCGATCACCCAGTTCGTCATGGCCGCCGACTTGCCGTCCGACGGTGCTTCGGTGCCGTAGCAAAGGTGATTCACGACCATTTGAATGAACGGCTGCTGCACGTGCTCGGGCGGTTGAAACGGATAAGTCTCCCATCCCGCGCTGCGCGTGGTGATGGTGTAGGGCCGCTCGGCAAACACGCTGAACTCGGCTTCGCCGCGTTCGCCGGTGATCAACACCCAGTCTTCCGGCTTCTCGGCGGCGAAATCCCACAACAGATCAGCGCTGATGTCGTTGCCGATGCCAGCCTGCACCGCGACGCTTTTTTCGACCTGAAACGGCCCCAGGCCGGGTTCGACCCGGGCCTCGAGGATTTGCCACGGCGCCTCGTCGAAAAGAAACTGCAGAATGTTGATGGCATGACTGCCGAGATCGAGCAACAGGCCGCCGCCGGCAATCTCGGGGTTGAAACGCCAAGGCACATCCTGTGGATCAATAGGGGTGAAACGCCGGCGATAGCGCAACTGCACCCGCTTGATGGTGCCCAGCCGGCCACGGCTGATCACGGTGCGCAGGTGTTGAAACTTTTGAAAAGCGCGGCGATAATAGGCGACAAACAGCGGTACGCGTGCCGCTTCAAAGGCGCGCAGCATGTCCACACATTCGGCATAGGTGCGCGCCATCGGTTTTTCAACGATGGTCGGTTTGCCCGCCGCGGCGGCCAGCAGGGCATAGTGGCGGTGCAGATGCGGTGGCGTGGCAATGGTGACAGCCTCGACTTCGGGATGGTTGATCAATTCCTCCGCGCAGGTGGTCCACAGCTTGATGCCGTGGCGCCGCGCATAATCCTCGCATTTGGCGGCATCGCGCCGCATCACCATCACCAGGTCGCTGTGCCTGGCCTTGCGATAGGCCGGGCCGCTCTTTTTTTCGGCGACCGCGCCGCAGCCGATCAGCCCCCAGTGCACCACTTTGTGAGTGTTGCGCTCTGATCGCAGCGAATAACAGGTGATGGTGCCGATGCCGCGCACTGCGACGCCGTGATGCACTTGAAACAGCCGCTGCCGCGGCCAGGGCAGTTCGTGATAAAAGCTTTCGCCGATCACGATCGGGGAATCCAAAACTTTGCTTAGGGCTTCCAGCCGCGAGGCGAGATTCACCGGCTGCCCGAGCACGGTAAACTGGCGTTTGCGCGCGTTGCCGACGTTGCCGCAAAACACCGTGCCGTAGTTCAACCCCATGCCGAGCTTGATGGGCTGGCCGCCGAAGGAGTATTTCTGCGCCACTTCGTGCATCTCCAGCGCGCAATCCAGCGCCTTGATGGCCGCACCCTCCTGCGGCGGTTCGAACCCCCACACCGCCATGACGTTGTCACCGATGAACTTGTCGATCATGCCGCCGTGGCTGTGAATCACCTCGATCATGGCGTCGAGGTAGCGGCTCAGCTCGTTGACGATCGCCTCGGGTGCGGCGGCCAGCGACAGCGCGGTGTAGGAACGCATGTCACAAAACAGGATGGCGCAATCGATGTAGCGCGGGGCGCCGTATGCCTCCAGGCCCTTGGCGAGCAAATCATCGAGCACACGCGGATGCACGTGGCTGCGAAAGGCGGCGAACATGTTTTCCTCCGCGGCAAAGCGAATCGCCTGCTCCTGCGTGGCTTCGCGCAGCTTGCCCGACAGGCTCTTGATGATGTTGAGAGTGAAGTGGTAGTCGTGCAACAGGGCGCGCGCCAGGTCCGCGGGAATCAACAGCGCCTCCACTTCGTCGTGCGCCACCGCATCCGCGCTGTAGGGCACTTGATCGATCACCCCCTGCTCGCCGATCATCTCACCGGGGCCGCGCCGCACCAGGAAAATCTGCCCGCGCATGATGTTGACCTGGCCGCGCAGGATGATCACCAGCGTCTGCGCCGGCTCGCCTTCCTTGAGAAGGACCTCACCCTTGCGAAAAGTCTGCAGCATGCCGGCGGTGAGTTGGGCAGTCAGATGGGCAGGCACATTTTGAAAGATACCGTGCTGCAACAGGGAGTGGAGCAAGCGTTCCCGTTGCTCCGCAGGATCCAGTGGCAGAGTGTTCATGGCAGGGGAGGGCTCTGTCTCAGGATAAACTTTCCACGTTTACGAGAAAGGCTCGACGTGCGAGTAAACTGACGGAATATGTGCAAATCCCCGCTCTCATGCAAAAGGTTTGTCGTCCCTGCGCAACGTGTGGAGTGGCGCAGACATTCCTGACTGCAGGCAGGATGTCCAAGTCACCAACTTTTTCAGGAAAGTCGCGACAGAGGGATCTATGGCAGGAAGATATTCAGGTTGCTTGCCGGGCAATCACCGGAATTTTGCATGCCGGCGTGCTGTTGCCCGGAAGAAATGACGTGTTCACAAAACTCTGCCAGTTACTCTGTTCGAAGTCAAAAAAATTTTTTCCGAATCTGAAGCAGCGCTGACTGCGAAATTCACCCGTTTGCCGAAGGCGTCACGGCTTTTTCCCAAGAAAATGCACCCGCACGAAATGGCTTTTTCCGTCATGCAGAGGGGAGCAATCCGGGTGCAAAATTCAGGGAGCAAGAATATTTTTGATAAAAGCCCGCCCGCGTGTTTTCGCGATTCCTTTTTCTGTCATTGCTTTTGAACTTTTTTGCCCGCTATCGGCCTGACTTTTCGAAAAGTTGGCGGCATTGGACAAGAGGTCTGTGCTGCTTGCCCCCACACGTAACTGAGCCATTACAAAGATTTTGCTTTTTAGCCCTTCAAAATGTACCTTACCGCCCATTTGCAAGCGCCTCCGGCCGGGCTGCCAGTGTGCGCCTCATGTCCCGGCGCACGTGTTCCAGGAAAGGGCGGGCAGCCATTCCGCGGCCGAACAATCAATCCCAGGACCATGACCCCGGACATCACAACCCGCACGCTTCATCGCAAAGGAGAATTCCCATGTCATCCGCCAACAGCCCCAATGGTGCGCTGGCGCGCACTCCCAGACCGAAGATTTGGGCCGACGTGCCCAACGAAAAATGGGACGACTGGCGCTGGCAGCTCAGCAACCGTTTGAACTCGGTGGAGGAGCTTTCCCAGGTCATCAACCTCACCGAGAGCGAAAGAAAGGCGCTCTCCGCCAAAAACCTCTTCCGTGTGGACATCACGCCCTTTTTCGCCAGCCTGATCGACCCCGACAGCCGGGACTGCCCGATCCGGCGCCAGGTGATTCCCACTGAAGAGGAGCTGGTGCCCTTTACTTCGATGATGGAGGACTCGCTCGCCGAGGACCGTCACTCCCCGGTGCCCGGCCTGGTGCATCGCTATCCCGACCGCGTGCTGATGCTGGTCACCACCCAGTGCGCCAGTTACTGCCGCTACTGCACCCGCAGCCGCATCGTCGGCGATCCCAGTGCGCAATTCAACCGCAAAGAATACGACCTGCAACTCGACTATCTGCGCCACACCCCGCAGGTGCGCGACGTCCTGCTTTCCGGCGGCGATCCCCTCATCCTGCCGCCCAGGATGCTGGAATATTTGCTCGCACAACTGCGCGCCATTCCCCACATCGAAATCATCCGCATCGGCACGCGCGTTCCCATCTTCCTGCCGCAACGCATCGATCAGGAACTGTGCGACATGCTGGCCAAATACCATCCCTTGTGGATGAATCTCCACTTCAACCATCACAAGGAAATCACCCCGGAAGTCGCACGCGCTTGTGACATGCTCTCGCGCGCCGGCATTCCGCTCGGCAATCAGAGCGTGCTGCTCGCCGGCGTGAATGACTCGGTGCATCTGCAACGCAAGCTGGTGCACGAGCTGGTGAAAATCCGCGTGCGGCCCTACTATCTCTATCAATGTGATTTGGTGGAGGGCGCCGGCCATCTGCGCACCTCGGTGGCCAAGGGCATCGAGATCATCGAAGGGTTGCGCGGTCACACCTCGGGCTATGCCATTCCCACCTACGTCATCGATGCGCCCGGCGGCGGCGGCAAAATTCCCGTGATGCCCAACTATCTCATCTCGCAGGGCTCGCACCGGGTGGTGTTGCGCAATTTCGAGGGTCTGATCACGGTTTATTCCGAACCGGAGACCTACGATCCCAATCTGGTCAAGCCGCTGGAGCAGCAGGTCGAACGCCGGCCGGAACCGGGCCAGGAGGGTGTGCTCGGGCTGCTGGAAGGCCGTCAGCTTCTCATCGAGCCCAAGGATTTCGAGAAGACCCATGCGCGCGGCGGCGCCAAGCACCGCCTGCGCGGCGACGACGAGACGAAATGGCGGCCGTTTGGCATCGGCAGCGAAACCAGCCCTGTGATTCAGCTTTCCCGGACGGAAGAAGCCGCCGAAACCAAGTGAGCTTGTGGCGCCCTGCACCGCCTCTCCTCCTGCTGCTGCCCAGTATGACAGCAGCAGGATCTTGTCCCCCTCGGGCAGCAGTTCGAGAAACACCACTGCCCGCGCCGTTCTTGCATGCTGCCCGGATATAAACGGAAGCGGCATGGCCCGCCCTCTCCCCTCCCGCAGGTCATGTTTCCTGCTGCCATGCGAAATAAATGCGTGCCTGTCCCCAAACGCCACCGCCCGGAGGCTTTGAAATGCGCGGATTTCAGGCACCCGGGCGGTGGGGTTCACAGGAAAATCCGGCAGCAGGGGGATTTGCCGGCCTGGCAGGCGGGCGCAGAGCTCCCTGCCCCGCCCATCCGGTGTGTCAACATGCCACTTCGCACGGGTTGCGCGGCGTGCGTGGCGGCGGCATGCTCACTTCCGGCCGTCCACCAACTGTTCGACCACGGCGGGATCAGCCAGCGTCGAGGTATCGCCGAGATGTTCGAGGTCGCCTTCGGCAATTTTGCGCAGGATGCGTCGCATGATTTTGCCGGAGCGGGTCTTGGGCAGGGCGGGGGTGAATTGTATCTTGTCCGGCATGGCATGCGGCCCGATTTGCTCGCGCACAGTCTTGTTGATCGCGGCGACGAGTTCATCGGAGGGTGTCACGCCGGTCATGAGCGTGACATAAGCATAGATACCCTGGCCTTTGATGTCATGCGGAAAGCCGACCACCGCGGCCTCGGCCACGCCCCGGGCCTTGCCGATCGCGCCTTCGACTTCGGCGGTGCCAATGCGATGACCGGAGACATTCAACACATCATCGACGCGGCCGGTGATCCAATAATAGCCATCCTCGTCGCGGCGCGCGCCATCGCCGGTGAGATAATAGCCCGGAAAGCGGTCGAAATATGTTTGCCGGAAACGCTCGTGATCGCCATACACCGTGCGCATGATGCCCGGCCATGCGGCTTTGATTGCGAGATACCCCTGCGCCGGCCCCTGCAACTCCCGGCCGGATTCATCCAACAGCACCGGCTGCACGCCAAAGAACGGCAGCGTGGCGGAGCCGGGCTTGGTGGGCGTCGCGCCGGGCAGCGGTGAAATCAAAATGCCGCCGGTTTCGGTTTGCCACCAGGTGTCGACGATCGGGCAGCGTTCCTGACCAATTACGCGATAATACCACAACCACTCCGGCTCCTTGATGGGTTCGCCGACCGTGCCGAGCAGTCGCAAGGAAGAGAGGTCATGCAGTCGGGGCCACTTATCTCCTTCTTTCATCAAGGCGCGCAGGGCGGTGGGTGCCGTGTAGAAGATGTTGACTTTGTGTTTGGCGACCACCTGCCAAAACCGGCCATAGTCAGGATAGTTGGGCACACCTTCGAACATCACAGAAATGGCACGATTGGCGAGCGGGCCATAGACAATGTAGGAGTGGCCGGTGACCCAGCCGATGTCGGCAGTGCACCAGTAGATGTCACCGGGATGATAATCGAAGATCAGCTCGTGGGTGAAGGAGGTGTAGGTGAGATAGCCGCCGGTGGTGTGCAACACGCCTTTGGGCTTGCCGGTGGAACCGGAGGTGTAGAGAATGAACAGCGGATCTTCGGCATCCATCGCTTCGGGGGGGCAAACCGGCTCGGCTTCTGCCATCAGCTCGTGCCAATAGTAGTCGCGACCGGCCTGCATGTTGACGCTTTCACCAGTGCGCCGCACGACGATGATCTTTTCGATCGAGGGGCAGGCCGTGACCGCGGCATCGGCATTGGCCTTCATCGGGATGTCCTGTTTGGCGCCGCGCACGCCGGTGTCCTGGGTGATCAACAGCTTGCAGGCAGAGTCATTGATGCGGTCGCGCAGCGAGCTGGAGCTGAAGGCACCGAACACCACCGAATGCACCGCGCCGATGCGGGCGCAGGCAAGCATGGCCACCGGCAGCTCGGGCACCATTTGCAGATAGATGCAGACGCGGTCGCCTTTGCGCACGCCCTGGGCTTTGAGCACGTTGGCGAATTTCTGCACCTGCTGCAGCAGTTCGGCATAGGTGAGCTGCCGCGATTCGCCCGGCTCATTGCCCTCCCAAATCAACGCAGTCTGCCCGCCATGGCCCGCCGCCACGTGGCGATCCAGGCAGTTGTAACTCACGTTGAGCTTGCCGCCGGCAAACCACTTGATGTTGGCTTTCACAAAGTCGTACTCGCAGACCACATTCCACTTTTGGAACCAATGCAGTCTTTCGGCAACGCTCGACCAGTAACCCGCCGGATCCGTGACCGATCGCTGATAGTGCTGGCGGTATTGTTCGAGAGAATTGAGATGGGCGCGCGCGGCAATCGCTGCCGGCGGCGGAAAGATCAACGGCGTGCTCATCGGGCAACTCCTGATGAAATGAAATAAGTTCAGAGCCGGCCAATTTGAGGGTGGATGATAAAGCCTCACTGCCAAAAATGCAAGAGGCCCAGCACGGGCAAACTGCGGCGGAAGCCTGCCCGGGTGACACAAGCGTGCCGGCAGGGCCTCGCTCGCTGGTGGACTTGGGGTAAATGTAAGGTCGAAAACGCGCGGTTGCGGAAGCAGTCACGCCGGTTTCCGCAACCGCGCATGCTTGCCGTCGCCGGCAAGCGCACGGGAATTGCCATTTGATTTTTTGCAGGTGAAGGGTATTTTGATGCACCGCTTCGGGCGACGGTACCAAACATTTCCAACCGGCGCCAACTGGCCGCCAGCCGGTCGCCGGAGGACACAGATGAAGCGGCGGGGACTTCTGACTGTTACAACGCTGTGATCCCGCTCCCGTCGTGGCGTTCACGGCTGCGACGTGGGCAACCGTCCGGCAGAGTTCATCAAAGCTCAGCCGCGGCCGGGCTGTGGCTTGTACCTGATTTTTGCATGCTGGCTTGCTGTTGCCTGGAATAAATGGCGTGTTCACCAAGCGCCGTCAGATATTCCGCTCGAAGTCAAGCAACACTTTTTTCGAATATCGAGAGGCCCTGATTGCGAAAATCGCCCGTTTTCCGAAGGCGTCACGGCTTCTTGCCCACGGAAATGCACTCCCGCGAAAGGGCGTTTTCCGTGGGATTCTGCGTTCGTGGGCGGATTGCGGGGTTTGATTTTTACATTTTTTGTGCAGACCCTTCAGGGTCGGTGCCCGAAGGCATTACTACGAAAGCTCATTTTCATTCCGATAAGTGCCCATACGGGCATGGCAATTTCTCATGAGCGGGCGCGTTTTTTTGAGGAGGGCCGGGCAGGCCACTCCTGACGAAGTTTGGGGAAATGCGATATGCAGCTTGCTAAAAACAGTTCACTCCTGCCGGAGTTGACTGAACGTTTGCCTGCAGAATTTTTTATGCACCCCCTTGGGGGCGCTGGGATCAAAGCGGCGTTCCCCTGCTGATGGGATCAATCTGGGTGCAAAATTCGGCTTGTCACTGTCCCGGGTGAAGCGTTATGCCGCAACCAGGCCGTTGCGGATGATGCCAGTGAACTATTGCCGGAATTTTATCCGGCGCTGGCAACGCCCAACTCCCGCGACATGCCTGCGGTGAATGATCATGCCCTACTCTCTGCAAATCGGTTCAATCAGGTGTCACATTTTGAGTGATGGTGTCGAAGCCGCAGACGGCGGCGGCTTTTTCGGCCTGGTGCCGCGCGTGATGTGGGAAAAAATCGTGACGCCCAACGCGCGCAACCAGGTGCCGGCGGCGCTGCGCGTGCTGTTGATCGAATCCGCCGCGGGTTTGATCATGGTGGATACCGGCCGCGGTGACAAGTTCGACGACAAGCAGCGTTCCATTCTGCGCCTCGGTCCCCGGCGGCAACGGTTGCTCGGCGATCTGCGCCGTCTCGGCTTTCAAGCGGAGCAGGTCGCGATCGTGATTCTCACCCATTTGCATGCCGATCATGCCGGCGGCGCCACCCGCTGGGCCACGCCTGATGACACGCCCGGCGAAGTGGTGGCCACTTTTCCCAATGCCCGCTATCTGGTGCAGCGCCTCGATCTCGCGGAGGCCAGCTTTCCCAATGAACGCACTGCCGCCACCTATCTCAGCCACAACTGGCAACCCTTGCGTGCAAGCGGCCAGTTGGAGATCGTCGATGGCGATCAACAAGTCGCGCCGGGCGTGCGCACCGAAGTGGCACCCGGTCACACTGCCGGCATTCAGGCGGTTTGGGTGGAGGACGGCGGCGAGAGCTTGTTGTTCCTGGGCGACACTTGCAGTTGGGCGGTGCACATGGACCGCCTGGCCTGGGTGCCGAGCTATGATATTTTTCCCATGACCAGCATCGAATCCAAGCGCCGGCTGCGGCGGGAAGCTTTTGAACGGAAGACCCTGCTGGTGTTTCAACATGACGGCCAGGTGGTGACCGGCCGGCTGGTCGCGGGCAGGCGCGGGCCGGAGGTGCAGCCGGAGATTACCGAGACCGCGTGGTACGATGCCACCGTGGGTCAAATCAAGAGCGAGTGACTGCTGCACAGCGGCGCGTGCTGATGCGCACTGCCATGCCGGAGACGGACGGGTTCGCGCCGGCCGCGATCCCTCGCGAGGGCGGGTGCCACCGGCGATGCCACCTTCATGACAGCCCGGCCACGGCCGGGCCGGTGCGGATCAAGCCGCTTGCCACCCAGCGGAATGAGGGCGCGGCCACCGACGCGCAGTGACTCTGCGACAAGGGCGCAACAGCACGGCGTGATCCTGCCTGATGGAAAAACAACCGTGAAAGCCGGCGGCTGCCCTCGACCGACAAATTTGCCGCCGGCGCTTGACAAAGTGACTCGGGATGGTTAGCTTGGCCGCGTCATTTCAACCTGTGCGCAAACGCGAAGCTGTTGAGCCGGAACCCAAAATTCTGTGCCCGCAACATGAATGCAAAACTCTTGCTGGCCGGTGTTTTCCTGAAGTGCATGACGCTCCTGCTTCCACCCCCGGCACTCGCACAAGATCGTCCGGATCCCCGTTTGCTCAAACCCACCATCGACGACGACACCAAATTCACCACCGTCGGCAGCATCGGTCTGACCCTCTCCAACTTCGGCACGTTCGGTGATGGCTTCGCCACCCAAACGCCGGTGGACCAGCCCTCGTGTGAATATCCCAAGGGCTCGGGCATCGAGCATCTTTTCGTCGGCGGGTTGTGGGTGGGCGGCAAACGCGAGGACGGCTCGATCTTTCTGACCTCGGGGGCGCGCGACATCGCCTCGCTGCGCGATGTGGCTGCCGGCTTCGAATTCACCAACTCGGCGGATCCCAACGATCGGGTGCGCGAGCGCTCCAGCCTGATCGACAGCCCGTTCTATTCGCCCGCGGCCGTCAGCCATCAGGATTTCATCGCGGACTTCACCGACTCCAACGTGGTCGTGCCCGGCACCACCATCCGCATTCCGGAGCACGAACCCGCCAACCTTTCCGTCCATCTCGAAGCCTACGCCTGGAACTTTCCGTTTGCCGAAGCCTTCGTCATTTTGAATTACACCATTCGCAACACCGGCCGGCGCCGGCTCAACGAACTCTATGTCTCACTCTGGGCCGATCTGGTGGTGCGCAACGTCAACATCACCCCACCGCGCGTGGGCTCGCCGTTTTACCAGCATCGCGGCGGCGATTTCGTGGATTCGCTGCGCCTGGCTTACGCCTATGATTACGACGGCGACCCCGGCTTCACCGACAACGGTTTGTATGTGGGTTTGAAGCTTCTCGGCGCGACGCCGCAAGCCAATGATCAGACTTACCGTCCCACCGCCGGCTTCAACACCTGGCTGTTTCGCGACACCAGCGACCCCGTGCTGTTCTCGCCGCAAACCGATCTCGAGAGTTATCAAAAACAAGCCGAGCCGATGCCCCGCTTCCTGATTGATCGGGTGGTCAAAGGCCGGCCCGGCAATTTCATGACCCTGCTCACCACCGGGCCGTTTCAAATGTTGGAGCCGGATTCCAGCATCAATGTCGTGTTTGCGGTGATTTGTGCCGGCAAATTCGGCACTGATGACAACCGGCTGGACAGCGAGCAGAGCAAACAATATCTCTACACCAATGCCTACTGGGCGCAGACCGCCTACGACGGCGAAGATCGCAACGCCAACAACCGCCTCGATCCCGGCGAGGATGTCGATCGCGACGGCAAGCTCGACCGCTACGTGCTGCCCACACCCCCTTCCCCGCCGCGTGTCAAGGTGGTTCCGGATGACCGCCGCGTGACGATCTATTGGGATCGTTCCGCGGAGGAGTCCGTCGACTTCATCAGCGGCAGAAAGGATTTCGAGGGCTATCGTCTTTACCGCACGCAGCTCGGGGAAGATCTGCCCGGCCGCGATTTGCTTTCCAGCTTCACGCTGCTGGCGGAATTCGACTCGGTCAACGGCATCGGCTATGACACCGGCTTCGACTTCGTGCGGCTCGCCCGCCCGGTGACCTTCGGCGAAACCGTGAACAACCCCAACACCGGCGAGCCCGAGACGGTCTACTATCATTATCGTTTTGTGAATGACAATTTGCTCAACGGCTGGCAATATGCCTACGCCGTCACCGCCTTCGACGGCGGGGATCCCGCCATCCGCCTGGGCAGCCTGGAGAGCAGCCGGCTGAGCAATGTCCTGCGCGTCTTCCCGGGAACCCCGCCGCAGGAGGAACAGCGTGCGGCCGCGGGCGGCGCCGAAATCAAGGTGGGCGTCTATCCCAATCCCTATCGCGTCAAGGCAGCGTGGGACGGCAATCTCGAGCGCGACCGCAAGATTTATTTCTACAATTTGCCCGCTCATTGCGAAGTGAGCATTTACACGCTGGCCGGCGACCGCGTCGATTCTTTCGAACATCGCGCTGACAGCTACAGCGGCGAGGAGGTGCAATGGTTCGAAAAATTCTCGCGCGACCGCCGCATTTTCCCCGGCGGCGAACATGCCTGGGACCTGGTGACCAGGGATGACCAGGCGCTGGCCTCGGGGCTTTACTATTACGTCGTGAAGAATCTGGCAAACGGCAGAGTGCAGCGCGGCAAATTCCTGGTGATCAAGTGACCCCTGTGCCCGCCGCCAGCGGGCGTCATGGTGTCATGCTGCACTGGCATCTGCAAGCAGCCCGGCAGCCGGCGCACCAGCAAGTTGGCAGTGAGGTTTCAGCAACGGCCCGGCTGGCGCAAAACCCGGCGTTGCCCCGGTGAATTTCTGAAAGCAACCGGCCCGGTCGAAACGGGAAACTTGTCGGACCGACACGCATTCCCGGCGGGTGACTGGTCGCGCAGATTTGGCCGGCAACTGGACAGTGAACCCCTCAGGTTTCATTCTCAATATCTCACGCGAAGGAGTGACTCATGACCAGATCGCTATCGTTTTTTGCACGCAGCCATCTTCTTTTTCTGCTGTTCCTGCCCCTGCTGAGCCGGGCGCAATCGCATCTGCTGATCACGGAATTCGCCGTCTCCCCGACCGCGGGCGAATTCATTGAAATTTACAATCCCGGCCCAGACACGGTCACGCTGGGCAATTACTATTTGTCCGACGAATGTTTCAACAACAACAACAACTACATCAATGTGGTGAAGGGCGGTTTCACCGCCTTCGGCTCGGATTTCATGGTGAAATTTCCCAACGGCAGCCGCCTGGCGCCCGGGAAATTTCTCACCATCGCCTTCACCGGCGCCGGCTTTGCGACCACCTACCAAAAAACCGCGGATTTCGAAATCAAGGGGGACGATGCCAACACCCCCGACATGACGGCGGTCTCGGTGGGCGCGACCGCCGGGCTTTCCAACGACGGCGAGATGATCGTGCTGTTTTACTGGGATGGACAAAGCGATCTCGTGCAGGACGTTGACTATGTGGTCTGGGGTGACAAGGTCGAGGCCATCAACAAAACCGGCGTCAGCATCGACGGCCCCGATGCCGACACCACGCCTTCGACATACCAGCCGGACACGCCGGTGGCGCAGCAGTTCGTGGTGGATGCCGAAAACGACGGCGACGCCTTTCCGCATGACGACGGCAAAACTGCACAGCGCCGCCTGGAGGTCGAAGACGTCGAGACCTGGAGCGGCGGCAACGGCATCGCTGGTCACGACGAGACCAGCGAGAACCTTTCCTGGAAGGGCGGCATTTGGAGCATCCATGCCGCGGCCACGCCCGGTGCGCGCGCGCTGGGCGACAGCCTCAACATTGCCGATGTGCAATTCAAGCGCGCCGCCGACATTGCCGTGAACCTGAGCGATGATTCCCCGTGGCGCGGCCGGACCGTGACGCTCACCGGCGTGGTGATGCACGGCATCCGCGAAATCTTCGTCGGCGCGCGCTGGGGCGTGTTCGTGCAGGATGAGCGCGGCGGGCCGTGGAGCGGCATGTTCGTGATTCAAAACGACACTTCGGTCAGCGGCACGCAGTTCACGGCGGTGCAGCCGGGTGACAAAATCCGCGTCACCGCGCTGGTGAATGAATTCCCCGGTGCCGCCAACACCGCCAGCATCACGCAGTTGGAGTTGCTCACCAATCCGGTGACGCCGGTCGAGTTCGTTGATTTTGGCACGCCGCGACCGGCGCCGGTGCTGTTGAAACCGGGCGACCTGGGCGCCAATGGCGCGGTGACCGATCCCAAGCTCACCGAGCGCTGGGAAAGCATGCTGGTGCGCTTCGAGAACCTGACGGTCACCGCCAACGGCCTGCCCGGCAACATCATGATCGCGGGCGACGCCACCGGCTCCATTGCGCTGGATGATTACTTCGATGCCGTGTTCGACGTGGTGAGTGCCAACGGCGGCGTGTGGCCGGGCTTTCCGGCGGGCACGCGCATCAATGTCACCGGCTACATCCGCGCCGGCACGACACAGGGCACGGTCACCATCAATCCGCGCACGATCAACGATGTGGAAGTCGCCTCCTCACCACCGGCCATCACCAATGTGAGCCGCGATCCGGTGGTGGCAACTTCGACGACCGGCATGACCGTTTCCGCCACGATTGTGGATGCCCAGACGGCGGTGGCCAGTGCGGAGGTGGGCTATCGTGTTGACCGCGGCGCTTATCAAAGCCTGCCCATGACCGCCGGCGGGGGCAATCTCTACACCGCGGTGATCCCGGCACAGGCCAACGGCGCCTTCGTGGAATTCTTCATCAAGGCCACCGACACCGAGGGCGCGAGCAGCACCATCCCGGCGGACACCGCGGCCGCGAAATTGTTCTATTTCGTGCGCGATGCCGGCCTGACGATTTACGACTTGCAGTACACGCCCTATGCCAACGGCAACTCCGGTTACACCAATCTCACCGTCACTGTGCAGGGCATCGTCACCACCGACACCACCGATTTTTCCTTCTACTGGATTCAGGACGGTACCACGCCGTGGCGCGGCATCTGGGTCAATGACAACACCACCAATGTCAAGGCCGGCGATCTGGTGTCGGTGACCGGCCGGGTGGAAGAAAATTTTAATGTCACGCGCCTCGTCAATCCCAGCAGTGCCAACCCCCTCCGCGTGACCATTCTCAGCCGGGGCAATCCCCTGCCGACACCGGTGTTGCTGCGCACCGGTGATTTGCGCACCGGCGCCGCCACTGCCGAGCAATGGGAGGGCATGCTGGTGCAAGTGAGGAATGCCGTGGTGTCCAACCCCTTCCCCGATGCGCCGAGCAACTTCGGCGAGTTTGCCATCGACGATGGCAGCGGCGAAGTGCGCGTCGATGATCTCGGCGATTTCGACGGCAATCTGGACTCGATATATGTGAAGGGCGACAGCATCCGCTCGCTCACCGCCATTCACCATTACTCTTTCAACAACTACAAGCTGCTGCCGCGCAACAATCGCGACGTGGTGCGCGGACCCGGCACCGGCGTTGCCGATCACCGCGAGCCGCCCTTGCGCTACGCTCTGGAGCAAAATTACCCCAACCCCTTCAACCCTGAAACCGCCATCCGCTACCAACTGCCGCAGCCCGGGCGGGTGAGTCTGGCGATCTACAACCTGCTCGGGCAAAAAGTCAAAACGCTGGTGGATGGCATCGCACCGGCGGGCAGCCATCTGACGAAGTGGGACGGCACCAACGACCGCGGCCAGGTGGTGCCGGGCGGGGTTTACTTCTACCGCCTGCGGACCGGCAGTTTCGAGAAAGTGAACAAAATGTTGTTGCTGCGATAAGGCCGGCGGCGGGCGCAGAGTCTTCAGATTCGCTGCCTCTGAAGACTCTGCCGTGCCGCGCGTTGGCGGGCCGTCCGCGCGCGGGTTTCCCACCGGCCGAGCTGAAGGGAGAATGCCGTCATGCACAACCGTCTCCTCATGGCGCTGCAGTATACAGTGGCGGTGTTGCTGGTTTCCGGCTGCTCGGAACATTTCAGCGACAATCCCCATCCCAACCAGCCGCCGGAGACTTTCATCACGATTTTTTCGGAGCGCGAGCTGAACGCCGGGATCAGCCGCCAGACGCTGCACTGGTGGGGCGATGATCCCGACGGCGAGGTGGTGGGCTTCATTTACACCTTCAGCGAAAGCGCGGCGGAGGTGACGAGTTGGAACGCGGCCGCGCCGGCTTCCGGCTGGACCTTCACCACCGCGACGCGCGAGACCTTCACGCTGCGCCTGGCCGGCACAGACACCACCTACACCCTGCGCGTCAAGGCCGTGGATGATCAAGGGGCGGCCGACCCGAGCGCGGCGCGGCAGCGCTTCCCGGTGATCAACACCCGGCCGGTGGTGGAATTCCCGGCGGGCACCGAGGTGCCGGACACCACCTTCACGGTGGCAACCTTCACCTGGAGTGGCACGGATCTCGATGGGGATGACACCATCGAAAAGTACCAGTACGTGCTCGATGACACCAACGCCGTCTGGCGTGATCTGCCGGCGCGCACGCAAACGATCACGCTGACCGCCAGCGACGGTTTGCGCGAGGGCCGGCACGTTTTTTATCTGCGCGCCGTCGATCTCGCCGGCGCCACCAGCCGCATCATCCGCATGCCGCGGCGCGACGACGAGGTGTGGTACGTCAGGGAGCCGCGCAGCAAATTCCTGCTGCTCGACGATTACAACATCAATGACAACGCCGGCGCCTTTTATCGCAAGGCGCTCGCGGCCGTGGCGGGCCACGTCGAGGTGTGGGACATCAAAAGCAACAACCGCGCCCTGGAGCCGGCCTCGGCTCAGACGTTTCTCGCCACCCTGCGCCTGTTCGAACGTGTGCTGTGGTACGCCGACACTGAGCCCAATCTCGAAAAGGCACAGGCCACCGTCACACCCTATCTCGCCGCGGGCGGCAAGCTGCTCATGACCACCTCCTTTCAGGAGTTCACCACCAATCAAAGTGTCGCGCTCGATTTCTCGCCGGTGGACAGCCTGGCCGCGAAGATCAACCGTCTCACGCGCAATCAAGTGGTGCTCCCTGCGCCATTTTTCGCCGGCCGTGGCTTTCCGGAGTTGAAGCTCACCTCTGCGATCCTTCCCAACGTTTTTCCGCTGGTGCCAAAAATCAGTGCCGACACGCTGTATGTGCTGCCGCCCAACCCCGCAGCCTGGCCCGGCACGCCGGTGATGGCGGTGGTGGATGCGACTTCTTCTTTCGTCTTTTTCGGCCTGCCGATCGCCGCACTGGACGGCAACGGCACCGCGGCCGTGCTGATCCAAAAAATCCTGACGGACATTTTCAAATGAGCAATTCCGCGTTGTCCGCTGCAAAACTTTCATGGATGGCAAGATGAAACCGCATGCGCTCGCCCGCCTGACAGCCGCCGCCATGCTGCTGACCGCGCCTCTGGCTCTGGCCCAGACCAGGGGGACGCTGGTGGGACGCATCACCGACAAGGAAACTGGTGAAGGCCTGCCCGGCGTGCACGTTTTGATCAAGGGCACTTATTACGGCGCTGCCACCGCCCCCGACGGCAGCTACCAGATTCCCAACATCAACCCGGGGGTGTACACCGTGGAAGCGGCGATGATCGGCTACAAGCAGGTGCAGCACACCGGCGTGAAAGTGACGGCGGGAACGGTCACCACCCTGAACGTGAAACTCGAAGCCACGGTGCTGGCGCTCGGCCAGGAAGTGGTGGTGATCGGCGAGCGGCCGCTGTTCGATCTGGAGGAAACCGCCAGCCGTCGGAGTCTGAGCAGCAGCGAGATTGCCAATCAGATCGTCGAAAACGTGCAGGACCTCGTCGCCGGCCAGGTGGGTGTGGTGCAGTCCGATAATGAGATTCACCTGCGCGGCGGCCGCGCCTATGAGAACGCCTATTTGCTCGACGGCATCTCGGTGCAGGATCCGCTGGCGGGCACCGGTTTCGGCCTGCAATTGAGCACCGACGCCATCGAAGAGGTCGAAGTCATCACCGGCGGCTTCAATGCCGAGTACGGCCAGGCCATGTCCGGCATCATCAATGTGAGAACCAAGGAGGGTGGTTCCTCCTACAAAGGCTCGTTCGCCTACAAGCGCGACCACTTCGGCGATTTTGATCCCACACTGCCAATCATCGGCCATTTCAGCACGAAAAACCGCCACAGCTTTCGCACCGACGTGGCGGAGCTGAGCCTGAGCGGGCCGGAGCCGCTGACGCGCTACCTGCTGCCGGCCCTGGGTCTGCGGCCCCCCGGCCAGTTCAGCCTGTTCGGCAATTTCTACGCGCTCACCAGTGACACCTATTTGCGCGCACGGGCGCAGCGGCTTTACTCTTCGACGTTTTACGGCAGCCGTTTTGCACCGCGTCAGGACAACAACTGGTCGGGACTGCTCAAGCTCACCTGGAAAATCACCCCCACCCACAAACTCGTGCTCTCCGGCAACCAGTCGGTTGCGATCAATCAAAACGAAAAGTCGCTGCAGACGAATTTGGAGTATGTCGAACCCAGTCCGGGATACCCCTACGAATTCGAAAAGAACCTGGACAATTTCCAAACCTTCACCCATCTCAACAAGAGTCTGTCGCTCTCCTGGACGCACACCCTGAACAGCAAAACTTTCTACGAAATCAAACTGTCGCGCTACTTCAGCCATCTGCGCAGCGACGTCAACGGCAAGTTGTGGACGCACTATCAGGAGCCGCAGGACATCGTGACGCTGCCGATCGCCTATTTTTACAATTCCGACAGCAGCATCATCTCGGTGTTTCCCGGCGACGGGTTTTGGGATTTCGGCAACGGCAGCACCTGGCACGATCACTACGTTGAGGAGTACACCCTGAAATTCGACCTCAACCGTCACAGCGCCAGCGGCGTGCACAAATTCAAGGCCGGCGTGGAGACGCAGTTTGCCGAAATGCAGATGATCGACATCTACCGGCCGTGGTTCGGCGGGTTGGGATTGAACAACGACATCTATCGCGTCCATCCCGCCTATGGCAGCCTGTATGCCCAGGATCAGATCAAATTCAAGGGCCTGATTGCCAATCTTGGTCTGCGCTTCGATTATTGGTTTCCGGGCCGGTACGTCGAGCGGGCCATTGCCAATCCGGAGATCCTCACGATCAGCGAGGAGACGCGCCGGCAGTTTCGCGCGGACACCTACAACTTCTTTGGCCGGCGCTGGCGCGGCCGTCTCAGCCCGCGGCTGGGGATCTCCCATCCGATCACCGACAATCAAATGCTGTTCTTTTCCTACGGGCATTTCTCCAAACGGCCGAAGCCGCAATTCGTCTATGCCAAGCTGGGCGAGAACAGCGCCAAATCCACCTTCCAAAAGTTCGGCAATCCCAATCTCGACTATGAAACCACGGTGTCGTATGAATTCGGCGTGCGCCACAAATTCAGCGAGAATGACGTGTTCACGCTCACCGCATATTACAAGGACATTTTCGATTATGTGACCACGGTGAATTTCCGCGGCAGCGGCCGGCTGGCGGGCCGCACCTTCACGACCTATCTCAATCTCGATTACTCGCGCGCACGCGGGGTGGAGGTGGAATATCGCAAGCGCGCCGGCACCTTTCTCACCGGTTCGGTGAGCGGTTCCTATTCGCTCGCCACCGGCAAAAGCTCCTCACCCGACGACGCTTTTCTGGTGGCGCAGGGCACGCTCACCGAAAAGCCGATCACCGAGGATTTTCTCATTTGGGACCGGCCGTGGCAAATCAACCTGGTGGCGAATCTCAATGTCCGCAAAGGCGAGGCCCCCAAAATCCTGGGCGTGCGGCTGCCGGAGGACTGGAATCTCAACCTGCGCGCCTTTGCGCAGGCGGGCAAGCGCTACACCCCGCAATTTTTCACCGGCACGGTGCTGCCCAACGGCCGGCGGGAATACGATGAGGATTTGAATCAAAACGGTGAGCCCGACGATCCCTACGGCCGGCTGGCGGCGCATTGGTTTTGGGTCAATCTGAATTTCGAGAAGTATTTTCGGCCCGCGGGCCTGGAGGTGACGCTGCTGATGGAAATTGTGAATCTGTTCGATCGCAAGAATTCGCAAATCATCAATCCGGTCACCGGCCGGGCCTATGAACGCGGCGATCCCACGCCCACGAGCTGGAACGATCCGCTCTATCCCGACACCCAGGCGCCGCTCGATCCGTTTCCCTTCAACCCCGCACGCTATTTGACGCCGAGAAACATTCGGCTGGGTTTGGTGATCAGGTTTTGAATGCCATGATCAGAGATTGCCAGCCTGAGCCTGAGCACACCGCTCTTGCGAGGCGTGGCGCGGGGCGGGCGGGCAAACCCGGAACGCGCCGCCTCCCCGGCGGGGCGGCATTCGCGGAGGGGAATGCAAGATCGACCACCGCGCGATTCCTGCGGTCACCCAAACTGTTTCCACAATGCCTGCACGGCGGCCCCGGACCGTGCGGCACGTGCCAGCACAGAAAGATGACCATGACAATGCGAGGCCTCACACTCCTCACGCTCGTTGCGCTGGCCGGTTCGGTTCAGGCACAATTCATCCCGGTGCTCGGCAGCCAGCGCGCCGGCACCGCCATGGCACAGTTTCTCAAGAT
Source organism: candidate division KSB1 bacterium (assembly GCA_034506255.1). Classification (NCBI taxonomy): domain Bacteria; kingdom Pseudomonadati; order Candidatus Zhuqueibacterales; family Candidatus Zhuqueibacteraceae; genus Candidatus Coneutiohabitans; species Candidatus Coneutiohabitans thermophilus. Next base: position 34,360 of record JAPDPX010000008.1, on the reverse strand, counting down.
CGGCGTGGGCGCGCGCGCCGGTGGCATGGGCGAGGCGTTCGTGGCGCTCGCCAACGATGCCGCGGCGCTGTACTGGAATCCCGCCGGCGCCGCCCAGGTGCAACAGAATGAGTTGATTTTTTCGCACGTGAACTGGCCGGTGGAGGTGCGCCATGAATTTCTGGGCTACCTGCATCGCCTGGGCGGGCAAAACGTGCTGGGGGTGAGCGTGACCGCGCTGCACACCGATGATTTCGAAGAGACCACGGTGTATCAACCGTTCGGCACCGGCAATTTCGTGTCGTTCGGTGATCTCGCGCTGGGCCTGACCTTCGCGCGCCGCATGACCGATCGCTTCAGTGTGGGAATCACGCTCAAATACGTTGACGAGACACTCGCCGAGCTGCACGCCCGCAACGTGTTCGTGGATTTCGGCACCTACTACTGGACCGGCTTTGGCAGCGCGCGCTTTGCCGTGGCGGTTTCCAATTTCGGAACGAATATACAGCCCGCCGGCACGCTGTACTTGCGGGACGGCTCCCTCACCAGCAGTTTTCAGGATTTCGCGCCGCCCACCGTGTTTCGCATCGGCTTTGCCACCGAGGTGATCGACCGGCCCGGGCACAAAGTCACCACGGCACTGCAACTGAATCACCCCAATGACAACGCCGAAAATCTCAATCTTGGTGTGGAGTATTGGTGGCGGCGGGCGCTGGCGCTGCGCGGCGGTTATCGCGCCAATGTCGACGAGGAGTCCTTCACCTTTGGCGCGGGCGTGGCCCGGTCGCTCAACCGCTTTCATCTCAATCTCGATTTCTCCTACGCTGATTTTGGCAATCTGGGGAGTGCCAGCCGTGTCAGCGCTGCGCTCAGGTTTTGACGGTTTCGGCAACAGGTGCGGCTGCCCGGGCGAGCAGAAACGCCAGGCGGCTGCCGGACAGCATCGCTCCCGTTCGAGTGAAAGCCCGGGCAACGATCGCGAGCGGCCGGCCGCCTGGCAGCGGAGAGAAACTCAATCCCATCGAAAGTCCTGTACATGCACTCATGTCATCATGTGAAGTTTTCGCCCCCCCTGCTGCCCGTCCTTTTTGCCTGCTGGGCTTGGTCGTGCGGCCCTTCCCTGGTCGATTTCCAACCCACGCAGGCTGATTTTTCTTTTGTCGCCATTGGTGACACCGGGGAGCGCGGCGACGTGCTGGAGCAAAACGCGGCGGTCCTGCGCAAAATGTTTCGGGAAGACCGGTTTCAGGCATTGATTTTTCTGGGAGACAATTTCTATCCCACCGGCCTGAATGTGCCGCGCGCAAGAGTGCAGGACAAAATCACCGCCATGCTCGGGCCGTTCGAGGAAGTCCTGCAGGGTTTGGGACGCGAACAGGTTTATGCCGTGGCCGGCAATCACGACTACTATGCCTTCCTGGCGGTTGATTTCACGCTGCCGCTGAATCTGTACAGCCTGCAGACCGCACCCTACGGTTTCAGCAGCCGCGGCAATCAGCGCGCCCGCCGCATTCCGGTGTGGACTTACATCGACAGCCTGCCGCGCGCCGCGTTGCATGGCCCGGACAGCAACAAGATTCAAATGATCTTCTTCGATTCCGCGCGGCCGCTGCGCACTGACACCACCACCTGGCAACCGGCACTCGACAGTCTGCGGCACCTGCTGGCGGCATTCAAAGATGATGCCCGCGTCAAGTGGCGGCTGCTGTTCGTGCATCATCCCTTCCATTCACTCGGCCCGCACGGCGGCTACAAGCATTGGGATGATGAAACTGAAACCGTGGCCTATCTCAATCCCTGCAGCCGGGATTCCAATGCCGCGGATTACGTGCTGAATCTGCTCGATCCCGAAGACACCTGTGCGCCCAAATATCAAGCCTATGTGCGCGCGGTGCAGGCAGCCATCGCTGCCAGCGGCGTGACGGTGCAGGCGGTGATTGCCGGGCACGAACACGTGCTGCAGTTGCTCTACCGGCCGCAGGACAAAGCCGGCGGCCCGCGCATACACGTCGGCACGGGCGCAGGCGCCAAGGTCAGCCGGGTGAAAGCCGCCAATCCCGCGGCGCATGAATTCACCTGGTGGCAGCACTTTGATCCTGACGACAAAATGACGCACAAGGGCCGGAGCAAACACGGTTTCGTGCGCGGCGATTTGAAAGGCGAGACGCTGGAGCTGCGCTTCTATGACGGCAAAAATGGCCGGGTGCTGCCGGCCGCAGACGGCAGGACGATCTTTGTCATTCATCGCGATGGCAGCATGAGTTTCCGCTAAAAATTCGTTGCGACAGACCCGGCGCCATGTTTGGGCACGGGCGGCAGCAAGCGGTCCTGGGTATGGCGGTTCGGGGTTGTTTTTGAGCGGGAGTGCAAGGCGGAAGTTTTGCTCTGCACAACGCACATTCCAACCCCGAACGAGTGTACTGCAACCTGTGAACGCAACTGCTCCACCCTGACTGGACCGACCGAGTCACACCCAATACTGCCGTTCACTGTGGCAGTTCACCCTTCAACAAGGAGGCAGAAGCATGAAATGCGACGCCATTCGCTTGGGGCGGGCAGGGGCATGGTGGTGGTTTGGCCTCTGCGCTCTCCTGTTGGTCACCAGCCGCGTTCAGGGACAGGGCGTCACCACCGCGGCAATGAGTGGGATCGTCACCGACAGCCAGGGTCAGCCGCTGCCCGGCGCGGCCGCAGTCATTGCGATTCACGAACCCAGCGGCACGCACTACGGCACCGCCACACGCAGCGGCGGCGCCTTCAACATCCCCAACATGAAAGTGGGCGGGCCCTACACCGTGACGGTGAGTCTGATCGGCTTCAAGCCGCAGAAGCGGGAGAACATTCACCTGAATCTGGGCCAAACCGTGAGCCTGGAGTTCAAGCTGGTGGAAGAGGCCCTGACGATGGAGGGCATCGAGGTGTCTGCCGAGCAGGACGAGGTTTTGAACAGGGATCGCACCGGCGCGGCGACCTTCATCAAGCCGGCGCAGGTGGTGGTGCTGCCTTCGGTGAAGCGCAGCACGCGCGATCTCACCCGCCTGGATCCGCGCAGCGACGGCAATTTCAGCTTTGGCGGCCGCAACTGGCTGTACAACAATATCTCGCTCGACGGCTCCTACTTCAACAACCCCTTCGGGCTGGATGACCCGGCGCCCGGCGGCCAGACCAATGCCGAGCCGGTGCCCTACGATGCGGTCGAGCAGGTGCAGGTCTCGATTGCGCCGTTCGATGTGCGGGAGGGCGGCTTCACCGGCGCCGGCATCAACACCGTCACCAAGAGTGGCAGCAACGAATTCAAGGCCTCGGTGTACAGCTTTGTGCGCAACGAAAACCTGCTGGGCAACAAGGTGCGGGGCAGGAAAGTCATCGCCAATCCCGATCTCGCCTTCAACCAGTCGGGTTTCACGGTGAGCGGGCCGCTGGTGAAAAACAAACTGTTCTTTTTCCTGAATGGCGAGCTGGAGCGCCGCGATGATCCCGGCACGAATTTCGTCGCCAACCGCGGCACCGCCGGTTTCGGCGTCTCGCGCGTGCAGGCCGCGGTGATGGATCAAATCCGCCAGCGCATGATCAGCGTCTACAACTATGACCCCGGCGCCTACGACGGCTTCATCCACGAAACCGACAACAACAAGCTGCTGGCCAAGCTGGATTGGAACATCAACGACAACCACACCGCCACCTTCCGCTACAATTTGCTGGATGCCGTGCGCGACCTGCCGCCGCATCCCTTCGTGCTGAGCTTCAACAACACCGGCCGCGGCCCCAACGAGGCGAGCCTGCCGTTTCAAAATTCCGGCTACGCCATCAACAACGAGCTGCATTCCTTTGCCTTCGAGCTCAACAGTCGCTCAAACAAGCTGGCCAACCGCTTCTTCGCGAGCTACAACCGCTTCCGCGATTTTCGCCAGCCTTTCAGCCCCGATTTTCCCACCATCGAGATCGGCGAGGCGGGCGTGACCTACACCACCGTGGGCCATGAGCCGTTTTCGATTCACAACATCCTGGATCAGGACGTCTTGCAATTCACCAACAACCTGAGCCTGTTCTCCGGCCGGCACGTGTTCACCGTGGGCGCCAATTTCGAGTATTTCTCGTTTTTCAACTCCTTCAACATTTTCCGCCACGGCGTGTTCTTCCTGCCCCCGGCCACCGGCATCGGCACGACATTCTCTTCCTTGGAGGAATTCTTCGCGCTCACCGACCCCAACCGGCCCGGCGGCCCGTTCAACTTCAGAGGGTTGATCGGCAAGGGGCCGTTCAAGGGTGAGAACATCGATGTCGGCCAGCTCGGCCTCTATGCGCAGGATGAGTTTCAAGTGTCGCCGTTGTTCAACCTGACCTACGGCCTGCGCGTCGATTTTCCGATGTACTTCACCGACCCGGTGGACAATCCTTTTTCGCGCGGGCTGAGGGCGCTGGATGAGAAGGGCAACCCCGAAATCGTGGATCAGAGCAAACTGCCGGGCGCCACGCCGCTGTTCTCGCCGCGGGTGGGTTTCAACTGGGATGTGCGGGGTGACCGCTCGCTGCAAGTGCGCGGCGGCACCGGCATTTTCACCGGCCGTGTGCCGTTCGTGTGGATCGGCAACGTGATTTCCAATCCCGGCGCCAATCCCAACCTCTATCCGGCAATTACCAATGTGCCGCAGGCCCACAAAACCAGCGACGACGCCATTCTGCAGCAGTCGTTCGACCTCAACGCCATGGATCCGGATTTCAAGTTTCCGCAAGTCTGGGTCACCAATCTCGCCATCGACAAGCAGTTGCCCGGCGACCTGCTGGGCACGCTGGAAGTGGTTTACGGCAACGATCTCAACGCCGTGTTCATGCGCAATGCCGATCTCGTGGCGCCGCGGCGGTTTTTGCGTGACGGCCGGCCGTATTACGGCGGCTTCGGCGCCAACGAGCTGAATCCCGACGGCGGTGCCGGCATTTATGTGATCGACAACACCAGCGACGGGTACAATCTCAACGTGACGGCACAGTTGCGCAAGAGCTTCCGCAACGGTTTGAACACCAGCCTGGCCTACAGCTTCACCCAGGCCAAGAACCAGTTGAAATCCACGGAAATTGCCAGTGTGCTCTGGCAAAATCAACCGGTGCAGGGCAACCCCAATCTGCCGGAGCTGAGCTACTCAGAGTTCGGCCAGCGCCATCGCATCGTGGGCAGCGCGACCTATCGCAAGAGCTGGTCGGGCAGCCTGGCGACGCATGCGGGCTTGTTTTTGGAGGTGGCGGAGGGCAACCGTTTTGCCGGCTCGGGCGGCAACCGCTATTCCTACATTTACTCCGGCGATGTCAACGGCGACGGCCAGGGCGGCAATGATTTGATCTACATTCCGCGGGATCAAAATGACATCAACCTGGCGGCCTACACCGACGGCAGCGGCCGCACGATTTCGGCGCAGGAGCAATGGCATGCGCTGGATGCTTTCATCACGCAGGACAAATACTTGAGCCGGCATCGCGGCGAGATTGCGGAGCGCTTTGGCGCGGTGAATCCGTGGTATTACAACATCGATTTGCGCGTGCTGCAGGATTTTTCCTTCACTGCCGGCGCCCGGCGGCAAACCATTCAGTTGAGCCTCGACATTCTCAACCTTCCCAACCTGATCAATTCGAGCTGGGGCGTGCGCAAGGTGGCGAGCGCGGCCGCGACCTCCCCGCTGCGCCTGGCCGGTTTTGACAACCAGGGCGAACCGATCTTCAACTTTGTCGGCCCGTCCGAGACCTTCATCGATGATGCCGGCTTGAATTCACGCTGGCAAATTCAGGTGGGATTGCGGTATTTGTTCAACTAGTGGTACGACGTTAAGTTGGCACCTCCACCCCGCCAATGCCATTCTGTGAGAATCTTCTTGAGTGCTTGGGATAATGTCAGAATAAGCATCAATCGCGGTACTCGGGAAGATGACCACGAAAATGCCGTGGCGCAGGCTTCCAGCCTGCTGCAGACAAGAGGTCTGCGCTACATTTTCATTCCGAGGGGTGTCCATGCGGGCATGGCAGCGCGCAGGCACGCGCCGTGCGTTCTGGTGGAACCCGGGCATCGCCATGGAGGAGAGATTGTAGTGCACAGGGTGGCGCGGTGCCGGCTGCCGTGATGCGATCGTTTCCGCATGACCTCCGCGGCGGCTCCGTATTTCAGAGTGAACGCGGAGGCGTTGGTTTCAGGTTCAACGTCCGGACGCTGGCTGCGCCCGGACGTTTTTTGTTTCGGGGATGGGCCTGGCGGGTGGGCATTTCGGCCGGCAATGTCTGTTGGACGGCAGAGGGCAGGCCGCCGGGGCTTCACTGTCCCATGAATTGCGGCAGCCAGGTGGCGAGTTGCGGCAGGAAGATCACCAGCAGCAGGGTGAGCAGTTGCAGCAGGATGTAGGGCACCACGCCACGATAGATGTGCGCCGTCGTCACTTCGGCGGGCGCAACGCCTTTGAGATAGAACAGCGAGAATCCGAAGGGCGGGGTGAGAAACGAGGTTTGCAGGTTGAGCGCCAGCAGAATGCCGAGCCAGAGCAAATCCACCTGCATTTTGATGAAAATCGGCGCGACCACCGGCACGATGATGAAGATGATCTCGATGAAGTCGATGAAGAAACCGGCGAGGAACACCACCAGCATCACCAGCGCCAGAAAGGCGTGCGGGCTGAGATTGGCGTGCAAAATCAGCTCGGTGAGATAGCGATCGCCATGCAGGCCGCGAAACACCAGCCCGAAGGCGGTGGCACCGACGAGAATGATGAACACCATGCTGGTCAGAAAGGTTGTTTCGCGCATGACCAGTCGCAGGGTGGCGAGATTCAAACGCTTCTGCAGCAGGGTCAGCACCGTGGCGCCCAAAGCGCCGACCGCGGCGGCTTCGGTGGGCGAGGCGATGCCGAAGAAGATCGAGCCCAGCACCGCAACCATCAGGAGAAACGGCGGCAGGAAAGCCACGGTCACTTTGCGCACCATGGCCGCGCCGCGAAAGCGCGCCCGCTCCTCGGCCGGCATGGCGGGCGCGGCGTGCGGCGCGAGCCGGGTGACGAGCACGATCCACAACAGATAAAACCCCACGAGCAGCATGCCGGGCACAAACGCGCCGATGAACAAATCGCCGATCGGCACATTGAGAACGCTGCCCAGCAAGACCAGCACGATGCTCGGCGGAATGATCTGGCCCAGGGTGCCGGAGGCGGCAATCGTGCCGGTGGTCAGCTCCGGGCTGTAGCCGCGCTTGAGCATGGTGGGCAGGCTCAACAGCCCCATGGTGACCACGGTCGCGCCCACAATGCCGGTGGTGGCGGCGAGCAGCGCGCCGACGATGACGACAGCGACGGCCAGTCCGCCGCGCAAGCGGCCAAAGAGCAGGGCCATGGTTTCCAGCAGCTCTTCCGCCAGGCCGGATTTCTCCAGCATCACACCCATGTAAACGAACAGCGGCACGGCGAGCAGCACGTAGTTGGTCATCACGCCCCAAATGCGCAGCGGCAGCAGATTGAAAAAGTCCAGTCCGAAGGTGAACACGCCAAAGAGCAGCGACACCCCGCCGAGTGTAAACGCCACCGGATAGCCGGGCAACAGCAGCACAAACAGCACGAGGAAAAGCAACAAGGGGGCGGCGTCACTCATTTCTTCTCCTCCCGCGGCGAAAGTGGCAGACCCAGAATCACCCGCAGGGCTTCCCCGGCCACCGCCAAGGCTTGCAGCAACAAAAGCGCGAAGCCGACCGGGATGGCCGCCTTGATGAGATAGCGCGCCGGCAGGCCGCCGGGATCCGGCGAGGTCTCGCCGATGAGCCAGGCGTTCTTGACGAAGGTGAGGGAAGTCCAAATAATCATGGCGGCAAAGGGGATGAGGAAGAACAGGCTGCCGAACAGGTCGATCCAGGCGCGGCCTTTTTGCGGCAGGCGTGCATAGAAGAGATCGACGCGCACATGGCGGTCGTGTTTGAGGGTGAAGCCGGCTCCCAGCAGGAAGAGCACGGCAAAGAGATGCCATTCCAGCTCCTGCACCGCCACACTGCTGCGTTTGAGCAGATAGCGGGTGAAGACGTCGTAACAGACCAGCAGCATCATCCCGGTGGTGAGCCAGGAGACGGCGGTGCCGATTTTTTCATTGAGGCCCGCAATGCGTGCCAGGCTCGTGCGCCACAGCTTCACGATTGTCCTCCTTCCGGCGGGTTTTCTGCCCGGGGCAATGCGACGGCGCCGGGCTTATTGGGAAAATTTCTGCAACAGCGCGGCATTGGTGGGAAACATGGCCAGCAGCTTGAGCAGTTTTTGCAGGGCGTCTTTGGGGGAGAGATCACTGATGGCGCGGCGCAGTTTCTGATGGGCCGCGCCCGCCTCGCCGAACAGCAATTCTTCGCGCCGCGTGCTGCTGGCGCGCAGATTGATGGCGGGATAGAGCCGTTCTTCCGCCAGACTGCGATCCAGCACCAGTTCCATGTTGCCGGTGCCTTTGAATTCCTCGAAAATGAAATCATCCATGCGCGAGCCGGTGTCGGTGAGAATGGTGGCGATGATGGTGAGGGAGCCGGCGTTTTCGATCTTGCGCGCGGCGCCGAAAATCCGCTTGGGGACTTCGAGGGCGCGGGCATCCAGGCCGCCGGTCATCAGGCGGCCGCTGCCCTGCTGGCCGGCATTGAACGCGCGGCCGGTGCGGGTGAGCGAGTCAATGAGCAGGACGACGTCGCCGCCGGCTTCGGTCCGCCGTTTGACGAATTCCAGCACCAGCTTTGCCAGGCGCAGGTGATTGCCGAGATGGTCATCATAACTGCTGGAGAAGACCTGGCCGCGAATGCTGCGCCGGAACTCGGTGACCTCCTCGGGTCGTTCATCGAGCAGCAGCACGTAGAGTTGCTGGTGCGGATGATTGTGTGCCAGCGCAGCGGCAATCTGTTGCAGCATCATGGTCTTGCCGGAGCGTGGCGGCGCAACGATCAGGGCGCGCTGGCCCTCGCCCAACGGCGCGAAGAGGTCGATCAGGCGCTGGCTGTAGCCCGCCGGCTCACATTCCAGCCAGAGCGGTTTCCGGGGTGAAATGGCGGGCAGGTCTTCCAGACGCGGCAGGGCCTGCCAGGCTTCCGGCGGCATGCCCTGAATGGTCTGCACGCTCTGCGCGCGCAGTTTGCCGTCCTTCTCCTGCTGCGCCGCGACTTCCAGCTCAACGCCGGGCAGCAGACGATGGGCCTGAATCAAGGGTGGCGGAATGAAAACGTCAGTGGGCAGGCGGTTGAGATTGTTCTTGATTTGCCGCAAAAAACCGAAGCCTTTCGCCTCGATTTCCAAAATGCCGGTGACGGTCAAAGTCGAACTCGCAAGTTGTGAGGTTCAGAGGCATGTGATCGGAGAGACAACCACCGGACCTTCGCGCCGGCAGTTGCACGGGCACCCTCCTGTCGTTCGCGGGGGGATTATAGCAAAAACTCCCTTTGCTGCCAAGCCTTTTTTCTTTGCCCCCCGGCCGTTCAGCAGAAATGATTTGCATTTGCACGGCGGTTTTGCCTTCATATGCCGTTGCACGCCGGCAAGGCTGCTGTCGAAGATTCCGCCCAAGGCGGGCGATGGGCCAACCCTGCAGTCGCAACAATTCAACCATGGGAGGGACATTGCTTGTCCGTGAAAAAAAACGGCACGCCGATGAGCCAGGCCTCTCCGGCACGTCACACGCGCAACTGCGGCCGGGCGGTCAATTCCCGGAGCAATGACATCCCTCAACACCGTTCCAGCAACCATCTCATCCATCAAAGGAGGCAAAACATGGCAGCAACACCGGTGGTCCATTTCGAAATCATGGGCAAAGACGCCAGAAAGTTGCAGAGCTTTTACGGCAAGCTTTTTGGCTGGGAGATTCAAAACCTCGAGGCGATGAACTACGGCCTGGTGCAACCGATCGCCAACGGCACGGAAGTCGGCAAGGGCAGCATCGGCGGCGGCATCGGCCAGACCGGGGACGGCGCGCCGGGTTATGTCACCGTGTACGTCCAAGTCGACGACACCGACGCCTACCTCAAGAAGGCCGAGAGCCTGGGCGCCAAGACCATCATGCCGACCACCGAGATTCCCAACATGGTGACCTTCGCGCTGTTCCAAGATCCCGAGGGCAACCTCATCGGTTTGGTGAAGGGTTGATTCCCGCCTGGGTATAATCTCTGCTTGGCAGCAAAGTGCACAAGATGGAGAGCGGCCATTGCCGGGAGTTTGCAACGGCGCTGCTCCATTCTGAATTCCTGCCGGCAAGCCATCGCCGTGCCCGGCGATGATTGCGCAATTGTCTGCGGCACAATGAAGGGCGCGCGAACGCCTGCCATTCTCTGTCAACCAGCCAGGCGCCGGCCCAAACGACCGTCGGCGCTGACTGCCATTCTGGTGCTGCTCGCGCTGCTCAATCTTTTTGGTCTTTACCTGGGGCTGAGCAAGCGGGTTGATTTTCTCACACAATACTCCAAGTTCACGCCGGCGCTCTGGCAGATTTATGCCGCCAACCCCCTGGTCACCTTCGCCGCCGTGATCGCGCTGTGGTTTTGGCAAAAGTGGGGCTTTTGGCTGCTCTGCTTGAGCGCCCTGGTGGTGATGGCCATCGCATTCTACACCACAGGCTGGTCGGCCCACATGCTGCGTGTGCCGCTGGCGCTGGCATTGCTGGTATTGTTCCTGCGGCCGGTTTGGCAAGAGCTTGACTGATCAAACGGAGCTGCCCTGCCTGCCGGCAGTGATTTCATCTGAACAACGCGCGCAGGGCCTCTTCCAGGGCTGGATAGCGGAACCGGTAGCCCATGTCCAGCAACTTTGCCGGCTCGACGCGCGCACTGGCGAACAGCAGGCCTTCAGCCATTTCACCGAGCAGCAGGCGCAGCGCAAACTCCGGCGCCGGCAGGAAAGTTGGCCGGGCAAGCACGCGACCCAGCGTTTTGGTGAATTCGCGATTGGTGACCGGTTGCGGCGCAACGAGATTGAACGGGCCGCGGAGATTCTCATTGTGCAGGGCATACAGCAACCCGCCGATCACGTCCTCGAAGGCAATCCAACTCCAATACTGTTTGCCGCTGCCCAGTACGCCACCGATCCCCAGGCGGAAGGGCAGCAGCATTTGCTGCAACGCCCCACCGGCAGTGGTGAGGACGATGCCGATACGGGGATGCGCCACACGGATGCCGGCTTGCACAGCCGGTTGTGCCGCCTGTTCCCATGCCACGCTGGTTTCGGCAAGAAAGCCCGTGCCCGGGCCGCTATCCTCCCGCAAAATCATGTCGCCGCGGTCGCCGTAATAGCCAATGGCTGAGACGCTGATCAGCGTCCTGGGTGGCTGTTTGAGAGCGGCAAGCGTTTGCGCCAGCAGTTGCGTGCCGGCGACGCGACTGTCGCGGATGCGCCGTTTTTTGGCGGCGGTCCAACGGCTGGCAATGCTCTCGCCGGCGAGATGCACGACGGCATCGAGTCCTTCCAGGCCGGCGGCATCGATGGTACCGGCCGCAGGATCCCATTTTACCGCAGGCTCATTGCTCACGACCGGTTGCCGTACGAGTCGCACCACTTGATGCCCCTGCGCATGCAGGGCTGTAATCAACGCCGAGCCGATCAGCCCGGTCGAGCCGGTGACCAATACCTTCATGCACTCACCTCCTCTTCTTCAGCCAGTTCGACAACGGGAAAACGTTCTTTGGGACAAAAGCGGCGGCATGCTTGCTGCCGTGCCTGGTTGCGTCGCTTTGAGAAAGGATTGCCGCTGTCATGCCGCAACTCTCCGGTGAGACCTCCGCGGCCACCTGCGCAGCGCCCTGACACCCCGGCCTCCAAAACCTGACCCGCGTGATGTGGCGCTCCCGTCTTGTGTATTGCGAGAGAGCGGCATCCCGGCCCGGCGGCACAACTATTCGGCGAGCAAACGTTTGTAGGTCGCCTCATCGAAGCCGACGATGAGAGTGCGGCCCTTGCGCAACACCGGCGCGCGCAAATTGCCGCTGGGGCCGAGCAACAAGCTCAGCAACGTCGCTTCGTCGGGCTTGTCCTTCTTCAAGTCGAGATGAACGATGCGCCGGCCTTTGGTGGCATACAGCTCGTCAGCCTCGCGGGCGAGCGCCAGCGCTTCCCGGCGTTGCAGCCTGACCGTTTTGGTGCTGACTTGCTCGACAGGTGTGACTTTACGCTGCGCAAGAAACTCTTGCGTTTTGGCACAGGTCTTTCAACCCGGCCGCCAATAAAACCAGTCAACTTTTGACATGAAATGACTCCTGCTGTCGGAAGACAATTCGCTTTTGTAAATGTTTGGCCGCGCGCAGCAATCCACCGCCGGGCCGATCTTGATTCGAATCCACTTCGCCGGCCGGGCTGGCAAACATTCCAGGCACCCGGACGGTTTTTTCGAATGACCAAATTCTTGCCGGAAAGCTTGACGGGATAAACAGGATTTACAGGAACAGCATGCTGCAAGCTGACGGGGGTGTTGTGTCTCCGCCGCTCAAACAACCGGCCGGAATATAGAATCCCGCCCAGGGAATAGCAAGTCGTCGCTCCGTGCGCCGGCAGGACTCGCTGCCGGCGCTTGTTTTTGGCCGGTGATTTGATTATCATCCCGGCCATGAAGACGACTTCCAGCCCTCTTCCCGCTGATCCCCCCGAGTTCAATCTGCCGGCGGATTCGCCGGTGCGCAGCCTCGCGCAACTGCTTTGGCACGCCCACCACCACCTGCGCGCAGAGGTGCGGCGCGCGCTGGCACAGGATGCCGCGCAGGAACTCGCCGCGGTGGCCGCGCACGCCGAAATGGACACAATCTTTGGCATTGACACCGTGGCCGAGCGCAGCCTGCTGGCCTATCTCGATGCCCATCAACACACGGCGCCGGCCTTTGTACTGGCCGGCGAGTTTGAATCGGGCGGGGAAATTTTTTTCGGCCGCGGCACGCCGCGTTTTCGTGTGCTGTGTGATCCCATCGACGGCACGCGCCTGGTGATGTATGGCAAAGCCAGCGGCTGGATTCTCTCCGCCATCCTGCCCGACAAAGGCGCGGAATCGCGGCTGGCGGAAACGATCTTTTCCCTGCAGACCGAAATTCCCACGTCAAAAGGCTGTCAGGCGGACACCCTGTGGGCCACGCCCGGCGGCGGTGCCTTTCAACGGCGGGAGAATTTGCTGACGCAGGCTTTTGCGGTGACGCCAGTGCATGCCCGTCCCGTCTCCGATTTGCAGCACAGTTTCATCACGTTTGTCAATCTCTTTCCGCGCGGCAAAAAACAGGTGGCCGCCCTGGAGGAGGATTTTCTGTTTGCTGTGCTGGGCGGGGAGGCGGTGGCGCAAAATGCAGCCTTTGCTGATCAACATTTGTCAACTGGCGGCCAAATTTATGCGCTGATTCACGGCCAGGATCGCCTGGTGGTCGACATCCGGCCGCAGCTCAATCAGCAGTGGCGCGCGCGCGCGGAGCCGACCGTGCTCTGCGCCCATCCTTATGACCTGGCAGGCTGGTTGATTGCGCAGGAGGCCGGGGTCGTGATCCGCCAGCCGGACGGCCGGCCCTTCGACGGGCCGACGCACGCCACCGCGGAGATCGGCTGGATTGGTTTCGCCAGCCATCTGCTGGCACAGCGCTATGATCAACTCCTGCTGACCATCCTGCGCCGGCACGGCATGATTTGACAGACGCCCTGTTCGACGAGCACGGGAATCGCACCGCATGCAGAACCTGTCTGCGCCACTCACCCGTTCCTCCTTCACCACGCCGGGTGCCTTGCTCGCGGCCGCGTTGAGCTGCGCCACCTACTGGCGCACTCTGGCACCCACTGTTTCGTTTGGGAATGCCGGGGAGTTCATCGCGTGTGCTTACATTTTGGGTGTGCCCCATCCACCGGGCGCACCGCTTTATTTGCTGCTCGGCCGGCTGTTCACGCTGTTGCCGCTGGGCGGGGAAATTGCGTGGCGCGTCAATCTCATCTCCGCTCTTGCCAGCGCCGTTACGGTTCTGCTCACCTACCTGATCATCCTGCGCCTGCTTCGCCGCTGCCTGCCTGCCACCTCCAGCGGCCAGCAGGTGGTTGCCGCGCTGCTCGGCAGCCTGGCACTGGCTTTCAGCGACAGCTTCTGGTTCAATGCCGTGAGCGCCGACGTGCATGCGCTTTCCCTCTGCCTGACCGCCCTGGTCATCTGGCTGGCGCTGCGCTGGGCCGAGGCACCAGCCACCCTGCCGGCGCTGCGCCACCTCGTGCTCGCCCTCTATCTCATCGCTTTGGCGGTGGGTGTGCACCTGCTCAATGTCCTGACGATTCCTGTGGTACTGCTGCTGATGTATTTTGAAACCCGGCCGTGGCACTGGCACAAATGGTTTGCCTTGCTGCTGCTGCTGGGTTTGGCGCTTTGCTTTCTGCTACCCGGCAGTTTGCAAGGCCTTCCTTTGCCCGCGCCTCTTGCCAAACTGGGAGGCGTGCCGGCTTTGGTGTGCGGGCTGCTCATGGTGCTGGTCGCTGCCGGCCGCCGGGAGTTCCCCATGGCAAGGCTTGCGGGTGCCGCCTTGTTCCTGATCGTGCTCGGTTATTCGACTTATTTGACCGTGTTCATTCGTTCAAATCTCGATCCGGCGATCGACGGGAACGATCCCCAAAACTGGACGCAGCTCGCGAGCTATTTCAGTCGCGAGCAAGATGGCGGCGAAGACTTGTTCAGCCGGCTGCTGGTGCGCAAAGCGCCGCTGTGGGATTATCAGATCAAAGCGAGGTATCTGCGCTACCTGGGCTGGCAGTTCTTCGGCCGCAGCGGCGAGGCCGCACAACAACGCGGCACGCTGCTATGGCAGGGGCTTGGGGGGCTGCCCTTTCTGCTGGGCGTGATCGGCATGTTTTATCACTTCCGCCGCCACCCGCAAGACGCCAGCCTGGTGGCCCTGTTGTTCGTGATGACCGGCCTTGCCCTGGTCATCTATCTCAACCAGACGCCGGGGCAGCCGCGCGAGCACGATTACGCCTATGTGGGTTCCTACCTCGCCTTTGCGATTTGGATTGGCATGGGGGCGCAGATGCTTTTTGAGAAGGCCGCCGCCGCGCCCTACCGCTTGACCGTCATCCAGCTCGGGCTGGCTTCGTTGCTGGTGCTGGCGGTGCCGGTCAATCTGTTGCAGCATAATTTTCACCGCCGGAATCGCCAAGGCAATTACACCGCCGCGGATTATGCCCGCAACTTGCTGAGCACCTGCGCACCCGATGCCATTCTCTTCACCAATGGCGACCATGACACTTTTCCGTTGTGGTATATGCAGCAAGTTGAGCGCTTTCGCCGCGACGTGAGCGTCGTCAACCTCGGCCTGTTGCATGCGCCCTGGTATGTGCGACAACTGCAAACGCGGCCGCCGCGCGTGCCGCTTCCTCGGCGCGCCGGCGAGCCCGACTCGCTGCGTTTGCGGCCCTGGCCGGAACCGCGGATGATTCACCTTCCCATTACCAACGCCGCGGCATGGCGGGATTTCACCACGGCCGGCGACTCCGCGAGGCCGCCATATGCCATGACGATCCTCGTGAATCCCACCCATCAGGGCCGCTTCCTGCGGCCGCAAGACCGCCTGATCATCGACATCATCTCCGCCAATCAATTCCAGCGGCCGGTCTATTTTGGCGGCGACGTTCCCAACGAGAACCTCGCCGGCTTGCAGCCCCATCTGCGCAACGAGGGTTTGGCGCGCCGGCTGCTGCCGGTGCCCGGCCACACGGAAGCACCGGAGCTGCTGGCGACAAACCTGCTCACGGTGTACCGCTACCGCAATCTCGCCAACCCCAAAGTGTATCTCGACGACCTGGAACGCGGCGTGGCAGAGCACTACCGTTCTCACTTTCTCACGCTGGTGCAGCACGCGCTGCACCGCGGCGCACGGGAGCAAGCCCGGGCGCTGCTGCAGCGGTTCGAACAGATCCTGCCGGAAACGAAATTCCCCTTTCCCAGCTTCGCGGCCGCGCTCGAGCTTACCCGCTGTTACTGGCAGGCGGGCGACACCATGCAGGTGCGTGCCCGGCTGGAGCAGGCGGCACGCCAGCGCCGTCTGCGACCGGAGCAGGGGGTTGAAATTGCCAAATTCTATTGGCATCTTTTGCAGGATGGTCCGCGCGCGCAGGAGGTGCTGACCAGAATCCTGGCGCGGCTGCCGCAGTATCAACCGGCGCGCGAGCTGCAGGCCGAGATTGCAAGCCACCGCTGAGTTTTTCCGGAAACCGGGCCGCCAGGGCGATCGCGATGACCGAATCCGGGACTGCAAAGAAAGCCTGCAGCCAGGCGGCTCCGGGAGCGGCAGGGCAACTCCATGTTGGTCAAATCAACTCGGTGAGTACAAACCGCCATGGACAAGAAACAAGTCATCGAAATTCTCGAAGAAATCGGCACCCTGTTGGAGCTCAAGGGCGAAAACCCCTTCAAGACACGCGCCTATGCCAATGCGGCGCGCGCGCTGCGCGGCGTTTCCGAGGATTTGCACGAGCTGATCGCGGGCAACCGCTTGCGCGAGATCAAGGGCATCGGCGAGGCGATTTCCGAGAAGATCACCACCCTGGTGACCACGGGCACACTCACATACTACGAGGAGCTGCGCCGCTCCTTTCCGCCGGGCATCATGGAGCTGCTGCACATTCCCGGACTGGGGCCCAAGAAGGTCAGAAAATTGCTGGATGAGCTGGGCGTGGCTTCGATCAACGATCTGGAAAAAGCCTGCCGCGAGGGTCGTGTCGCCGGGCTGGAGGGCTTCAGTGCCAAAAGCCAGCAAAACTTGCTGGACGGCATCGCGCAGATCCGGCGCTATGCCAGCCGGCATCTGTATCATCATGCCGAGCAGGCAGCACGGCCCCTGTTCGAGGCGGTGAAAACGCATGCCAAAGTCATCCGCGCCGAGCTGGCCGGCAGCCTGCGCCGCCACCGCGAAACGGTGAAGGATATTGACATCGTGGCGAGCTGCAAAAAGGCGGACCGGGCCGCAATCATGGCGTTTTTCACCGCACTGCCCGGCGTGCAGAGCGTCATTGCGCAGGGCGATACCAAAAGCACCGTGCTGCTGTCAAACGGCATGCAGGCGGATTTGCGGCTGGCAAGCGACCGGGAATTTCCTTATCTTCTCCATCACCTGACCGGCTCGGCGGAACACAACATTGCCATGCGCAGTCACGCGCTCAAGCTCGGCATCAAGGTGAGTGAATGGGGCCTGTTCCAGGGCGAGACCCTGATTCGCTGTGAGGACGAAGCCGCTCTTTTTGCCGCGCTCGGCATGAGCTATGTGCCGCCCGAGTTGCGGGAAGACATGGGCGAGATCGAAGCGGCGCTGCGGCACGAGATTCCGGTGCTGGTGGAGAAAAAGGATGTGCGCGGGGTGCTGCACTGCCATTCCACCTACAGCGACGGCGCCAATTCGCTGGCCGAGATGGCGCAGGCGTGCCAGGCGTTGGGCTTCGAGTACCTCGGCATTTGCGACCACAGCATGTCGGTCGCCTACGCCAAGGGCCTGTCACCGGAGCGTGTCAAGGAGCAGCACCGCGAGATTGACCGCCTCAATGCCGGTTTCCGGAATTTTCACATTTTCAAAGGCACGGAATGCGACATTCTGCCGGACGGCAGACTGGACTATCCCGACAAGGTGCTGGCGAGTTTCGACTTTGTGATCGCCTCCATCCACAGCAGCATGAACATGAGCGAGGCCCAGGCCACCAAACGTTTGATCAAGGCCATGGAGCACCCGGCGGTGCGGATTCTCGGCCACCCCACCGGCCGGTTGCTGCTCAGCCGTGACGGGTATCCGATCAACCATCAGCGCGTGATCGAGGCGGCGGCCGAGCTGGGCGTCAGCATCGAAATCAATGCCAGCCCGCACCGCTTCGATTTGGACTGGCGCTACGTCAAGTATGCGCGCGATCGCGGCGTGCTGCTCAGCATCAATCCCGATGCCCATGACCGCGCGGGCATCGCGGACATTTTTTACGGCGTGGGCATTGCCCGCAAGGGCTGGCTGCGCAAGGCCGACGTTCTGAACACGAAATCGGCCCAAGAAATCGCCCAATGGTTTCAGGCCAAACGATCATGATGGCATCGCCGTGGAGAAAGAGATGAGTGCAAACGAGTGCACCGGCAGCCGGTTTTTCTGGGGCGGGATGCTGATCCTGTTGGGGACACTCCTGCTGCTCGACCGGCTCGAGCTGCTGAGTTTTCGGGAGACGATTCGCAACTTCTGGCCACTGATTCTGGTGGCCATCGGCGCCAGGATGATTTTGTTTCCCAAAAACCGGGAGGAAAGCACGATTACAGTCAGCCCTACAGCCGGCGCAGACAGTGCCAGTTTCATCGGCAGCACGGTGGCCGGCGATTACCTCAACGAAAATCGCTTCATTGGCGACATTCACCTGCAAGTGCGCAGCGATGATTTCAAGGGCGGGGCCGTCTCCACTTTCATCGGCGAACAGAAATTCGACCTCTCCGGCATTGCCATCTTGGGCGGCGAACGCGCCTTGGTTGTCTCCGGTTTTATCGGCGACGCCACCCTGATTTTGCCCAAGACGATTCCCTGCCTGGTGCATGTGAGCACGGGAATCGGCGACCTGGTGGTTTTCGGCAAAAAGGAAAGCGGGCTGGGCCTCAACAAAGTGTTCAAATCACCGGATTATGACCATGCCACCGCGCGCCTGAACGTGCGCATCTCCTTCGTGATCGGAGACGTGACCATTTTATGAGCCGGACGACAGAGGCAGCGGAAAAGGCGCGGCGGCAGCGCGTAGTGCGCACGCTGCGGCGGCTGTACCCCGCGGCCGCCTGCGCGCTGGTGCATCGCAACCCCTTTGAGCTGCTGGTCGCCACGATTTTATCAGCGCAATCCACCGACAAAACCGTCAATGAGGTGACGCCCGCCCTGTTTCGCGCCTTTCCCACGCCGGCGGCGCTGGCGCAGGCGAAGCCGGCCGAGGTGGAAAAGCTGATTCATGCCACGGGTTTCTTTCGCAACAAGGCGCGCCATCTCATCGCCTGTGCGCAGCGCCTGGTCAGTGAGCACGGCGGCCGGGTGCCGGCCAGCATGGCTGAGCTGACTGCGCTGCCGGGTGTCGGCCGCAAGACCGCCAATGTCGTGCTGGGCAATGCCTTCGGCATCAATGATGGTGTGGTGGTAGATACCCACGTGCAGCGGCTCGCCCGGCGGCTGGGGTTGACCGCGGAAAAAACGCCGGAGAAAATCGAGCGGGATTTGATGGCGATCGTGCCCAGAAAGGAATGGACTCTTTTTTCCCACCGCCTTATATTGCACGGCCGGCATATCTGCCGTGCCCGCAAACCCAGGTGCGGCGCGTGTACCCTGGCACCTGACTGTCCTGCAAGGGAAATTTGAAGGGATTCTGTCATGCTGTTAAAACGCGTGTTCAAGCCGCCGATCATTCAGGCATGGACCGACCTGCTGCGCGAAAAAGGCGTGCGCGCCTTCGTACGGGAAAAAGGCTGGAAAATCCTGGCGGCGGTGTTCCTGTTTTATCTCATTCGTGATTCCATTCTTTACATTCTCGTGCCGGTGTTGATTACGCAGGGATTTATCTGCAGCAATTGAAACAGGATGTGATCATGCCGCAGTATCTCAGGCGCAACCTGCTCGTCGCCCTGCTGGCGGCGGCCAGTTGTGTGGGTTGTGACCAGCTCACCAAACGTCTGGCCAAGTCGATTCTCCGGGAAAGCGGACCGCAATCCTATCTCGCCGATTTCCTCCGTTTCCACTACACCGAAAATCCGGGTGTAGCCTTCAGCCTGGGCTCAAACTGGCCGGACGAAGTGCGGCTGGTGTTGTTCATCATTGCCCCGGCGGTATGTCTGTTGCTTTTGCTGTTATACATGCTGCGCGCTCACAGCCGCGGAGCGGCCCATCTGCTGGCCTTGGGGCTGGTGTTGGGCGGCGGGATGGGCAACCTGCTGGATCGCGTCTTGCACCAGGGCCGCGTGATCGACTTTCTCAACCTCGGCATCGGCACGTTTCGCACCGCGGTCTTCAATCTGGCGGATACCGCCATCTCGCTGGGCATGCTCATGTTGTTGATCACTTCCTTTCTGCCGGAGCCACAGGGCGTGGCGGCCGCGCCCGAGCGTCACGGCGAGTGAGTCCTCCCCCGCCGGCGGCCGCCGCGCGCCGTGCGCTGAATTCACCGTTCTCTTTCGTGCTCCCGGTGTCATCTCTGCGCCGAAAATCCCGAACTCCCTCCCTCACCCTGCCCGATTATCTGCGGCCGGGGTTGCAACTGCTTTTCATCGGCCTCAATCCCGGCCGCTATTCCGCACAAACAGGGAAATATTTTGCGCGCCCTTCCAATCGTTTCTGGCCGGCGCTGTCCGCCAGCGGCCTGCTGGGTGGTTCCGTGCAGGCGGGCGACGAGGCCATGCTGCTGGAGCGCGGCATCGGCTTCACCGACGTGGTGAAACGCGCCACCGGCCAGATCGGCGAATTGACCGCGCAGGAAATCGCCGCCGGCGCCCGGGCCTTGCGCCGCAAGCTCGAACGCCACGCGCCCAGGGTGGCATGTGTGATTGGTGTGAGCGGCATGCGCTGGCTGTTTGCTCTGCCGCAGCGGGAGAGAATCGAACCCGGGCCGCAGCCATGGCGCATCGCAACGACGGTTTTCTATCTCCTGCCCTCCACCAGCCCTGCCAATGCGCACTATCGCCGCGAGCAAATCGTGGCAGAATTCCGGCGCTGCGCAAACTGGCTGGCCGCACACGGCATTCGTTTTTGCTGAGGGCTGCGACCAAAGCTGCCGGCGCTGCGACGGGCGCTCCCCGCCGGCAGCGGGAGCGCCCGCCAGCGGCCTTCAGGCGCAAGGCCGGCCGATGGAAAAATAGTCGATGCCGATTTTCTTCATGCGTTTGGGGTCGTAGAGGTTGCGGCCGTCAAAGATGGCGGGATGTTTGAGGGTTTCTTTGATCAGGTAAAAATCCGGCTCGCGGAAGGCATTCCATTCGGTCATGATGATCAGCGCATCCGCGCCCTCCAGGGCATCGTAACGCTTCTGAAACAGGAACAAATCGCGGCCAATGCGGTCTTTGAAAATGCGGGCGGCTTCTCTGAGCGCTTCGGGATCGTGCCCCTGCACGCGCGCACCTTCGGCCGTGAGGGCGTTGATCATCGCGATCGCCGGCGCTTCGCGCATGTCATCGGTTTTGGGCTTGAACGCCAGTCCCCACATGGCAAAGACCCGGCCGCGCAAATCGTTCTTGAAATAGGCTTTGATCTTGTCGAGCAAAATCGTTTTCTGGCGTTCATTGACTTCCTCGACCGCCTTGACGATGGCGAGCGGCAGACCGTGATCCTTGGCGGTGCGCATCAGCGCCTGCACGTCTTTGGGGAAGCAGGAGCCGCCGTAGCCCGTGCCGGGGAAGATGAAGTAGGGCCCGATGCGGCTGTCGGTGCCGATGCCTTTGCGCACCATGTCGATGTCCGCGCCGACCCGCTCGCACAGGTTGGCAATCTCGTTGATGAAGGAGATTTTGGTGGCGAGCAGGGCATTGGCGGCATACTTGGTCAGCTCGGCGCTGCGCTCATCCATGACGATGATGGGATTGCCGGAGCGCACGAACGGCGCGTAAAGCGTGCGCATGACTTCAATGGCGCGCGCATCGCGCGTGCCGATCACCACGCGATCGGGACGGGTGAAATCCTCGATGGCGGCGCCCTCTTTGAGAAATTCGGGATTGGACACCACGGCAAAATCGTGCTGGGTATGCTTCTTGATTTCCGCACACACCTTGTCGGCCGTGCCGATCGGAACGGTGCTTTTGTTGACGATGATCTTGTAGCCGTTCATGTATCTGCCGATGTCACGCGCCACCGCCAGCACGTATTTCAAATCGGCGGAGCCGTCCTCATCCGGGGGCGTGCCGACGGCGATGAAGATGATCTGCGCCTGCTCCACCGCCGGTTTGATGTCGGTGGTGAAGAACAGCCGTTCCTCCCGCATATTTTGTTTGACCATCTCCTCCAGGCCGGGCTCATAGATGGGAATTTCGCCGCGGCGGAGCTTGTTGATTTTCTCTTCATCGACATCGACACAGACCACTTCATTGCCGGAATCGGCAAAGCAGGTGCCGGCCACCAGGCCGACGTATCCTGTGCCTACAACTGCTACTTTCACGCGCTGCTCCTTTTGCTAAGCAAGAGACTTGATCTTTCCGCTCGCAGAGCGGGTTTGTTAAAAAACGGCCTGGCAACGACACGCCCGCCTCCCCGGCAAACCGTCACGGTCGTGAAGCTTTTGCTGATCTTCCCGGGCACGCGCCGTGGCGCCGATTGTAATGCGCGTCGCATGCCATCGCGGCATTTTCCGGTTGGTGGAGGAGAACCCGGCGAGCCGGCATTCTGCAAAAATTTTCCCGCGTTTACGGCCTGCCTTGGCAATCGGACATTGTGCCGGTGCTGGGGAAGAGGCGTGCAGCATGACAGGGCGGGTCAAAACGCTTCATGAACAGAAAAAAGTTGCAATTCGCGATTGCCGGGTTTGGTCATGGCAAGTTGCCGTGCCAGAAGGGCGCCACGGGACACGAGCGTTGGCACGGAGTGGCGGCAAAATAAAAACAATTATTCCAAAGTCAAATAGCGCGAACATGCAAGACTCTGCCTCCCTGCCACTTTTCGCAGCGGCCGGCCGGCAGCCGGGCCGTCTGGCGCTGGTCACCACGGAGGGCCGATTTTCCCATGGTGACTTGCTCTCCCTCTCCGCCGGCGCGGCGACAGTCTTGTTGAACGGTTCCAGCGATTTCGCCGAAACAAGGGTGGCGCTGCTGGCACCGCCAAGCCTGCATTTCGTAGCGGCGTTGCTGGGCATTTGGCGTGCCGGCGGCATTGCCGTGCCGCTGGCGGCCACGCATCCGCCCGCGGAGTTGGAATACGTGCTGCACGATTGCGGCGCCGAGGTGCTGGTGGTGCATCCGGAGCTTGCCGCGCGCCTGCCGCCGTTGACCTCCTTCCCGCGGTTGCGGCTGGTATACACCAGCGAGCTGCAGCCCGCCGTCGCCGCGGCCCTGCCCGGGATCACAGCCGGCAGGCGCGGCCTGATCATTTACACCAGCGGCACCACCAGCAAGCCCAAAGGCGTGGTTTTGACACACGGCAACCTCGCGGCGCAAGTCAGCGCCCTGCTCACCGCCTGGGAATGGTCGCCCGATGATTACATTCTGAACGTCCTGCCGTTGCATCATGTGCATGGTTTGATCAATGTCTTGACATGCGCCTTGTGGGCGGGTGCGACCTGCGAGCTGATGCCGGTCTTCGAAGCCGGCCGGGTTTGGCAAAGATTCATGAGCGGCTGCGTCACGTTGTTCATGGCAGTACCCACGATTTACAGCAAACTGATTGCAGCCTGGGAGGCGGCGCCGCCGCATCAGCAGCAGGCCATGTCTGCCGCCTGCGCGAAACTGCGGCTGATGGTTTCCGGTTCCGCCGCCCTGCCGGTGGCCGTGCTGGAAAAATGGCAAGCCCTGAGCGGGCACGTTTTGCTCGAGCGCTACGGCATGACAGAAATCGGCATGGCGCTTTCCAACCCGCTGCATGGCAGGCGCCGGCCGGGCTGTGTCGGCACGCCTTTGCCGGGCGTAACCGTGCGGCTGGTGGATGAAAACGGCCGCGCAGTCGCCGCGGGCACACCGGGCGAAATCCAGGTGAAAGGCGCGAACGTGTTTCGAGAGTATTGGGGAAAACCCGAGGCCACCCAACAGGCATTTCGCGAGGGCTGGTTTTGCACGGGCGACCTCGCCGTGTTTGAAGACGGCGCGTATCGCATTCTCGGCCGCCTCACGACAGACATCATCAAAACCGGCGGCTACAAAGTCGCGGCGCTGGAGATTGAGGAGGTATTGCGGCAGCATCCCGCCGTGGCGGATTGCAGCATTGTCGGCCTGCCCGATGCCGTATGGGGAGAGCGCGTCGCTGCGCTGCTCATGTTGCGACCGGGCGCGGCTCTCAACGCGGCGGAGCTGCGCCACTGGGCGGCTGCGTACCTGGCGCCCTACAAGATCCCCACTCTGGTGCAGTTCGCCCCCGAACTGCCGCGCAACGCGATGGGCAAGGTCATCAAAGCCGAGGTCACCCGCATGCTGCAGGCGGAATGCAAAGAAGAAAGCCAGTGATCTCCGGCACTGAGTCACTGGCTTGCTTGCCGCGGCTGGTGCACAGGCCTGGCAGCACGGGGCTAGTCATCACCGAAGCTGGTGCCCACCGCGCGTGCCGCGGCGATCATGGGATGATCGCGCGGGACGAGCTTTTGCCGGGCGATGGCATCTTGGATCGGCACGCTGATATATTCGTTGCCGCGCAACGCCACCATCCGGCCGAATTTGCCTTCGGCGCAGAGCGTGACGGCCATCGCGCCGAAATTGGTGGCAAGAATGCGGTCATATGCAGTGGGGCTGCCGCCGCGCTGCAGATGTCCCAACACCGTGACCCGCGTCTCCAGTTGTGTGCCTTCGGAAATGCGATCGGCCACCACCTCCCCGACGCCGCCCAGGCGCTTGGCATCGGTGCGTTTGACATCCATTTCCTTCACGATTTCGCCGCCTTCCGGCAGCCTGGCGCCTTCCGCCACGCACACGATGCTGAACCGCTTGCCCTTGACGCTGCGATCCATCACTTTGCGAAAAACCACTTCCCAGGAAAAGGGGATTTCCGGAATCAGAATGATGTCTGCGCCGCCGGCCAGCCCGGCACCCAGTGCAATCCAGCCGGCATAGCGGCCCATCACCTCGATCACCATGACGCGATGGTGGGACGAGGCGGTGGTGTGCAGGCGGTCAATGGCCTCTGTGGCCACGGCGAGCGCGGAGTCATAGCCAAAGGTGACATCGGTGGCGGAGAGATCATTGTCGATGGTCTTGGGCACACCGATGACGTTGAGTCCAAGCTGGCTGAGCTTGTTGCAGATTTGCATGGTGCCGTCGCCGCCCACCGCGATCAGGGCATCCAGGCCCCAGCGCTTGTAGTTGCGCAGCGCACGGGCGGAGGCATCGACGATCTCGATCTTGCCGTTTGCCAGTTCTTCGGGATAGTGCCAGGGATCGCCCTTGTTGGAGGTGCCCAGAATCGTCCCGCCGAGATTGATGATGCCGGAGACATCGGCGTTGGACAGCTCGCGCATCCGGCCCTCCACCAGACCTTCAAAACCGTCCTCGATTCCCAAAACCGTCGCACCATGTTCATTCATGGCCGGCTTGGCCACCGCCCGAATTACCGCGTTCAAGCCGGGGCAGTCTCCGCCGCCGGTCAATATGCCAACTCGTTGCAAATTCCCGGAAGCCATGCGGCAACTCCTTTTTCGAATCACTGATCAAATGGCCAAATGTGCCGCACCAGGCGGCCAAAAGCAAGCAAAAATCTCGCAATTTTCTCTTGGATAATCGCGCCTGACTTGTTACTTTGCGCCGTCCCCAATGAGAAACCGCTGCAGTCAACCAGCCCGCGCGAGCGAAAAACCATGACCAGGAAGAAAAAAAGCTTCACCACACAGGCGATTGAAGACTATCTCAAGACCATCCATGTCCTGCAGGCCAATGATGCCAAGGTTTCCACCTCGGCGATTGCCAGCCGCATGGGTGTGGCACAAGCTTCAGTGACCGGCATGCTGAAGAAGCTCGATGACATGAAGCTGGTGGAGTATTCCCCCTACCAGGGCGTGTCGTTGACCGCCACTGGTGAGAAAATCGCGCTGGAGGTCATTCGCCATCACCGCCTGCTCGAACTTTATCTCGCGCAGGCCATGGGCTATAGTTGGGACAAGGTGCACGACGAAGCCGAGCAGCTTGAACACTTCATCTCCGAGGAATTCGAAGACAAAATGGCTGAGGCGCTGGGCCAACCCACGGTCGATCCCCATGGCTCGCCCATTCCCTCCAAAGACGGTGTGCTGCCCCGCCTCAACTGTTTCGCCCTCTCCCAAAGCCGGCCCGAGCAGCGCGTGATCGTGCGCATGGTCTCCGATCACGACCCCGAGCGCCTGCGCTATTTGGCGCAAATCGGCATCTTCCCGCAGACCGAAATCCTGATTCTCGACGTCGCACCCTTCAACGGCCCGCTGCACATTCAGATCAAGGGCCAGAGCCATCACCTCGGCAAGGAGCTGGCGGATTCGATTCTGGTCGATCACGCCTGACCCTGCCCGCCGGCTGCCGGCCCGCCCCACCTTCTGTTTTGCCCGCCTCACAAAAACGCTCTTCAGCGCACGCATTTTCAAACAAGTGCCGGTATTCTAACCCCGGATTGCAAAAACACGGCATCCGCGTTTTTTCATTGCGAAACAGAATATCGGTTCATGGAGCATGTGCGTATGAAAAAAGTGATCAGCGTGATCCTGCTGCCGGCGTTCATTTTGACAATCGTGTTACAGGATCTGGCACTGGCTGCACCCGCAGGGGAGGGCGCAGACCCGGAGGGTCGTGTCTACTCGCTCGCGGTTCTGGATCTCGAGCCCAGCGGCCGCATCTCCGTGGCGGATGCCGGCAAAATCACCGACCGGTTGCGCCAGGAATTGCAAACCACCGGCATGTTCGAATTGCTCGACAAGGACCAGGTGATGGCCGGACTGGCAGGCACTTCCCTGCTGGAAAGTGGATGCAGCACGGTGGAATGTGCCATCGAGGCAGGCAGGAAGCTGGGCGTCAAGCTGATCGTCAATGGCACGATCAATCGCATTGGCCCGCTTTACTTTATTGAAGTGCAAATCGTGCATGTGAAAAGCGGCCAGATCGTGCAAAAGGTCAAAGATGAAGTCGATGGAGACTTCAAGAAACTCGAGGCCCGCATTCCGACATTAACCAGGCGGCTGGTCGGCACCCCCTCTGCCGGCAGCGCAACCAGGCAGCCCGCGCAAACCGCAGAGTCATCACAGGAAGTGACCGCAGTTGAAAACACTGCCCCCACTCAAACTGCGCCACCAGCCGCTGAGCCGGCGCCGGACAGCAGCAAGAGCAGGTCGGGTAAGACGCTGCTGGTTGCGGGACTGCTGGCGGTCGGAGTGGGCGCGGGCATTTTCGCGGCCACCGCCATGGGCAAAGACAACAACAACAACGGCAATGGCGGCACTGGCGGTACCACTCCCGGCACCTTGCCTTCCCCACCCACTTTTCCATGAGCAGCATGATGGCCTGCCGGCAAACCCGCTGCTTCAGCGCTTGACAGTTGTTTCACGCCCGCACATGGCAGGACCGGCAAACAAGCACATGACGCGCAGGACGGCAGCCCGCGACAGCCGCGCCAGCGCGTCCACGTTCCTTGAAATCAAATGATATAGCATCGCTGATTCCAACTGCCGGCAACCGGGCAACAGCGCCGGCAGAAGGCGCAACACCGGCTGGCACCGCCGGCCTGACTGGCACCTGCTTTGCCGATTGCGGCCGCAGTCGTTTGGAAGCGACTGCTGTCGTGAAGAATCGCATCATTATCACTCCCGCAGGGAAGCGCAGGCCACTGACCCAAACAGGAATCAGCAGCATGAAGCGCGGAGCCATTCGGATCATTGTTCTCCTGTGTGCAGCCTGCCTGCTCACCGCCACCGGCGCGCCGGCACAAACAGCGCCGCCGCGGCCACCCCGCCTGGCCGTGCTCGGCTTTCTCACGGAGAAAGAGCAGCAGGCGGAAGCGCTCGCCCGACTCAATGAGCGTTTGCACGCAGAGCTGGAGCAACTCGCCTTGTTTCACTGCCTGCCACTCACCGCGGTGGCGGCAGCGCGCAGCGCATTTCCCGGCGATTCGCTGGCCGAGGAACAGGAAGTGCCCAAAATCGGGCGCGCACTCGGTGTCCAGGTTGTCGCCGTGGGCCGTCTGCAAAAGACCGGCATGGCCTACGCGCTCGAAATTCGCCTCGTGCATGTGGCCAGCGGTCTGACCGTGGGGAGTGTGCGCGAAGATTTCTTCGGCACGCTCGTCGAACTGGCGCAGCACATGCCCATCCTGGTGCACCGGTTGCTCGGTGTCACCACCGCCGCGCCCGGCCCTTGCAATCTTGCCTGCGCCCATTCAACTGCGCAGATTGGGATGTTCACGCTTCGAACACACAGCACTGCATCATGCGATTCAACATCACGAATGAGGTTCACAACATGAAACGATCGCTACATTACCTCCTCCCGGCCATGACGGCCTTGTTGAGCTTTGCCAGCCGGGCGCAAGATCCCCCGCGTCTCGACCGCCTGACCTTTCGCGTGGACAACCAAATCGTGACGTGTGTCGGCAACGCCAGGGTCGAAATGACAATGATCTTCGACACCACCATGGACACCACCGTCACGCCCCAGGCGAAATTCGGTTTGAGCAAGCCCTATTCCCTCAATCTGCCAATGATCGACCGCCGCTGGGTCGACAGCCTCACCTTTTTCGCCCGCTTCAACATCAACGAAGACGTTCCCTCCAGCGGCGATGGCGAATACACGTTTCTGATCTCCGGAGCAAGAAGCAAAGCCGGCCTCACCATGCCGGAAACCAGCAGCGACACGCTGCGCAACCGCCGCGATGAAAAGGCCACGTTGTTCATCGACCGGCGCGGCTTGCTGCGCACCAGCTCCGAGTCCGTTGCTTTCGGCACCCTCTCTTTCGGCAGCTCGCGGGACAGCAGCATCGTGCTTGAAAATGGCGGCTGCAGCAGCATCACCATCACCGGCTACAATCTCAACAGCGGCTCGCTTCCTTTCGCGCTGTTGCAAGGCAGCAGCAACGTGATCCTGGGGCGGGGGGAGAGAATCACGCTCACCCTGCGCTTCCGGCCGCAGCGCCGGGGTGTGGCACAGGGGCGCCTGCTGATTTATTTCCAGCGTGCCACCCTGCAGCGGGACACGCTGCGTGTCGCGCTCACCGGCCAGGCGCGCGGCCCGCGGCTGGTGCTCATTCCCGCGGATACCCTGCGCTTTGGTCGCGTGCAGGTGAACACCAGCGTCACCGCCACGGTGCAGGTGATCAATGACAGCGCAGGCGCGCGCACGTTTACCGACCCCCTGGCGATCAGCAGCATCACCAGCTCGAACGAGTCAATCTTCACGGCGGACACCAAAGCTTTGCAAATCGCCGCGGGCGACACCAAACTCGTGCGCGTAACCTTCCGGCCCAACGAGGTCAGATCGTATCAGGCGTTTCTGCAATTCCGCAGCAATGATCTGACCCTGGCCGGGGGCCAGCGCACGCTGCCCATGCTAGGCAGTGCCAGCCCGACACCGCAGCCGCCACCGCCCATCACCTCGGTGAACGTGAACTGGAATCTCTACGGTGGCTATCCCGGCTATGCGGCGGCCGACACCCTCTATCTCTGCCTGCCCACCGTGGTGCCCAATGTTGCCTTCGTGCGCTGGAAAATCATTCCCGGCAACGTGCCGCCACAAAGCCCGACCGATTACACCGGCAGCGGCGTGCCCATCATCAATGGCAGCAGCCTGTGCTTCAAAATTCCGCTGCGCGGGGTGGTGAGTGCCGGTCGCAACAATTGCTGGATCTGGCTGGACGGCACCAACGGCACTTCGGGCTACAACAACAGCCCCTTCTACAGCCCGTTGTACTATTATGTCGGCGCGCCCGTGTTGAGGAACTTCTATCTCGGCGGCGGTTTCTCCTGGCCCGGCGGCTTTCCCTACTACCTCAATGGCGGCAGCATACCTTTCTGCTGGCAGGTGCAGGATGGCCGCAATATAGCGGAAATCCGCTGGCGTTTTGTGCGCGATCCCAACACCCGCCCCGCCTCTGCCACAGACACAACCAATGGCGGTTACTATCGCCTGGCGACCAACGACACCGTTTCCTCCCTCACTTGCGTCAATCTCTCACTCAGCAAGTTACGGCGACTGGGGCAGGGCAATTGGTATGTCTATGTCTGGCTGGTCGACAAAGCCGGCAATTCCGGCCATGCCAGTGCCTATCGCTGGCCAGCGGAAGCGAACCGGCCCTTCTGGTTCGATACCACCAGCGCCGGCCGCCCCACCAGCAATTCAAATGGACCCTGGAAGCGGCACATCATCAATGGCGTCCTTTCAACCGAGATTCAATCTTCCACCTGGTTTGGCGCCGGCCAGCTCTTGCGATTCTCCTTTAAATTGCCGGCCAATGCCCGCGATGCCGCCCGCGTCTTCTGGAAATTCAAAACGCCGCCCGCCAGCCAAATCGAAGCCCAGGGCGAGGCCGTGCTGACGCGCGTGGCCAACGACTCGGCGAGATTCTCGGTGTTGTTCAACTCCACGGATCTCTGTGGTGATGACAGCCTGTATGTTTGGGTGGCGGATTCCGCCGGCAATGTCAATCCGAATAATTACTCCGCGGCGCACTATCGCTTCGACATGTGCGCGCCGGAGATCCGCCGCGTCAAATCCCTCAGCAACAACGTCGCACTGATCGGCCAGGATTTCCTCGACCGGCTGGTGGTGACTGACAGTCTTTCGGGCGTCGACACCGTATGGGTGCATTACCGTCTGGGCGGTGCCGCCACAGAAGCGCCGCCGGTGCCGGCTTTGCGTGTGAGCCGGACCGACACCTTCCGCTTCACTATTCCGCTTGCCGGCGTCACCCGCCGCGGTATCGAGTTCCGTGCCGTGGCGCGTGACAAAGTGGCCGGGGCTTACAACGGACCCAACCTGGGCTACGGCCCGATTAATGGCAACGACTGTCGCAGTGGCAGTTCTTCCGCGGAAAATACCTGGTATCCCATCCGCACGCGCGTCATCGGCGAGGGCGATTTCCGTATCGACTCCGACGGCCGGCCCGTGCCGCTGGTTTCCGGCGATTCCACCACCAGCTATCAGTTGATCTCGATTCCCTATGATCTAGATGACGGCAACGCCATCAATGTCCTGAAGGATGATCTGGGCGACTACGATGCCAAGCAATGGCGGCTGTTCGACTACCTGCCGCAGAATCCGCCGGCTACGCGCTGGCAGGAAGGCACCAAAGCGCGGACGTTCACACCCGGCCGGGCCTTCTTCGCAATCACGCGCAAACAAAACACGGTGTTCGACGGCGGCCCGGGACAAACCCGGCGCACTGTATGCCCGGACACTCTGACGATGTACGAAGGCTGGAACCTGATTGCCACGCCTTTCAATTTCCCGGTGCACAAGCGCTCGCTGCGCCTGATCAACGCCGACAAGGACACCGTGAGTTTGTGGTCATTCGAGCGGCAGTGGACCTTCTCCGACGTGATGGATCCCTGGCGCGGCTATGCCATCTATGTCACACGCGGCCAGGGCGTTTCGACCTCTGCACCCTTGCGTTTGATCGTGCAGCCGGTGGCCGTGCCCGGTCGCCTCGGCAAAGTGAAGACGCCAGCCATGGCATGGCAGGCTGGTGAATGGGCGGTGCAAATCAGTGCACGCGCCGGCGAAGTTCAGGATCAGTTCAACTGGGCAGGCATCCGCCGGTCGGCTGATATCGGCTACGATGCCACGGAAATGGCGGAACCGCCCGTGATCGGCGACTATGTCGCCGTCTCGTTCCCGCATCCGGAATGGCGGCAGCCGGCTGAGAATTTCTGCACGGATTTCCGCGCCAGCCACGACGCTGACCAAGTGTGGGACTTCGAAGTGGCAACCAATCAAACCCGGCGTGAGGTGCGCCTGCATTTCACCCTGGTCGGCGACTTCCCTGCAAACGTCGAGGTGTATCTGATCGATGAAGCGCTGGGCCTCGCTCAAAACCTGCGGACGAAAGCTGAATACACATTTCACAGCAGCAGCCAGCCGCTGCAAAAGCGACTGAAGCTGCTGGTTGGCAAGCCGGAATTCGTCTCCAAGCAAGCCGGCGCCATCGCGCTGGTGCCGGAGAAGTTCGAGCTGCTGCAGAACTTCCCCAACCCCTTCAATCCCGAAACCAGCATTCGCTACAACCTGCCCGAAGCCGCGGTGGTGACGCTGGTGATCTATGACCAGCTCGGCCGCAAGGTGCGCACCCTGGTGAATCAGACAGCGCAACCGGCGGGCTATCACCGCGCGGGGTGGGATGGCCGCGATGAGGCCGGGCGGCTTGTAGCGACCGGCATCTATCTGTACAAAATCACCGCTGGCCGGCACACTCAGGTGCGCAAAATGGTTTTGCAAAAATAGGCCCGCGCACGATCCGCCGGAAATTGCCGCAATCGAAACGCCACTGGTCTTGCACCAGTGGCGTTTTTGTTTCACATGCCGGAGGACCTGCCATGAAATCTCGGGGAGTGTCTCAGTGCCTGCACCGCAACGCCGCAAAGCGACAAACAAGAAAAAAATCCTCCCTCGCAAGTGAAAAGCCCGGGAAAACAACTGAAAAACTGTTTCGTGAGGCTGTGAGGAGGGGGCCGGTGCCCTCTCATCTGGCAGGGAGGATAACGGCGCGCTATCTTTGCGAAACCAACCGGCAAAAATAAGGCTTGACATTCTCGCGCTGCTTTGCTAGTCTTCCTGCGCGCCGCCGGCAAGAGCTTTGACCAAGCCGGAGCAGCGGGCTGAGCCTGCTGGCAGGAAAATGGGAAGGGACAAGTTGCACGGCCAAGGCCGGCCGGGTGTGACCTGCCATACGCCGCAGAAAATCGCCAAGCCCGGGTGTACCCTGATCAAAATGGGTACGCCCGGGCTTTTTGTTTTTGGAATTGAGAGGAAAGTCGGCCATGAGAAACTTTCGCTTTGCCAGCATGTTACTGCTGTTCATCCTGTTCGGAGTTGATGCCGAGCAACAACGAGGCGTTGCGCAGTGGTCCAGCAATCCCTCCCAAAACCTCAAAGTCGCCGGTGGTGGAATCAATCCGGAAATTTGCATTGACGGCTGTGGTGGCTGTTTCATTGTTTGGGAAACCGGTACCGTGGGCAATCGCCGGCTTCTGCGCATGCAGCACTTGAATCGTTATGGCTACAAGTCCTTCCCGGAAACCGGAATTCCCTTGGCCAGCGGAGAATTCGATCAGTCCACCCCATTTTTTCTCACCTACGGAGGCGAGGGCACGGCTATCGTGCTCTTCTACGATACGCGTTTCCTTGCCAGCAAATTTGTAGCCCGAACTTTGGTGCAGCGCGTGGATACAACCGGAACTTTGTTGTGGGGAACTTCGGCGATTCGGCCGACCCAAAGCGATTCCTCGCAAACGCCAACCGCCTTGCTGGCCGATGGCAATGGTGGTGCTTTCGTGTTTTGGGCGGAAGATCGCAATGGCGATGGGGCGCAGGAAATGTTTGGGAATCGAATCACCGCAGATGGGCAACTTTTGTGGGAACAAGATGGCAGAAAGTTCGCAGATTATGCCTACAATTATATTAGAACTCAAGTTGCCACAGATAGTGCGGGTGGTCTTTTTATTGCGTATACCCAAATCAGTGGGATCGTCATCCATCACATAGATGGCAAAGGACAATTTGTATGGTCTGCACCAATACCGATGTCAATAGGAATTTGGGGGGCTCTGGCGAGTGACAACAGTGGCGGTTTCTTTTGGGTTGCCCACGAACAAATAGCCTACAGGCCGCCCAAAGGACCAATTTACAGAACCCGTGCCTTTCGCTACAACCATGCCGGGGTTAGCCTGTGGCCGGTGGAAGGCATTGCCATTACGGATTCGGCTTATCAACAAACCTTCACACCCGAAGTTATTGTCAATGACCGACAGGATGTTGCTATCGTTTATCGCACCCTCTCCACACCCTATGATAATGTTCATGTACAGCGCATCACTTTCAATGGAGAGTTGCGTTTTGAATATGGAGGCCGACCCGTAAGCACATATCCTGCTGCAAGAGCAATCAAGCAAACCTGTCTTGGAAGTAACAGGAAAATAACTGTTGTTTGGCGAGATGGACGGGCACAAAAAGGAGATCTTTATGCGCAATCTTTGGATCATAATGGAAATCAAATTTGGGATGATGATATTGCAGTTACTTTGCGGCCTGATTCTGAAAGGAGTCATAGAATTTCATCAGATGGTAATGGCGGTTGCATCGTTACTTGGTATGAGATTGGTACAGGGAGCGGCTGGGGAATTTTTGCCCAACAGGTCAGTAGAAATGGCAGGTTGGGTGAAGTTATAGCGACTTCCGTTACTTCAAGTCGTGAAGGGCAGCATACGAGAATTCCCCTGATCTTCAGTTTGTTTCCCAATCCTTTCACTGATTCTGTCCGCTTCAGTGTGGTATCCACCCGGTGAACCCATCTTGAAGCTTGCCACAGTAAGAGATATTTTTGAACTTTTTTCAGCGCGCGCTTTTGTGGCGACCAGCCGGAAATGGCAAACGAATGGCAATTCAGCCAACAACACTGTGGCCGGGATAGATCGGCCCTCTCCGGACAGGGAGCAGTATTGCAGCGAACGAGCGACAGCGGGGGAGAATACGCTGGTGGCAGGAAATATCAAATCATCAAGCCTCGTGCGACTGGGGCAGGGCCCAATCTCAAGAAGTCGGCGTGCGCCAGTTTTGCGGAAGCAGCGCGGCGATCTGGGTGATGGGATGGTCG